>MEOR01000140.1 GCA_001769295.1 Bacteroidetes bacterium GWF2_49_14 | reverse complement strand
CCGAAATGACCGGTGCCTCCTGGCAAACGCCAAGGCAGGGCACCCATTCCAGACTGAATAATCCATCCTCAGTGGTCTCTCCAGGGCTGATTCCAAGCAGACGGCCGAGCTCCCGGCGAACCTTCTCGCTGCCATCCACCTGACAGCCAATCCCCTGACAAGCCTGTATATGATAACGACCACCCGGATCAAACCTGAATTCATTATAAAAGGTGGCAACACTGTATATTTTGACGGCAGGCATCTCAAGATGTGCAGCCACAGCCGCAATAGCCTCCTCGGGAATATGTCCCAGGCTATCCTGTATCTCCTGAAGGATCGGAATCAGGTTTTCCCGCCTGCCTTCGGGATATTGCCTCAGGATCAGACTAAATTCTGAATGCATATGTTATCTGAAAAACATTGTTATTTTTCTAACATCATTATCTAAGTGCAAATTTTACAACTTTTTCCGATAAAATCCCAATGATCGCTGTGAGATTTGTTATTTTTGAAACAATGATAGCACCTCAGCGATGAATGTGAACAAGACCGAGATCACCATTTGCCTTGGAAGCTCTTGTTTTGCAAGAGGAAATAAGAAAATGGTTCAGGTTATCCAGCAATTCCTCAAACAGAATTTCCTGGAAGACCGGGTTATTTTTCATGGAGCACATTGCTTTGGAGAATGCGGAGAGGGACCCTCCATCAGGATTGGCGACCAAACCCTCCGATCTGGCAGCGAAGAGGAGGTTATCAATTATCTTAAGAACCACTTTGACCTATGATGAGCGTTTCAACCGATACCGGAAAACCGTCAAAAATAATCTGGGTTGAACCCGAAGATTGTATCCTCTGCTATGCCTGCGTCAGGGAGTGCCCGGTAAGAGCCATCGAGGTGAGGCCAAATGTCGACCATGTCAGTATTTTAAACGACCGGTGCATCGCTTGCGGAAGCTGCTATACTATATGCCCTACCCGCGCAATCCGCATCAGCTCAGACCTTGAACAAGTCCGTTTGGATCTTGAATCCGGCAAAACCTGCTATGCAATCATAGATCCCAGCATATCTGCAGAATTTCCGGATATTACAGACTACCGGAACTTTGTAGGCATGATCCGGGCATTAGGGTTTAAGGGAGTGTTTGACATGTCTTTTGCAGTCGACCTGAGCGCTCAGGCGCATGCGGATATCTTTACCGATTTCAGAGGAAAGTACAGGATCTCAGCCAAGTGCCCATCGGTTATTTCCTTTATCCGGAAATATTACCCTGAGCTGACCGACAATCTCGTCCCCATGCCGATTCCGGCAATCATTATGGCGGAAATCATCAGGAAAAAGAATCCCGGCGACAGCATGGTTACCCTGATCAATCCCTGTCTTGCCAGCCGACTTGATATAAGGAGAGCGGACGCAACATCACCGGTTGACACCCAGCTTACTTTTCCGGAACTTCGTGAGCTTTTTACCCTCAAAAAGATATCGGAAAATTCAGTTGAGTTCTCCGAGTTCGATCCACCGAACGGCCGGACAGGTTCCCTCTTTCCGATGTCTGCCGGCCTCATGCAGGCGGCCGGACAGTTCGAAAACCTTTTGGACAGCAATTTCCTGTCGGAAGAAGGACGGCAGAACATGCTGGAGGCTGTGGATGAATTTGCCAAAACTTACGATATCAGAAAACACCTTGATCTGTTCTATTGCGAAGGCTGTATCATGGGACCCGGCATGTCGGCCACCGGACATAAATTCCGCCGCATGACGCTGGTGACCGAGTACGCAAGGAAAAGGACAGGCATAACCGGCAAGGATGAATGGACCCGGGAAATCAACTCCTTCCCTCTTGCTGATTTCACTCGCACCTATACTCCTGATAGTCAGATTCTCCCCGAACCGGATGAATCTGAAATCAATGATATTCTAAGCCTGATCGGCAAAACCGGAAACGACGACATAGACCGGGGATGTCAGGCCTGTGGATACCGGTCATGCAGGGATTTTGCCGTTTCCGTGGCCCAAGGACTGGCAAAAGCCGAAATGTGTCACCTTTACGGCACGAAAAACCGGCAGGAGTACATTCGCTCCCTGAAAACATCGAACGATCAGCTGGCTAAAGCCCAGAAAGCACTTCAGGAATCTGAGAAACTGGCCCGCGAGGAAAAAGAGATGACCCGGGAATATTCTGAAACTCTCTCAGCCCTCCTTCAAAAAATACCTTCCGGCGTAGTGATCGTCAATGAAAACCTGCGCATCATCCAATCGAACAGCACATTCATCGAGATTCTCGGAGAGGAGGCAAAGACCATTGATGAGGTAATTCCGGGACTAAAAGGTGCCGACCTAAAAACCCTGCTCCCACCTCAAATGATCAACCTTTTCAGCCATGCCTTGCAGCACAACCAGGAAGTCCTTCACAAGGATATCCAGATGGAAAACCGGATGCTGAACCTGTCCGTTTTTCCGATAAAGAAAGGAAATACACTGGGTGCAATTCTCCGCGACCTGTCGCTTCCCGAGGTACAAAAGGAGGAAGTGATCAAGAAGGTCACGGAGGTGATAGACAAAAACCTGGAAATGGTTCAGAAAATTGGCTTCCTGCTTGGCGAAGGTGCCTCTGACACAGAAAAAATGCTCAATTCAATCATCAAGTACTATCGGTCTGAAGACTAATTGATGGATCCTCAGCAATTTCATATAGAGATAAACTGCCAGCAAAAATTCCAGGACGGGGAACGGATCTGCGGTGACGTGTTCCTGAGTCAGAAAATCCCGGAGGAAGGTCGCACCATCATGGTTCTGTCGGATGGTATGGGCCACGGCGTAAAGGCCAATATGCTCGCTACCCTGACCGCAACCATGGCCCTTAACTTTACCCGCGAGCATAAGGATGTTGAGAAAATTGCGGAAATCATCATGAACACGCTGCCGGTGTGTTCCGAACGCAAGATTTCCTACGCAACCTTTACCGTTCTGGATATCGAAGATAACGGCCTGACCCGGATTCTGGAGTTCGATAATCCCCATGCACTGATATTCAGGGGAGACCAGATGCTCGAACCGGAATGGAACTGCATCATTATGACATCCCAGAAGAATGCCGGGCGGGAAATATTAACCTGCTCATTCAGGTCACGGAAGGAGGACCGGATAGTACTCTGTACGGATGGGGTGGTACAGTCGGGGATGGGATATACCGCCTACCCGTTCGGCTGGGACCGGGAAAAACTCGCCGACCATGTCCACGACCTGATAGTAAGGGATCCTGAAATATCAGCCCGTAAACTGGGAACACGGATTGTTAACGTTGCCGTACAGAATGACAAATTCAAGCCGCAGGATGACACCTCCTGTGCAACAGTCTATTTCCGGGAGCCCAGAAAACTCCTGATATGCACAGGCCCCCCCTACGAAAAGGATAAAGACGCCGAACTTGCGGGTATGGTCAGGGACTTTCCCGGACGGAAGATTCTCTGCGGTGCAACAACCGCTGACATTATTGCCCGGGAATTGGACAAGAAGATTATTGATTCGCTTGAATTTACGGATCCCGAGCTCCCTCCGGTTTCTCACATGGAAGGCATCGACCTGATTACAGAGGGTATCCTCACTCTTGGGAAGGTATCCGTGCTGCTGGAAAAATACCAGGAAAACCTTCAATTAACCAAAGGTCCGGCTGATGAAATAATTAAAATGATTCTCCAATCCGATGAAGTTCATTTTATCATTGGAACCCGTATAAATATTGCACATCAGGACCCAAGCCTGCCTGTTGAACTGGAAATCAGGCGTACCGTTGTCAAACGTATTGCCCGCATTCTGGAAAAAAAATTTCTCCTTGAGATCCGGCTTACCTTCATTTAGGCATTTTTTGCCTTTTGACTTTCGTCTTTCGCCTTTTATCTTTTGCTTTCCTACGCATATTCCGCCAAAATCTCCTTTACCCCATCCGGCGACACCCGCCCATACGTCTTATCCCCCACCATCACCACCGGAGCCAGGCCGCAGGCACCCACACAGCGAAGGCAGTTCAGTGAGAACTTACCGTCGGGTGTCGTTTCACCCACCGGAACTTTTAGCTTTCGTTTGAACTCATCGAGTACCTTTTCGGCACCTCTTACATAGCATGCCGTTCCCATGCAGATCGAGATCGGATGCTGGCCTTTTGGAACCATCGTGAAAAAGGAATAAAAGGTAACCACCCCATAAACCTTGGCCACCGAGACTTTAAGCTCCCTGGCAACAATTTCCTGCACCTCGGCTGGCAGGTACCCGAAAATACCCTGCGCCTTATGTAAAACATTTATCAATTCGCCTGCCTCATTATTGAATGACCGGCAAACTTCGACCAGTTCTTTAACCTGGTTCTCATGTAACTCT
The DNA here is from genome assembly GCA_001769295.1 of Bacteroidetes bacterium GWF2_49_14. Taxonomy (GTDB): domain Bacteria; phylum Bacteroidota; class Bacteroidia; order Bacteroidales; family UBA12481; genus UBA12481. The sequence goes on along the minus strand of MEOR01000140.1, from coordinate 52,489 downwards.
ATCTTTATGCTGGACATGGCAATACTGTTTACAGATATTATTCCTGCTCTTTCTTGATGATCACCTTCGTTTTGCTTCTGTCAAAGTAACGTGTGTGTAGCAAATGGTGAGATTTTTCGCTCAGTGGGCTGCCAAGAAACTCATCATATAGCTTCTTGATGTAAGGATTCTCATGTGATTTCCGGATCGGTTTACTCGCATCCTCCTGATAGATGGCCTTCTGGCGCGCAACAATGACCTGTGAATTTCCGTGGTGAAGAGGCTGGCCGCCTCCCCCGATACATCCACCGGGGCAAGCCATGATCTCGATTGCATGAAAACTGCAGGTTCCGGCTTTGATGCTTTCCAGCAACTCCCGTGCATTACCCAATCCATGTGCAATCCCGATATTGATGGGCAAACCGTCAAAATCAAGGGTAGCCTGGCGAATCCCTGCCATTCCGCGCAATTCCTCAAATCCGATCTTTTCAAGCTTCTTACCGGTATATAATTCATAGGCAGTCCTCACAGCTGCTTCTATTACGCCACCGGTAGTTCCGAAAATAACACCCGCTCCTGTCGACTCTCCCATCGGACTATCGAAATCATCATCAGGCAAAGTCAGAAAATCAATATTGGCCTGTTTGATAAGCGCTGCAAGTTCTCTGGTGGATAAAGAGAAATCAACATCGGGATTCCCATCAACTTTAAATTCATCCCTCTGACACTCGTACTTTTTAGCCAGACAAGGCATGATGGACACCACAACCAGGTCCTTCCTGTCCACACCGATCTTATCGGCAAAATAGGTTTTTGCAATGGCGCCAAACATTTGCTGGGGCGAGCGGGCAGTTGATGGAATATCATTCAGCTCCGGAAAATATTCTTCAAAGAAATTAACCCATGCCGGACAGCAGGAGGTGAGAATCGGCAGGGATTCTTCCTTGTCACCATTCAGGTAATTGGTCAGCCGCTTGAGCAGCTCGGTTCCCTCCTCCATAATGGTAAGGTCTGCTGCAAAATCGGTGTCAAAAACATAGTCAAAGCCAAGCTGCTTTAATGCCGAAACCAACTTCCCCGTGACCAGAGTCCCGGGTTCCAGCCCGAATTCTTCGCCCAGGGCAGCCCTGACTGCCGGAGCAGTCTGAACAATGACGGTTTTCTTGGGATTTGCAAGCAGCCTGATGATCTGATTGGTATGATCAACCTCGGTTAGTGCGCCGGTTGGGCATACTGCCACGCACTGACCGCAGTAGGTACAGGGTGACTTAACCAGGTCTTGCTCAAAAGCGGTAGCAACTACGGCCATGAATCCCCTGTTGATACCGGATAAAGCCCCGACTGTCTGAAAATCGTTGCACATCATTTCACACCGTCTGCACAGGATGCATTTATCCATATCCCGGATGATGGACGGTGAACGGTCTTCCTTGTAATGCGACTGTTCGCCCTTGTAATGAATCTCACGGATTCCCAGGTCCTGCGCAAGCTTCTGCAGATCGCACTGACCACTCTTTGCGCAGATCAGACAGTCGAAAGGGTGATCCGAAAGGATAAGTTCCATAACTGTCTTTCGTGCATTTAAAACACGCATAGTATTTGTCCTGACTATCATGCCATCCAGGCACTGAGTGGCGCAAGCCGGAGCCAGGTTTCTGCGTCCTGCAACCTCGACCACACAAATACGGCATCCTCCCGGCTTGTTCTCAATGTTGAGGTCTTCCAGATGCAGGTAGCAAAGAGTGGGAATTTTAATCCCGACCGTATCCGCCGCTTTAAGCAGACTGGTCCCGGGATCCACTTCTATCGGTTTATTATCTATTGTAATCTTTATCTTGTTCATGGTCTCTATTTCTTTTAGGATACCAAAACAGCATTGAATTTACATTTCTCGAGACAGGCACCGCATTTAATGCAAATCGTCTGATCAATGGAGTGAACCTCCTTGCGCTCACCGGCAATAGCCCCAACCGGACAAACACGTGCACATGCCGTACATCCGACGCAGTTCGCCGCATCAATGGTATAAATCATCAGGTCGCGGCACTGGCCGGCCGGACATTTAAAATCGACCACATGGGCCATATATTCGTCATGGAAATGTTCAAGCGTGGATAGTACCGGATTCGGGGAAGATTGCCCGAGTCCGCAAAGTGAAGTATCCTTGATAACCTCACTGAGGTTTCGAAGCCGGTCAAGATCATCAGGTTTACCGTTACCCTTGGTGATCTCATCGAGAATTTCATGCAACCGCTTATTTCCTATCCGGCAGGGAGAACACTTACCACAGGATTCTTCTACTGTAAAATCAAGATAGTATTTGGCCACCGAAACCATGCAATCATCTTCATCCATTACAATCATACCACCCGATCCCATCATCGAGCCCGAAGCAATCAGGTTGTCATAATCGATCGGAATATCGAGGTGCTTTTCGGTGAGACATCCCCCCGAGGGGCCACCCGTCTGCACACTCTTGAATTTCTTGCCATCCTTTATCCCTCCCCCGATCTCGAAGATTACTTCGCGCAGCGTGGTGCCCATCGGGACTTCAACCAGCCCGACATTATTAACCTTGCCGGCCAGTGCAAAAACTTTGGTGCCTTTTGACTTTTCAGTTCCTATCGAGCTGAACCAATCGGCCCCCTTTAAAATGATTGGCGGTATATTGGCATACGTTTCAACATTATTAACGTTGGTCGGTTTACCCAGATATCCCTCTTCGGATGGGAAAGGTGGTTTAAAGGTGGGTTCGCCACGATTACCCTCCATCGAGTGTATCAAGGCGGTTTCCTCACCACAGACAAATGCACCGGCCCCATAACGGAGCTCTATATCGAAATTAAAACCGCTGCCAAGAATATCCTTCCCGAGTAATCCATATTCCCGAGCCTGGTTTATCGCTGTCTTGAGTCGTTCAATGGCAAGGGGATATTCGGCCCTGATGTACACCAGACCCTTGTCAGCCCCGGTGCAGTAGCCGTTTATGGCCATTGCCTCAATAACCGTGTGCGGGTCCCCTTCGAGAATGGATCGGTCCATAAAAGCACCCGGATCGCCCTCATCAGCGTTGCACACTACATATTTCTGATCCGCCTCGACCGTTGACGTGATTTCCCATTTAAGACCCGTGGAGAAACCGCCGCCACCGCGGCCCCGCAAGCCTGATTTTTTTATTATACCGATCACTTCTTCCGGGCTGCTTTCCGTCAGAACCCTGGCCAAAGCTGCGTAACCGTCTCTTGCGATCGCCTCTTCAATCTTTTCCGGGTCGATAAACCCGCAGTTCCGCAAAGCAATGCGTAACTGCTTCTTATTAAAATCTATGGCACCTGAACCATCAACCTTGGTCTGGGTTGCGGGATCCGTATACAGAAGGTTCTGCACTTTCCGACCTTTTATGATATGTTCCGATACAATCGTGACTGCATCCTCCGGCTTAACCTTGATATAGAAAGTATTATCAGGCAAAACATTAACAACCGGCCCCTGCTCACAAAAACCAAAACAACCGGTTACGACAACCTGGACTTCGCCTGAAAGGCCCCTCTCCGCAAGTTCTGTTCGGAGGGCAGCAGCAAGAAGGTCACTTGCCGATGATTTACAACCGGTTCCTCCGCAAACCAGAATATTCATTTTGTACTTGCTCATGCTTAAACCTCCTGCTGTTTTTCGGTTATCGTGTGATAGGTGACCGGGATAATGCCGTCGACCAGCTCTCCGTTCTTGATGTATTTCTCGATAATCTCATCTGCCTTCCGGTTATTCACAAAACCGAAAACCAACGGTGATTTTCCGGGCAGCGTAACCTCAACAGTCGGCTCAGCATAGCAGTAACTCATGCATCCGGTTTGGGTAACCATCGCATCAATCCCTCTTTTCTCAAGCTCTTCCATAAAAAAAGTCATTACTTCCTTTGCACCGGATGCTATTCCGCAGGTTGCCATGGCCACTCTAACCTGAACAATGGATTCTGGATGCCCTCCGGATTCGCGCAGTTTGATTTTTCCCTGCAGATCCTCACGAAGTTTTTTGAGATCATCCGGTGTCTTAACCTTATTCATGTCCTTACTATTTATCAATCAATAATTTACCTATTTATCAATTCTTCTTTGAATATACTAAAATCCTCAGTGAATCACTCAATTTCCCGCCTTCCCCGCAACGAATCGCCCGTCCTGCTCTCAAATGATCTCTTGAAATTTTCTTTTGTTATTTTCATAACATTGTTATTTAATTCACAGGCAAATATAAAAGTGTTTTATTCTTATACAAATGATATATGCTGGTTTTCAAAAAAAAAGGAGACTATTTCCAGAACAGCCTCCTTTTTCACTACTTAAAGGGTATTAGTATCTCTTTCTGGGAATGTAATGCGTGTGGAGCAAAGCATGTGATTTATGGCTATTCGGTGCCCCAAGGAACTCCTCATAGATCATCTTGACTTCCGGATTCTCATGTGATTTCCTCAAGGGCAATCCGGCATCCTCTTCGTAAATGGCAGCCGCCCTTTTATTCCGTATCTCATTGTTGGTTGGGATGGGTTGACCGCCGCCGCCCAGACAGCCGCCCGGACAGGCCATGACTTCTATGAAATGGTAATGGGCCCGACCGTCTTTAACGGCCTGCATCACATCGCGGGCATTCACGAGGCTATGTGCCACAGCGCAGGAAACTTCAATCCCTTCGAGGAAACTCCATTCAGGGAGGCATCCTTCAATCTTAACTTTTGCTTCCTTAACACCCTCCATGCCCCTGACGGGAACAATATTGAGGTTGGTGAACGGAACTTCCCTTCCAGTCACCACTTCATATACGGTCCTTAACGCAGCCTCCATCACACCACCGGTTGCTCCGAAAATTACCGCTGCTCCGGTAGACTCACCCATAATACTGTCATAATGGGAGTCCTCAAGGTTCTGAAAATTAATTCCTGCCTGTTTGATCATCATACCCAGCTCCCGGGTTGTCAGAACGTAATTAACATCCTTATATCCACTTGAGCGCATTTCCGGCCGGTTAGCCTCATACTTTTTAGCCGTGCAGGGCATGATGGATACGACACAAATATCCTGAGCCTTGAGACCTTTCTTCTGTGCATAATAGGTCTTTGCCAGGGCGCCGAACATTTGCTGTGGTGACTTACAGGTTGAAACATTTGGCAAAAACTCCGGAAACGTATGCTCTATGAATTTTATCCAGCCCGGTGAGCAGGAGGTAGTCATCGGAAGGGCCACGGTGGTATCCTTGTCTACCAATGCACGCTTAAGCCGGGTCAGCAATTCCGTCCCTTCTTCAAGAATGGTCAGGTCGGCAGTGAAGTCGGTATCCAGGACTGAATCAAAGCCCAGCCTCTTGAGGGCAGTAACCATCTTGCCGGTTAATCTTTCACCAGCATCATATCCGAGTTCTTCACCGATTGCGACCCGAACGGCCGGGGCAGTCTGAACCACAACATGAACGTTCGGATTATTGATGGCATCCCAAACCTCCTCCACATAGGTCTTCTCAACTAACGCGCCAACCGGACACCGGTTGACACACTGACCGCAATTGGTGCAAACAACCTCCACCAGCGGCCGGTCAAAAAAGGTAGAAATCTTCATGTGGTCTCCCTTGTTTGCCACAGCCAAAGCGGAAACACCCTGTAACTCAGAACAGGTTCTCACGCACCGCTGACACCGAATGCACTTACTGTCATCCTTTATAATCGAAGGTGACAGATTGTCGATTACTCTTTTTCTGGTGCCAACCAGGTCGATAAAAACATGGTCCCCTACCCTGTATTCATGGGCAAGACTTTGAAGTTCGCAATTACCATTCTTATAACACTTCGTACAATCGGAGTTATGCTCCGACAGAAGAAGTTCGATTATGGTCTTACGGGCAGTCCTCACCAATGCACTATTGGTATGGATTTGCATTCCTTCTGAAACTGGCGTGGCACATGCAGCAGTAAGAGCTTTCCCTCCAATCTGCTCAACCACGCAAACACGGCAATTACCCGCAACGCATAAATCCTCATGGTGACACAGTGTTGGAATCCGGAAATCCAGATTCTTTGCTGCATCCAGAATGGTTGTTCCTTCTGGAACAGAAACCGGTATATCGTTGATTGTTAGGTTAACCAAATATTTATTCATGGTGTTACGGGTTTTCTTAATAAATGATTTCTTCCTTAAAATTGGTTACAATGGAAACAAATGGATTGGCAACCGATTGTCCCAAACCGCATTTGGCCGCGACCTTCATTGTTCTGGCCAGTTTTTTCAAATCGTCAAGGTAAGACGGACTTTTTTCTCCGCGTTTCACAGCTTCTATCCCTTTGAGCAGTTGCTGACAACCAACCCTGCAGGGTGTGCACTGTCCGCAGGATTCTTCTGTGAAAAACTCAAGATAATCATGAAGAACGTTATACATCGATCTCTGGCTGTTGAACAGCATCATCGAGCCGCCAGTCGGAATTCCCTCGTACCCAATGATGGTATCCTTAAACAGCTTCCTTGGCACACAACCCCCCGAAGCACCACCAACCTGAACCGCCTTGGTATCACCGTCGCCAAACTCTTCAACTAACTGCTGAACAGTCATGCCAAGTTCAAGTTCATGAATACCCGCCTTCGGAGTATCGCCGGAAATTGAAAATACTTTTGATCCCCTTGAATCCTTGGTCCCGAATTCTTTAAACTTCTCTACCCCTATCCTGCTGATCATGAAAGCATAGACCAGAGTCTCAACATTGTTAATGGCCGTTGGCTTGCCGAGGTAACCGGATACGGTCGGATAAGGCGGCTTGTTTCTTGGCTCTCCGCGTTTTCCTTCCATCGATTCAAAAAGGGCACTTTCTTCGCCGCAAATGTATGCTCCGCTGCCCGACCGCATCTGGATAGTAAAATCGAGCCCGATCTTTTTCATCCCTGCGTTAAAGGCAACCAGTTTTTCATTAAGCTTTGGCAGCAGAAAATTGTATTCTCCCCTTAAATAGATAAACCCTTCACGTGCGCCAATTGTATATCCGCAAATAGCGAGACCGGCAAAAACCTTCTCAGGTACCCTGTCAAGAATTTCCCGATCCTTGAATGTACCCGGCTCTCCCTCATCTGCATTGCAAATCACGTATTTGTCATAACTATCTTCATTACGCGTGAATTTCCATTTGAGCCCGGTCGGAAATCCGGCTCCTCCACGGCCCTTAAGCCCGGAGTCAATCATCTCCAGAATGATGGTATCCGGATCTTTTTTTATTGTTGATTCAACGACCTTTATGGGATCAATGCCTTCCATGGCAAAGATAATATCAACCCTTTTTAGCTTAGTAGTTTCCATTGTTCTGATTGGTTTTACTGCCTGTTCTTATTCGCCCCTGTATTTGGTAATGATCTCAACTGCTTTCTGCGATGTCAGCTCAGGAAAAACTTCATCGTTTATAAGCATAACCGGACCCTTGTGACACCAGCCCAGGCAATTGGCAGTTAACAAGGTAAACTGCTTGTCAACGGTTGTTTCACCGATTTTAATCTTCAGCAATTGCTCAATTGCCTGGATTATTGCATCCTTACCAGCCATATGGCAGGATATGGTTTTACATACCCGGATAACAAATTTTCCTCGCGGTACCGTGTCCAGAAAAGTGTAAAAACTTGCTGTCCCAAATACTTCCGCGGCAGAAAGATCCAACGCTTTGGCAATTGAGATCATATCCTGGTCGTCGAGATAGTTTTTCTCCTTTACTACAGCCTGAAGTATAGGCATGAGGGCCTTTCTCTCTTTACCATAGACCTTTGTAGCATCATTGATAATCTGTTGAACATCAGCCATTTTAAATCTCCTCTTTTATCGGTTTTGGGTTAAAAAAATTTTCGGACAAGGGGTCCGAAAAAGATTGTTAAAAGTATAACAGGCGCCTTAGGGGAACCATGACGAATATTAGAAATGAATATGATAAAAATCAGGAAACCGGTAGCAGGGTATCACCCCGCCCCTATAGCTGACTGCAGATCGTTGGGATCTGCTTTTGGTGAGATTTTGGGAATCAATCGGATTGGATGACTTGAGGCTGCAGGCAGGGTAAAATAGAAGCAGGAACCCAGTCCCGGTTCAGACTCAACCCAGATACGACCCTTCATATTCTCGATAAGGAGTTTTGCAATGGTAAGACCCAGGCCGGTTCCACGGTACAGCTTTTGATCCGATTTCTTCCCCTTAATAAACCAGGTGAAAATCTGTTGTATTTCATCATCGGTCATGCCAATACCTGTGTCCTTTACCCAGAAAAGGAGGGTTTTCTGATCGAATTTCTGGCATCCGATTTCAATCGATCCCTCATGTGTAAACTTTACCGCATTCTCGGCAAGACAGGAGAATAGTTGCTGGAACCGCACCGGATCGGCATTAAACCTGACATCCAAAACATCGTCATCAATCTTTGCCTGGATCTCCAGGGTTTCCTTGCTATACAAAGATTTAAATTTCCTGAATTCTTCGATCTGATTTCCCAGGGCCTCAACAACTCTGAGCTCCTGTATCTCGAAGGGCATCTGCCTGGCCTGAATCTTAGCAAGCTCAACAATATTGGTGAGCGTGTTTAATAGTTTATGACCATTCTCCAGCACCTGGTTTGAATAAAATTTTCGTTCGGAAGCTTCAAGACCCGATTCACCCAGGAGCTCAGTAAAACCGACAATTGCATTCATGGGTGTCCGGACTTCATGGGACAAGTTCGCCAGAAATGAAGACTTCAGGCGATCACTTTCCTCGGCCTGTTCCTTGGCACGAACCAGGCTCTGATGTGTTTCATGACGGTCGATGGTCAATGCAAGGTGTTCGCCGATATATTCAAGCAACTGTAAATCGGCTTTGTCATAAAGACTATTCTGATCGTAACTCTGTACCATAAGTATCCCAACCACCTTCGTCTCAACCATTAGAGGCACGCCCAGCCAACTGTCAGCCGGTACCCCAACGGCCTCCACTTCTCCTCTGGATACCAGTTCATGAATACCTTTTCGGTCAACCAGGAGTGATTTTCGGTTTCTGATAATATAGGAACTCAGGCTCCTTCCAAGACGGTAGGGATCCAGATTTTCATTCAGATTGCTTCTAAAGGTCGGTTCAATCTCCTGCTTATCAACATTATATATTCCGATCATCAGATTGCTGACATCCAGAATCTGACCAAGTTGCTCATGAATATACTGAAAGACTTCCTTCAGTTCATTGTTACGGTTTACAAACCCGGAAATACGGTAAAGTATGGTTTTAACCTTGTCAGAGTAATTTTTTTCGGCAATCTCCTCCTGGAGCTTCTGATTGATTTCCCTCAGGTGTCTGGTCTTTTCAATTACCTGCCGGTCAAGATCACTCTTCGAGGCCTCTAGCTCAAGCATCGTAGTGTTATGCATGGTAACTTCCCGCTTCAGGGAGTTGTTCATCGCAGAGATATTCTCCCAGTTCAGAAAGGAAACAAGCCGCGTATGATAAATGATTCCTGAAAGAATCACGGCTATTACAATAAAAAAGAGATACCCCACCGACTCAGGTAAGGATGGGAATATGGAACTGGCGCCCCCTTCCCTGAACAGGTAATATCCGACGATACCATTAAGAAGAATTGCAATGGTCTCAGGAACGGTACTAACAAAAAGAGAATAAACAACAAATAAACCGAGGACAAAATATCCGGATTTGCCAATGCTCACCGGGTCCATCCTACCCATAACCACACACCACCAGACCAGCATCAGGCAATAGAGAATAACCGGAAGCCGATATAAAAAAAGACTGGCAGACTCCTTTCGAAGAAGAAGCATTGCCGAAATCAAGATAATTATGCTAAATGCCAGGAAAAAGGAAGTAAAAAAAACGGTGAATGCGGGTTGGGTTAAGAACAATGAACCTATCGCCAAAAATGAAACCAATATGGCAAGAACCTGAAGACGAATCAGGTTTTCGCGACCAGTCTCACGAAAAAAAGATTCCCGTCTGTCATCCGGCACCTTTGGGAAGGTCCTCCGGAACCAATCACCTTGCTTTTGCCAATTGTCCATTACTCAACCTAACTCCCCTGTTTCTTATAATTCAGGGGTTACCTTTTTCATAATTTCAGGATTAATAGATGTACTCCTGACTCACATAAAGGACAACGAATATAGGGATTCTACATGTAAATTGCAATAATTAACAAGCAGACAATTTATAGTATTTGACGAAATAACAATTTTAACAAATAAAAAGGACGGTTAATACCGCCCTTTTTATTTATCTGACCAGTTCCATTTCCTTAATCAAGTGTCCTGCCCCGGCGAATTTATCGATGATGAACAGGGCATACCGGATGTCCAGGCTGATATTTCTGCAAAGATCCGGATCATAGAAAATATCACTCATTGTACCCTCCCAATTCCGATCGAAATTTATTCCGATAAGCTGACCTTCGGCATTGATCACGGGACTGCCAGAGTTCCCGCCTGAAGTATGGTTTGAAGCGATAAAGCAGACCGGAACGGTATGATTATATTCATAGGCTCCAAAATCTTTTTTTGCGTAAAGCTGCTTTAACTTCTCCGGGACCCGATAATCATATATTTCCGGATTGTCTTTTTCTATGATCCCGTCAAGCGTAGTCACATGCTTGTATTGAATACCATCAGACGGGTTAAAATCATTGACCTTACCGTAAGTTATCCTGATGGTTGAATTTGCATCAGGGTAAAACAGTTTATCGGGCTGCATCTCCATCTGAGCTTTCATATAAAGGCGCTGCAGTTCCGGAAGTTCAGCCTGAACGGCTGACAAACCGGGAGAAATTACATTCTTCTGAAGTTCAGCAAGACTCTTAAACATCAGCAGTGCAGGGTCGTTAGCCAGCTTTTTAGCCTGACCTTTCCCAAATTTGCCCAATATTTCACTGACTTTCGTTTCGGTTGAGAAGGCAGAATTTTTAAAGATGTACGCAGCATAGGCTTTAAAATCGCCACCATACTTTTTGGACATTTCGACCAGAAGGGCAGGTTGAAATTTAACATCAATGCCAAGGGAATAAGCCTCTAGCAATGCCGCAAGAAGTTTCTCATCAGTGGCACTGTCATAATCCTTGAAATAGGCGGCAACTCCGGATCTCATGCGTTCGACAGCCTTCTGAAGTTCCTCCGGAGACGAGGTTGAGGCCATGGAAATCAGGCTGGAAAACCTGCCTGAGAAATTGATAATTTCAGCAGCTTCTCCCGCCTCCCGGGCATATGTATTGGCTAGTTCAAAGGGCGCCTGTGCGGTCACAATCTTCCGGTACCGGCTAAGAAGATCTCCATATGCGCTTTTTCGCGCAGCATCGTCCATAACCCAGGCCTGAAATCTGTCTTCAAACTCCTTTTTTCGATCTATGGCACTAATCCTGTTTAAGCCCAAAAGGACTCCCTGGTTTTTTTTCCAGGTGTTTGCAATTCCTGACTTCTTGGCTGAATATTGAATTCGAATAAGCGGACTGATTTCCATTGCGCGCTCTATGATTTCGAGTCGCCTGGTTCTCAGGTCAACCGATGCAGGAATTGTGTACTTAACCTGATTCTCAATTACAAATGAAGGTATATATTCCGTAGTCCTTCCGGGATAGCCAAAAACCATAGTAAAATCGCCCTTCTCAACCCCCTTCAGGCTAATGGGTAAAAATTTCTTCGGCTTATACGGAACGTTTGAAGGAGAATAGGCAGCAGGCTTATTGTCCGGTCCCGCATAAATCCTGAAGAGAGAGAAATCCCCGGTATGCCTTGGCCAGATCCAGTTGTCGGTTTCACCGCCGAATTTACCTATTGCACTTGGCGGAGCTCCAACCAGCCTTACATCATTATAAGACTCATAAACAAAAAGAAAAAACTGGTTGCCGCCGAAGAAGGAAGAAACACGTCCGGAATATGAGGTACCCTTCACAGATTCTGCCTGTACCTTCCGGCTGTTTTCCTGAATAATCCGGTCGCGGTCCGCCTGCACCATGCCTTCTTTTACTCCCGTAAGACACGCTTCGGTCACATCTTCGATACGGATCAGAAAAGTCACTGAAAGTCCCGGATTCGGCAACTCCTCCGACCGGTTCATCGCCCAGAAGCCGTCCGTAAGATAATCATGTTCAACCGTACTGTGCCTTTGTATATTCCCATACCCGCAGTGATGATTTGTTATCAACAGGCCTTCGCCGGAAATCAGTTCTCCAGTGCAGCCCCCGCCGAATATCACAATCGCATCTTTGAGACAAGCCTGGTTAACGGAATAAACATCCTCAGCTGTCAGCTTAAAACCGGCCTTCTGCATCTCCTCTATCTTGTACTTCTTTAACAATAGCGGAATCCACATGCCTTCCTCAGGCCTGGCAATATTGCCGGTCAGTATGGCAATGATCAATACGTAAATTATCTTCTTCATACGGCTATGATTAGTTTAAATATGAGAATCCTGTAAAACGCTGTAACTCCCGGTAAAGCGTCTGGATTGGCAACCCCATAACATTGAAATAGGACCCCTCTATCCTTTTGACACCAATATATCCGATCCATTCCTGAATGCCATATGCTCCGGCCTTGTCAAATGGACTGAATTCATCAACGTATTCAATAATCTCAGCGGGAGTAAGTGAATCAAACCAAACTGTAGTTCTGGCAGTAAATGCAAGTTCGCGTGATTTCGAAGACAGGCAGACTCCCGTTATCACTTCGTGGGGGTTACCTGCAAGATCGGTCAGCATGCTGATCGCATCCTCCCGGCCTTCGGGCTTTCCCAGAATTCGGTCTCCCAATACAACCAGGGTGTCAGCCGTAATAAGAATATCTTCAGGTTGAAGTTCATCCTGATATGCCTTCGCTTTCAGTTTCGCCAGATAAATGGCAGCCTGATCCGGTGTTAATCCGTCGGGAACCACCTCAGGAATCTCCTCTTTGAGCCAGAGCTCAAATTCCAGTCCAATATCCTTAATTAAGGCCAACCTGCGGGGCGACCGGGATCCCAGGAAGACCCGGTACTTTTTCATGTAATCGGCAAACTGCTTCATGATCCGGAAAATCTCTTCATCAGGAATTGGGCAACCGGAGCATATAAAAGACCGAGCAGCATGATAATCTTAACTAGTTGACTTATAAAATGATAATCAGCGGTGGTTTTTGCTGCCAGTACCTTAATGACAAGGAAGATAATGGGCAACAACAACAACACCAGGTAAAATATCAGGCTAATCAGATCAGACAGGTGAACAAAAAAGAAAAATCCCAGAAAGCCCGCGGTAATAACTGATAAAATGATGATGATCCATTTTGTGACAGCAAACCCCCAGCAGATCGGAATAGTCTGGCTGCCCGATTCCTTGTCTCCCGTATAATCCTCTGCATCCTTAACAATTTCACGGATCAGGTTGGTGAGAAAGGCAAAAAAACCAAACGCTCCAACCCAGTAAAGGAGTGCGTTAATACCCTGCGGGAAAAAGTCAGGCAATCCCGAAAAGTTGCGTGCAAGTAGTGGATATTCAAATAAAATCACCAGCAATGGCACGGTTGCGGTGAGCACGGAAATAGCCAGGTTTCCTATTAACAACTTATGCTTGAACCGGATTGAATAGAGCCAGAGAAGCAAGGGTGAACCAACAAAAACAACTATCATCCACGGAACCCGGTAAACAATGGAAAACACTACTCCAAGAGTCACGCCGGAAAAGTTCAGGAAAAGGTGCATGAGGAGAGCCATTCGCCGGCTGACATCACGATCGATGACCACCCGGTGCGGCTGGTTGATCCGGTCAGCCTTAACATCATGATAATCATTTATTACATATCCGGCAGCTGCAATGAGAACCGTTGAAATGACCAGGCATAAAAAGGCAAATTCAGAAACCTGCAGATCAATCTGATACAATCCTAATATCGGCTGGATGACCGACCACCTCATCAGGTACATGGTTACAATAACCATGAGCAGGTTTGGCATTCGAAGGATGCGAAAATAACCGGCAATTTTCATATGAACAATATTAAGTGAAATTCCAGTATCCCTGGGAGCGAAGAACCTGTTCGATAACATCCCTTACACAGCCATGCCCTCCCGGGTAGGTTGAAATGTACCTTGAGATCGCGAGAATTTCGGAAACCGCGTCGGATGGACAGGTTGGTAATCCAACTATCTGCATGACCTCCAGGTCAGGAATGTCATCGCCCATATATAATATCTGGGCTTGATCAATCCCCCACTTTTGCGTGAAGGAAAGCAGATCTTTAACTTTATCTGTTGATCCTAAAAAAATATCACCGGTTCCAAGATCGCCGAATCTTTTACGAAGGGATTCTGATTCTGCCCCGGTAATGATAGCTATTTTGAAACCCTCATTGATTGCCTTGCGAATTGCGAACCCGTCTCTGGTATTCACTGTTCGCATCATATCCCCTGCAGGATGCAATGTCAATTCGTTAGTGGAAAGGACGCCGTCAACATCAAAGGCAAAAGCACGGATTCCGCGCAGGTCTTCTCTGAAAAAATTCATGTGCCCGGGATATTTGTTTTAGTTTCTGATTCGCGGATTGAATGGGTGATCATTCGATACAATTCTTGCATGTCCGGTTGATCAGTCAGCATGTCAAGGTGCTTCCTGATCGTAATATCGTCATTTCGTATCGCGGGACCTGTCTGGGCCCGTCCCGGCGTAATTACAAGAGCCTTGTCAAACGTTTCACGTATAAGGGGTTCCAGCCAAACCGGATCTTGTCCGCGCAATTTAAGAATCCGGTAAGCCTCTGTTAGCATGAAGTTGGAGAAATTATTGGCCCAAACAGCTGCCAGATGCATCCAGCGCCTCTCCTCAAAACTCATTTCATAGACTTTGGAAGTAAATCCCTCAGCAATTCCTTGTATCATTCTGGCCACGGCTGGCTCGCTGCCTTCAACAAAAACTGGAACGGTGCTCATGTCAATAGTCCGTCCAATCGTAAAAGTCTGTAGAGGGTAAAGCCCGCCATGCTTGTATTTCTGGCAGGCAAACCGGAGAGGTGAAAACGTTCCGCTGGTGTGAATAACCAAGCCCCTGTAATCGCTTATATCATTTATAATTTCAATAAGGGAATGGTCCGGAACGGTTAAAAAAAGGATTTCGGCATCCTTGATCAGGTCGGTAATATTATTGGAATGCTGGCAACTCAGCCTGTCTCCCAATTTTTGGGCGCTAAGTGCAGATCTGCTGATAACCTGAATAATTTCCTGGCCCGATTTTGCCAGTGCTGGAGCCAGGTGCCAGGCGACCTTCCCGGCTCCGATAAACCCAATCCGGTACCTCATGATGGCTTGATTTGTTGGGATGAAAATAAGCAAAAAGGGGGATTTCTCCCCCTTTCCATTTTATTCTGATACCGCCGAAAGAACTATAGTGTGTAACGGTTCTCCTCAATCAGCGGCATGGCAATCCTGCGGCGAGCTTCCTTAACATTAACAATATCGGACACGGTCCAGTAATTGACTCCTTTTACCAGGGCTTCGCGCTCCTCACCCGCTGCAAAACTGTTTATAGCATCCATGGCTGAGCGTAAAATCTCACCTGTGGCTTCGTAAAGAGTTACATCCAGAATATTCCGGTACACAGCGGAAGCGGATTCCCCTCTCATGGATTCAATTTTCTGTACCCTGAGCAGGGTTGACTCTGATGTATAAATGTTCATGATAATATCAGAGAGGTTATTAAGTATTTCCTGCTCAAAAATCAGGTTCCGCTGAAACTTTTGAGTTGTCGCATGAATCAGACTCAGCGCCAGCTCTTTAAGATGACCGATAAACAAGGTCTTGCGGTCATAGTATGCTTCCGGTAAAACCGGGTGAGCCGCCAGCTGTGTAAGTGATCCATATGCAGCCTCTGCCTTTTCATACAGGTCAATGTCTTTCTTTTGCCCGCGCTTAAGCAGGGTATCGATAACTAAAATCCTGTTTATCTCATTGGTACCTTCAAAAATCCGGTTAATTCGTGAATCCCGGTAGCATCTTTCAACAGGCATCTCGGATGAAAAGCCCATTCCTCCATGAATCTGGACTGCCTCATCAACCACATAACCAAGGGCTTCTGAGCCAAATACCTTAAGGACTGCTGACTCAATAGCCATGTGTGCATAGGCTGTGATCGTCGGGTTCTCAGTGGTACAAACGGTTTTATACTCCTGAGCCAGGAGATCGACATCATAGGATGCACGGTATACGGCTGATTCAGTAGCAAAAGTTTTAATGACCTGTTCAGCCAGCTTGTGCTGAATAGATCCAAAGGATGATATCTTTTCACCAAACTGCTTACGGTCATTAGCATACTGAACGGAATGATTGATAGCTCTTTTTGCAGCGCCTACCACATTGGCACCAAGCTTCAGTCGCCCCATGTGCAGTATGCTCAAGGCAATCCTGAATCCCTGTCCCCGGCCTGCCAGCAAGTTTTCAACCGGCACCCTGACATCATTGAAAAAGATCTGGCGGGTGGACGATCCTTTTATACCCATCTTATTCTCCTCCGGATTAAAAGTAATGCCCGGAAAATTCCGCTCAAGGATAAAGGCACTTAACACCCTGTCGTTGTCAATTTTGGCAAAAACGGTCAACACATCGGCAAAACCGGCATTGGTGATCCACATCTTCTGGCCGTTCAGGATATAATGCTGGCCATCTTCTGACAGCACCGCCTGGGTCTTGCCCGAGTTGGCATCCGAACCTGCACCAGGCTCTGTCAGGCAATAGGCACCTTTCCACTCACCGGTAGCCAGTTTTGTGAGATACTTTGCTTTCTGCTTTTCATTTCCATAATAAGCTATTGGCAGTGTACCTATTCCGGTATGACAGGAAAATGCAACAGCAAACGAGTGCGCTGACCCCAGGACCTCACTTGCGAGCATCCCTGTGATCACAGACTGTCCGAAGCCCATATACTCCTCATCAACTGAGATACCTAAAAGTCCTAATTCTCCGGCCTTGGTAAGAAGACCGGCCATCAATCCTTCTTCCTGATGATCAATGTCATCCAGACGCGGGAAAACCTCTGCATCAAGAAAGTCCTGGCAGGTTTGAGCAATCATCCGCTGTTCCTCGTTGAATTCTTCAGGAATGAACACATCGGCCGGAGAGGTTGCCTGAACCATAAATCGTCCGCCTCGTACAGTTGTCTTGTTTTGCATAAGTAAAATTTAGGTTATCTAGATTCAATCTTAAAGTTCAAGAGACCTGGCAACCATCTCAGCCAAGTCCAGTACCTTTACTTCGTCCTCTTTATTATTGTATTTTATCCCGTCGGTCAGCATAACCATGCAGTATGGACAGGCCGTTGCTATAATAGCCGCACCGGTTTCAAGTGCATCATCGGTGCGCTCCATGAATACTTCCCTGTTTCCTTTCTCTGCTTCTTTGAACATTTGTCCCCCACCTGCCCCGCAACACAGGGCAAAACTCCTGTTCCGGTTCATTTCCTTAACGGATGAGGCCACAGCACCTAACACCTCACGGGGCGCTTTATATTCACCATTCGCCCGGCCAAGATAACAAGGGTCATGGAAGGTAACATCCTTTCCATTGAAAAACGTCTTATCCGGAGTCAACCTGCCGGATTTAATCATCTCACGAAGGAATTGGGTGTGATGGAATATTTCATACTGCCCTCCCAAATCCGGATATTCATTAGAGAAGGTGTTAAAAGCATGGGGGTCGCAAGTAATTATCTTCGTTATGCCGTATCCCTTAAATACCTCGATATTCATCAATGCCTGCATCTGGTAAAGCATTTCATTGCCGGCCCGTCTGGCCACATCACCGGTGCTGGATTCCTCCGTACCAAGGACGGCATAATCAACGCCCAGGAAATTCAGAATTTTAATAAACGCACGGCTAACCTGCTTGTACCGGTCATCAAACGCTCCCGCACTTCCAACCCAGAACAGATATTCCGGCTTTTTTCCTGCAGCTGCAAGATCAGCCATGACCGGAAGGCTTATGGGTTGTCCGGCAGATTCAAGTCCGTCGGCCCATTTCATTCGATCCTGCATATTGAACTGCCACGGCGCTCCGTTATTCTCAATGTTCGAGAAAATGGCGTTCAGCTCACCGGGTGCCCCTGACTCCTCCATGACAATGAACCTTCTGAGGTCAACAATGAGGGAGGGATGGTTTATATTGATCGGACACTCCTGGGCACAGGCATTGCAGGTGGTGCATGCCCATAACTCTTCCGGAGTAATATAATCCCGCAGTAAGGTTTTGCCGTCAGAAAAAGAGCTGCCACTACTCCGGAGACCTGAGCCCTTTTCATTCATTCTTGCCCTGACATCCATTATTATCTTCCTGGGCGACAACTTTTTACCTGTAATATTTGCCGGACAAACCGAAGTACACCTTCCACATTGGGTGCAGGCAAGAGAATCCATGAAATTCTTCCAGCTGACATCCTCAACATCCAGAACACCGAAACGTGGAACCGGTGGTGCATTAGCTGCGGGTGCAGAAAAGGCAACCTGGGGATCCATCATCAGTTTAACCTCGGTTGTCACATGGTCCATGGTTTTTAGTTTTCCAAGGGGGTCCAGGTTACTCAGGAAAACATTCGGAATGGACATGAATACATGGAAATGCTTCGAATAGGGAAGGTAATTTGCAAAGACGAATATCAGCAGGATGTGCGTCCACCAGCTCACTTCATGGCCGATTTGCACCTGGGAGGAACTCAGGGATCCCAATATGGCACTCAGGTGCCTGCTCACCGGGAATAATCCGGGCTCCGCAGTGCCTGCAAGTTCTGTCATCCGGAAATAGAACATATTGATTCCCAGAAGGCTCACCATCAATATCAAAATAAGGCTGAGAGCAACAGTGGCATCAACATGGTTTCTGTGAGTGAGTTCCGGTCCCTGAAAACGGGCTACTTTCAGAAACAACCTCCGACCGAGGAACGCAAGAATAAGAAAAACAATCAGAAAACCAAAAATGTCACCGCTTGCAATAATCAGGTTATAAGCACTTCCGAGAAACCGAAAGGACCTTTCATGACCTGTGAGGCCATCGGTAACCATTTCGAGGCTGCCGATCAGGATTACGCAAAAACCCCAGAAAACCAAGGCATGCATGAGTCCGATACCGGGTTGCCTGAGTATTTTGGTTTGGCCGATAGCCACTTTGAGTGTTAATGCCAGCCGCCTGCCTATGTCCCGAACCGGGAAAGCCTTTTGGGTAAGCTTGAAAAGTGCCGCAAGACGTAAAACGGTATAGGTGAATACACCGACCGTAGCCAGCAAAGTCAGGGCAAAAACGATTTGTTTTATCATTGTTACCGATGATCAGATCAGATGCTTTTTGCTTCCTTGATTGCTTCAATCAATGCAGGCAGAACCTTCTGAGCATCACCGACAATGCCATAATCTGCAACCTCAAATATCGGCGCATCTTTGTCAGTGTTTACGGCAACAATGAATTTTGATGAACTGATTCCTGCAACATGCTGGATGGCTCCTGAGATTCCGAAAGCAAAGTATAAAACAGGTGCAATTACTTTTCCGGTTTGGCCGGTATGCTCTTCATGTGGTCTCCAGCCTTCATCCGACACCGGTCGCGAACAAGCGGTTGCTGCTCCGAGTATTTTTGCCAGTTCCTCTATCGGACCCCAATTCTCAGGTGATTTCATACCCCTGCCACCCGACACAACAATATCGGCATCGGTCAGGATAACCTTGCCAGTCTGTTTAAAAACTTCTTTAACCACAGTTTTAACATCTCCGGCTGATACGGGAACAAACTTCCGGATTTCAACCGGAACAACCTGTTCAACAACCTGATAGGAATTTTGGGCTAGAGTGAGAATTTTTTTCGCTGTATGGATAACGACCTTGGCGAGGGCTTTGCCAGTAAAGGTCTTCTTTATGACAATGAAGGGTTCAAATGATTCTGGCAATCCGGTCGTTCCGGAAACTAATCCAGCCTTCATCCTAACCGAAAGCCTTGGAGCAAGGGCTTTGCCCGAGTTATTATGGGCGAGAACAACCACGGAAGCAGTCAGGTTCTCTGCAACCTCGGCTATTATCCTTGTATAAACCTGATTATCCAGGGTTTTAAAACGGTCGTCTTCCACACTAATCACCTTGCCGATTCCATATCTGCCCAGTTTTTTTAACTCTTCCTCCTCCACGTGTCCTATCGACAATGCAACGACCTGATCAGGTATTTTTTCTGCGAGCCGTGTAGCATACGAGGCCAATTCGAAAGTTGACTTCTTGAATTTGCCGTCCCAGTTTTCTGTATATACTAATACTGCCATAATTTCTGCTTTAAAAATTATCTCTCATTAAAGGACTTTTGCTTCATTTTGAAGGAGATTGACAAGCTCTCTGACATTATCAGGATCAATTTTACGGCAGGAAGGCTTTGGAGCCGGCAATTCAAAACTGATCATTTCCGTATATCCGGCAGAAGGTCCCGGTTCTTTCACGGTCAGTGGTTTTTGCCTGGCCATCATAATTCCACGCATGGCCGGTATCCTGGGCTCTTTGGCTATTCCTTTCTGCACGATAAGTACCGCTGGCAGGTCCAGGGTTACCGTTTCCCTTCCGCCATCTATATCCCGGGTATATTCCAGATGGCCGTTGACCGGATGAATTCCTGAAACAGCTGAAAGCGAGGGGTAATCAAGAATTTCCGCAAGCATGCTTCCTGTTGCGGCTCCATTGTAATCACTGGATTCAATCCCGCAAAGTATCAAATCAAATTGCTCCTGGCGGGCAATTTCTGAGATTTGAAAAGCAACCTGGTAGGAATCGGCCGGATCCGCATCAACACGGTACCCGGAATCGGCCCCAATGGCCAAAGCCTTCCGGATTGTCGGCTCGGCATCGGTACCACCAACGGTTAATACCGAAATGACCTCAACAGGAACCTGACCGCTTTCCTTCAGCTCAATTGCCCGGGTCAAGGCCAGTTCATCCCATGGGTTAATAATCCATTGAACCCCAGTCTTGTCTAATTTTGTGCCTTCACCCGAGAACTTGATTTTGGTTGTTGTATCGGGTACATTTCCCAGACAAACAAGTATTTTCATGAGTCTATTAATTTGATAATTAACCTGATCATTAAAAGAATGGAGGCAAATATATAAAAAAAAACCCCGCTTGTCAGCGGGGTCTGTTTTTTTATGCTTCGGCCGTCGGGCCTCCAAAAGACATAGGCAAAATGGGTCCACCCTGCCTTTCAACGTTCTTTATCGGGCCATGGACAGCTTCAAATTTGGAGATATTATCCTGCAGGGCCAGATAGAGCCGCTTGGCATGCTCCGGAGTCAGAATTACACGGCTTTTTACATTTGCTTTCGGTAATCCTGGCATGATTCTGACAAAATCAACCACAAACTCCGAACTGGAATGTGTGATGATGGCCAGATTGGAATAGACACCCTGAGCAATCTCTTCGCTCAGTTCAATATTGATCTGGTTTCCCTTTTTCGATTGATCAGTCATAACATATTTTTTAGTTATTCGGAGTCACCCAAACGTCCCTGCATAAGTGCCTGGTATTCATCCATTGAGCCAACAACAATCTTCTCAAACAGACGATTTCCGGTACCCGCAGGAATCAGATGGCCAACTATTACGTTCTCTTTAAGTCCTTTCAGCTCATCAACTTTTCCCAGGATGGCTGCCTCGTTCAGTACTTTTGTGGTCTCCTGGAATGAGGCGGCAGACAACCAGCTGTTGGTCTGCAGAGCTGCACGTGTTATACCCTGGAGGATCTGGCTTGATGTTGCAGGAATTGCATCGCGGGCTTCAATCGTACGGAGGTCCTTACGTTTGAGAATTGAGTTCTCATCGCGAAGTTTTCTTGCAGAAACGATCTGTCCCGGACGAAGGCTCTGAGCGTCACCGGCCTCGGTAACCACTCTCTTGCCATAGATCCAGTCATTTTCCTCCATTACATCAAGCTTGTCAACAATCTGCTTCTCAAGGAACTTGGTATCGCCCGGATCCTCTATTACAACCTTGCGCATCATCTGACGAACAATGACCTCAAAATGCTTGTCATTGATTTTCACACCCTGCATCCGGTATACTTCCTGGATCTCATTAACGATATATTCCTGAACTGCAGTCGGTCCCTTAATTGCCAGGATGTCAGACGGAGTGATTGACCCATCTGATAAAGGCGTTCCTGCCCTTACATAATCATTCGGCTGAACAAGTATCTGTTTTGAAAGTGATACCAGATATTTCTTGACTTCTCCGGTTTTTGAAGCGATCACGATTTCACGGTTACCACGTTTCACCTTACCGTAAGAAACCTCTCCGTCAATTTCAGCAACAACTGCCGGATTTGACGGGTTCCTGGCTTCGAACAATTCAGTTACCCTTGGCAAACCACCCGTGATATCGCCTGCTTTACTGGCAGAACGGGGAATCTTTACCAGGATTTCACCTGCTTTAACATTATCACCTTCGCTCACGCTGATATGTGATCCAACGGGAAGGTTATAAATCTTAAGAGGCTCATTGTTCTTGGCCAGAATCTTGATTTCAGGGTTTTTGGTTTTATCCTTGGTTTCAATGATAACCTTTTCCCTGAAACCTGTCTGTTCATCTGATTCCTCACGGAAAGTGATACCTTCAATGACACTGTCAAATGCAACCTTACCGGCAGCTTCTGAAACAATAACAGCATTGAAAGGATCCCATTCGCAAAGCTGGTCCCCTTTAGCTACTTCCTCACCTTCACCTTTGTAAAGCTTGGCACCGTAGGGAATACTGTGGGTGGTCAGGGTTATGCCTGTCTTTTTATCAACGATCCGCATCTCAGCAAGGCGGCCAATTACGACCCTACCCTTATTGACGCCATCGTTAAAGTCAACGGTACGCAGCTCATCAAACTCGAGACGACCGGCATACCGGGCTGTGATATTCGATTCGGTTGCAATATTGGATGCGGTACCCCCAACGTGGAATGTACGCAGTGTAAGCTGTGTACCAGGTTCACCAATAGACTGTGCTGCGATAACACCAACGACATCGCCGTTATGTGCAAGGCGTCCGGTTGCCAGACTTCGGCCATAACAACGCGTGCAGACACCGAACTTTGATTCGCAGGTGAGAACCGAACGTATTTCAACCTGTTCTATGGGGCTCTCTTCAATGACTGCAGCTATCTCCTCGGTAATCTCCTCCCCTGAAGAAACAATCAGTTCGCCCGTTGTGGGATGGTAGATGTCATGCAATGAAACGCGACCGAGTATCCTGTCATATAATGATTCAACTACTTCCTCGTTATTCTTGAGAGCCGTGGCGATCAATCCACGCAAGGTCCCGCAGTCTTCCTCGGATACTACAACATCATGTGAAACGTCGACCAGACGACGCGTCAGATAACCCGCATCAGCTGTCTTCAGTGCCGTATCGGCAAGACCTTTACGGGCACCGTGGGTTGAAATAAAGTATTCGAGAACCGACAATCCCTCCTTAAAGTTGGACAGAATCGGGTTTTCAATAATTTCAGCACTTGATGAGCCCGACTTCTGTGGTTTAGCCATCAGGCCCCTCATGCCGCACAGCTGCCGGATTTGTTCCTTAGAACCACGGGCACCGGAGTCAAGCATCATATAAATCGAGTTGAATCCCTGTCGGTCGCTGCTTAACTTGTTAAGCACCGTTTGTGTAAGACGAGCATTGGTATGTGTCCAGATATCGATGATCTGGTTGTAGCGTTCGTTATTGGTAATAAAACCATTGTTATAGTTCCCTAGAACTTCATCAACCTGGTCATATCCGTCCTTGATCATTGCATCTTTCTCTACAGGAATGATTACGTCATCAAGGTTAAAGGAGAGACCTCCGCGGAAAGCCGCATTGAACCCAAGGTCTTTGATATCATCGAGGAATTTCGCTGTCTTGGCTGTTCCGCACTCTTTTAATACACGGCCGATAATTTCCCGGAGAGATTTCTTTGTCAGCAGCGTGTTTATGAATCCAACCTCGTGGGGTACCACTTCGTTGAAAAGAACCCGTCCAACCGTTGTGGAGATAAGGCGTCTGACAGCCTGGCCATCTACAACGTCATGGGTTTTAACCCTGATATTTGCATGCAGGTCAACAGCGCCCTCATTGGATGCGATGATAACTTCTTCCGGAGAGTAAAAAATCAGACCGTCACCTTTAACATGCTCTGTATTGGTGCTGCTGCGGCCTTTGGTTATGTAATACAAACCAAGAACCATGTCCTGTGAAGGTACTGTTACCGGCGCTCCGTTGGCAGGGTTCAGAATGTTATGGGATGCCAGCATGAGCATCTGGGCCTCCAGAATTGCTGCATTGCCCAGGGGAAGATGCACCGCCATCTGGTCACCGTCAAAGTCAGCGTTGAATGCGGTACAAACCAACGGGTGAAGCTGAATGGCCTTTCCTTCGATCAACTTGGGCTGGAAGGCCTGAATACCGAGCCTGTGAAGAGTAGGAGCACGGTTAAGCAATACCGGATGTCCCTTAAGAACATTTTCAAGGATATCCCATACCACCGGATCTCTCCTGTCAACAATTTTCTTTGCTGATTTTACGGTTTTTACTATTCCCCGTTCAATCAGTTTCCTAATAATGAATGGTTTATAAAGTTCGGCGGCCATATCTTTAGGCAGACCACATTCATGTAGTTTCAATTCGGGTCCGACCACGATAACAGAACGGGCGGAATAGTCAACCCTCTTACCCAGAAGGTTCTGGCGGAAACGCCCCTGCTTACCTTTAAGACTATCGCTCAAAGACTTAAGCGGCCTATTGGCATCAGTTTTAACCGCATTTGACTTACGGGAGTTATCGAACAGAGAATCAACTGCCTCTTGAAGCATTCGCTTTTCGTTCCTTAGAATCACTTCAGGAGCCTTGATCTCGATCAGCCTCTTCAACCGGTTGTTACGGATGATTACGCGGCGGTACAAATCGTTCAGGTCGGAAGTCGCAAAACGGCCTCCATCCAAAGGTACCAGCGGGCGAAGTTCCGGCGGGATTACCGGGACAACCTTAACGATCATCCATTCCGGCCGGTTAACGGCCTTGGAAGCCCTGAAGGATTCAACAACCTGAAGCCGCTTCAGCGCTTCACTTTTTCTTTGCTGGGAGGATTCACTGTCGGCCCGGTGCCTCAGGTCATAGGAGAGCTCATCGAGATCGATCCGCTCAAGCAGCCTGTAAAGCGCTTCAGCGCCCATGCCGGCAATGAACTTTCTTGGATCACTATCATCAAGAAGGTGATTTTCCTTTGGCAGGGACTCAACGATATCGAGATACTCCTCTTCGCTCAGGAAATCATAGAGTTTTAATCCATCTGCCTCTTTTATGCCCGGATTGATAATAACATACCGCTCATAATATATGATAGCATCCAGCTTCTTGCTTGGCATTCCAAGCAGGTAACCGATTTTATTCGGTAGGGAACGGAAATACCAGATATGCGCAACCGGAACCGTAAGGGAGATATGTCCCATGCGCTCACGACGAACCTTTTTTTCTGTTACTTCTACACCGCAGCGGTCGCAAATAATTCCCTTATACCGGATGCGCTTGTATTTCCCGCAATGACATTCATAATCCTTCACGGGGCCAAATATCCGTTCACAGAATAGTCCGTCGCGTTCCGGTTTATAGGTGCGGTAATTTATTGTTTCGGGTTTAAGAACTTCTCCACTCGACCTTTCGAGGATCTCTTCCGGAGAAGCAAGACCCAGCGCAATTTTGGTAAACGTAATTTTTACCTTGGTTTCTTTTCTGAACGCCATAATATATAGAGTTCTGTGTTTAACTATCCAGTACTAAATCAACTTTATGCTAAGGCCCAGGCCGCGGAGTTCATGAAGCAGAACATTGAGAGACTCCGGTATCCCCGGGATCGGTAGGGGTTCACCCTTCACAATGGCTTCATAGGCTTTGGCACGGCCAATAACATCATCCGATTTTACGGTGAGAATCTCTTGCAGAATATGGGCGGCTCCGAAAGCTTCGAGAGCCCAGACTTCCATTTCCCCGAAACGCTGACCCCCGAATTGGGCCTTACCGCCAAGGGGCTGCTGGGTTATAAGCGAATAAGGCCCAATGGAGCGAGCATGCATCTTATCCTCAACCATATGGCCGAGCTTTAGCATATAAATTACTCCGACTGTGGCCGGCTGGTCAAATCGTTCTCCCGAGCCTCCATCATAGAGATAGGTTCGTCCGAACCTCGGAACTCCTGCCTTATCAGTCAGGGCCGTAATTTCATCCAGTGTGGCCCCGTCAAAAATCGGACTGGCAAATTTCAGACCCAGTTCCATACCGGCCCAGCCAAGAACCGTCTCATAAATCTGTCCGAGGTTCATACGGGATGGCACACCCAGCGGATTCAGAACAATGTCGACCGGCGTTCCGTCTTCCAGGAAAGGCATATCTTCCTGACGAACGATCTTGGCAACAATACCTTTGTTACCGTGACGACCGGCCATCTTATCACCAACCGTGAGTTTTCTTTTCTTGGCAATAAATACCTTGGCAAGCTGAACAATCCCTGCAGGCAGTTCATCACCGATGGTTACATTATACTTCTTCCGCCGGTAGTCACCTTCCAGTTCCTTATACTTTACCAGGTAATTCTGAAGGAGTTCCTTAATAGTATCATTCTTATCCTTGTCGGTAGTCCATTTATTTGGATTAACCATCTGATAATCAATACTCTGTAGAATCCTCTGCGAAAACTTGGTTCCTTTGGGTACAATATCTTCGTTGAGATAATTCTTAACTCCCTGCGAGGCTTTACCGTTAATAAGGTTAAAAAGCTTATCAACCAGAATTCCGTTAAGGTCTTCAACCTGACGTCTGAATTCCTGGTCGAATTTGTCAATCAGGGTCTTTTCGGCCGCCCTGATCTTCCGGTCCTTCATGCTCTTTGAGAAGAGTCTCTTATCAATGACAACACCGGTCAGTGAGGGTCCTGCTTTAAGACTTGCGTCTTTAACGTCTCCGGCTTTGTCGCCGAAAATCGCCCTGAGCAGTTTTTCCTCTGGTGAAGGATCTGATTCCCCTTTTGGGGTAATTTTTCCAATGAGTATATCACCTGGTTTAACCTCTGCTCCAACACGGATCAATCCGTTTTCATCCAGGTTTCGGGTAGCTTCCTCACTTACGTTCGGGATGTCGGCGGTAAGTTCTTCCAAACCGCGTTTAGTATCCCTCACTTCGAGGAGATATTCGTCAATGTGTATAGAACTGAACAGGTCCTCGCGAACAACGCGTTCCGAGATCACGATTGCATCCTCAAAATTGTAACCTTTCCACGGCATGAAAGCCACTTTCAAGTTACGTCCGAGTGCCAGTTCTCCTTCGCTGGTGGAATAACCACCGGTTAATATCTGACCTTTGGTTACAACATCGCCCTTCTGCACGACCGGCTTGAGGTTGATAGTTGTGTTCTGGTTGGTCTTATTGAATTTCGGGAGTTTGTAGGTTTTGACTTCGTTGTCGAACCTGACAAACTTCTGATAATCGTCTCTGATGTATTTAACAACAATCCGCTCGGCATCAGCATATTCAACGGTTCCTTCGCCTTCAGCCGCAAAATGAATACGGCTGTCATGTATGACTTCACCCTCGATGCCGGTTCCAACGACCGGAGCTTCCGGATGGACAAGCGGAACAGCCTGGCGCATCATGTTTGATCCCATCAGTGCGCGGTTGGCATCATCATGCTCGAGGAAAGGAATAAGAGAAGCCGCGATGGAAGCGATCTGGTTAGGAGCCACATCCATGAGGTTGAGTTCCTCCGGGGAAGCGATTGGAAAGTCACCTTCGTAGCGCGACTTAATCCGGGTGCTGATAAAATTACCCTGATCATCCAGGACCGCATTGGCCTGAGCGATGATATTACCCTCCTCCTCTTCGGCTGTCAGATACAGAATGCCGGTATCGGAGAGGTCAACAACCCCATTGTTTACTTTCCGGTATGGTGTTTCAATAAACCCAAGTTCATTAACCTTTGCAAAAACGCACAGGGAAGAGATCAGCCCGATATTAGGACCTTCAGGGGTTTCGATAGGACAAAGGCGGCCATAGTGTGTATAATGTACGTCACGCACTTCAAATCCTGCACGTTCTCTGGAGAGACCGCCTGGTCCGAGTGCTGACATACGGCGTTTGTGAGTCATCTCTGCCAGCGGATTCGTCTGGTCCATAAACTGGGACAGCGCATTGGTTCCGAAGAAGGAATTGATAACCGAGGAGAGAGTCTTGGAGTTGATCAGGTCGATCGGGGTAAAAACCTCGTTGTCCCTGACGTTCATTCTTTCGCGGATGGTTCTGGCCATACGGGCAAGACCGACACCGAACTGACCGAACAGCTGCTCTCCGACGGTACGGACGCGGCGGTTGCTCAGGTGGTCGATATCATCCACATCGGCCTTGGAATTGATTAGCTGGATGAGATATTTAATGATACTGATTATGTCCTCTTTTGTGAGGATTTTAGTATCCATCGGAATATCGAGACCCAGTTTCTTGTTGATCCGGTAGCGCCCGACATCACCAAGGTCATAGCGTTTATCGGAGAAGAAAAGCTTGTCGATAACGTCCCTTGCGGTTGCATCGTCCGGCGGGTCAGCATTCCTCAGCTGACGATAGATATGTATTACTGCCTCTTTTTCAGAGTTGCAGGGGTCCTTCTGAAGGGTGTTGTAAATAATCGCGAAATCAGAAAGGTTGGTATCCTCTTTATGGAGGAGTATAGACTTGGCGCCTGAATCGACGATAGCATCCACGTGGTCATTTTCGAGGATGGTCTCACGATCTACAATGATTTCATTACGCTCGATGGAAACAACTTCACCGGTATCCTCATCCACGAAATCCTCGATCCAGGATTTCAGGACGCGGGCTGCCAGTTTTCGGCCGACCACTTTTTTAAGAGCGGCTTTTGAAACTTTGATTTCATCTGCGAGATCGAAAATTTCCAGGATATCCCGGTCACTTTCAAAACCGATAGCACGCAAAAGGGTGGTTACCGGCAACTTCTTTTTCCTGTCGATGTACGCATACATCACGTTGTTGATATCGGTGGCAAATTCGATCCAGGAGCCGCGGAAAGGAATTACGCGGGCTGAATAAAGTTTACTTCCGTTGGCATGGATGCTCTGACCAAAGAACACGCCTGGCGAACGGTGGAGCTGCGAAACGACAACCCGCTCGGCACCGTTGATTACAAAGGTCCCCCGGGTAGTCATATAAGGTACGGTACCCAGATAAACATCCTGGATTACCATATCAAAATCTTCATGTTCGGGGTCTGTGCAATACAATTTAAGTTTGGCCTTCAGGGGTACGCTGAAAGTCAGCCCGCGCTCGATACACTCTTCGATGGTATATCTGGGCGGATCGATATAATAATCCAAAAACTCCAGGACAAAATTGTTCCGTGTGTCAGTAATCGGAAAATTTTCCTGAAAAACCTTAAAAAGGCCTTCGGATTTTCTTTGTTCCGGCGTCGTTTCCATCTGAAAAAACTCCGTAAAGGATTTCAGCTGGATTTCGAGAAAGTCCGGATACTTTAGTTGGCTTTTTGTGGAACCAAAATTGATTCGCTGTCTGATAATCTGTGCCATCGACCAGGAAGTTAATTAAAACAGGAATTGAAAAAAACAGCAAAAAGGCTTAGAACCCCGGAAAGCCGGGATTCTAAACCTTGAGAAATGTTTATGGAAGAGTCGTCTTACTTAATTTCAACTTCGGCTCCTGCTTCAACGAGTTGTGATTTCAAGGCTTCAGCTTCTTCCTTCGATACTTTCTCCTTCACAGCTTTCGGAGCAGCATCCACCAATTCTTTCGCTTCTTTCAGTCCGAGGCCGGTAAGTTCCTTAACCAGTTTTACAATCTGGAGTTTGGCACCACCTGGGGCTTTGAGAATAACATCGAATTCGGTCTGTTCTTCTACAACAGGACCTTCGGCACCACCTGCGGCCGGGCCGGCGTACGCTACTGCTGCAGCAGCAGGTTCAATTCCATAGTCATTTTTAAGGATATCACCCAATTCGTTGACTTCCTTAACGGTAAGGTTAACCAGTTCTTCAGCGAGCTTTTTTAAATCAGCCATTTTCTTATGATTTTACAAATGGATTCAACAATTCAGTTTAACTATCTATCAGACAGGGTCTTTACAACACCCGCCAAAATATGTTTACCGGAGTTCAGTTGTGACAGAACATTTTGCATCGGTGATTTCAGAATCAAGATCACATCAGCAATGAGTTCCTCACGTGATTTCACGGTAATTAATTTGTCTACAAGGTTTTCACCTGTATAAACACATTGTTCAACATAGGCTCCTTTCAGGACCGGCTTTTCATGATTCTTCCGAAAGGTTTGAATCATTCTTGCCGGTTTGTTTCCGGTTTCCGTGATCATGACCGAGGTCGGTCCGTTCAGGATCGGATACAATTCTTCATATTCGCCTTGAGCTCTGTCCAGGGCTTTTTTCAACAGGGTGTTTTTAACAACGAGTAACTTCACGTCCTCCTTGAAACACAATCTGCGAAAAGCCAACGTATCACCAGCATCCAGCCCGCCGATATCAGTAATGTAAAAATGTTTTGCCTGATTAATCTCTTCGGTGAGCTGATCAATGATGGCGTTTTTATCTTCCCGTTTCATGATAAATACAATCTCATTTTAGGGTTTTACGCTTCAATTGACCGGGGGTCAATCGGAATTCCAACGCTCATGGTACTTGACATGAAAACGCTTTTCACATAGGTACCTTTGGCAGCCGACGGTTTCAGTTTGAGAATCGAGGAAAGTAATTCACGGGCATTGTCCGTGATTTTCTCCGGTTCAAATGAAACTTTTCCGATTGCCGCATGGACAATACCGAATTTATCCACCTTGAAGTCGATTTTACCTTTTTTCACATCGGTAACTGCTTTTCCGACTTCCATGGTAACCGTTCCGGTTTTCGGATTCGGCATCAGTCCGCGCGGTCCGAGTATACGTCCCAGCGGTCCGATTTTAGCCATACAGGAAGGCATCGTAATGATAACGTCAACATCGGTCCAGCCTCCTTTAATTTTCTCAACGTAATCGTCGAGACCGATAAAGTCGGCACCTGCTTCTTTGGCTTCGGATTCTTTATCAGGGGTAACTAAAGCTAGCACCCTGACTTCTTTTCCTGTTCCATGAGGCAGTGTAACCACGCCACGAACCATTTGATTGGCTTTCCTGGGATCAACCCCGAGTCGCACATCAATATCCACCGAAGCGTTAAACTTGGTGGTTGTTACCTGTTTTACCAGGGCTGACGCCTCGCTCAGGGTATACAACTTGTTCGCCTCGATCTTGTCGATGACGAGTTTCCTATTCTTGGTCACTTTAGCCATGATTCTCCTTAATTAAAAGGGTACATCACCTTTTATTGATATTCCCATGCTCCGCGCTGTACCTGCAATCATCCGCATAGCTGATTCAAGGGTGAATGAATTAAGATCATCCTTTTTTTCTTCAGCGATTTCGCGGATTTGTTCCCATGTTACCGAACCGACTTTTACACGGTTTGGTTCCGAAGAGCCCTTTTTAACTTTGGACAATTCGATCAGTTGAACTGCTGCAGGAGGGGTTTTTGTGACAAATTCAAAGGATTTGTCGCTATAAACCGTTATCAGCACGGGAATAATTTTTCCGGCTTTGTCCTGTGTACGGGCATTGAATTGCTTGCAGAAGTCCATGATATTGACTCCTTTGGAACCCAATGCCGGTCCAACAGGCGGTGAAGGGTTAGCTGCCCCGCCCCGGATCTGCAATTTGATGATTCCCGTTACTTCTTTTGCCATACGATTTAAATCAAAGTTTATAATGAACACTCATGCAGGTTGCCGTAGTAACAAATTCAGGCGTTGATAAAAACAGGGGGAAGCTTTTGTACCGGTCAGACGCCTGGAAGCGGCCTCTTTCCGGAGATCCCTATTCTTTTTCAACCTGCATAAAACTGAGTTCCAACGGTGTTTTTCGTCCGAAAATCTTGACGATAACTTTTAGTTTTTTCTTCTCATTGTTGACTTCTTCGATCACTCCGGAAAAACTGTTAAAGGGTCCGTCGACCACCTTAACGGCTTCCCCAACGAAGAATGGAACGCTGATTTCTTCATCTGTTTCGGAAAGTTCATCCACTTTCCCTAGTATCCGGTTAACTTCCGACTGGCGCATGGGAACGGGTTCACCGCCGCGCTCTGCACCCAGGAAGCCAATCACATTTGGCACATTTTTCAGGATGTGCGTAATTTCACCCACGAGAGCTGCCTCAATAAGCACATACCCTGGAAGATAGCTTCGTTCTTTCGAAACTTTCTTTCCGTTCTTGATCTGATAGATCTTTTCGGTCGGAATCAGAACTTGTGAAATATAGTCCTGAAGGCTAAGGTGCGAGATCTCACTCTCGATATATTCTTTAACCTTTTTTTCTTTACCGCCGATGGCGCGCAGGACATACCACTTCAATTCGTTCTGGCTCATTATCTCCCTGTATTAAAAAAAGATACCGTAAATTAACTTCATCAGATTTCTGAATGAGGCATCCATGATCAATACCACGAGGGCAATAATTAATGAGGTTACCAACACTACGATTGCTGAACTTTGCAGTTCAATCCATGTTGGCCACGACACTTTATGTACCAGTTCGTCGTACGCTTCTTTGAGATAGGTCTTGACTTTCATTGCTTAAGCACTAAGCACGGATGGAGAGAATCGAACTCCCAACCTGCGGTTTTGGAGACCGCCGCTCTGCCAATTGAGCTACATCCGTAAGAGAAAGATGATCCGGTTGCAATAACCGGATCATCCCACCCATATAATTTAAAAAACTATTTTACAATCTCAACCACCTGACCGGCACCGACAGTACGGCCGCCTTCGCGAATTGCGAATTGAAGACCGCGGTCGATAGCTACCGGAGTAACCAGGTTAACGGTAATGGTCAGGTTGTCACCCGGCATTACCATTTCAGTACCTTCCGGCAACATGATTTCACCCGTTACATCAAGTGTCCTGATGTAGAACTGCGGGCGATACTTGTTGTGGAATGGGGTATGACGTCCGCCTTCTTCCTTCTTGAGGATGTACACTTCAGCTTTGAAGACGGTATGAGGAGTTATCGAGCCTGGTTTTGCAATAACCTGGCCACGACGGATCTCGTCTTTGTCAACACCACGAAGGAGCAGACCAACGTTATCACCGGCTTCACCGCGGTCAAGAATTTTGCGGAACATCTCAACACCGGTTACAACTGATTTCCGACCTTCACCGAGGCCGACAATCTGGACTTCATCTCCGGTATTGACAACACCAGCTTCGATTCTGCCCGTTGCAACGGTTCCGCGACCTGTAATCGAGAATACGTCTTCAACCGGCATCAGGAATGGTTTTTCGATAGCCCGGGGGGGTAATTCAATCCAGGTATCAACTGCATCCATCAGTTCGTATACCTTCGCAACCCATTTTGGCTCTTCGTGCATGGCGCCAAGAGCGGAACCTAGGATAACCGGAGTGTTTTCACCGTCAAATTTATAGAAGGTGAGCAAGTCACGGATTTCCATTTCTACCAGTTCAAGGAGTTCCGGGTCGTCAACTGAATCACACTTGTTGATGAAAACAACAATACGGGGAACGTTCACCTGGCGGGCAAGGAGGATGTGTTCGCGAGTCTGCGGCATCGGTCCGTCGGTTCCGGCAACAACCAGAATGGCACCGTCCATCTGTGCAGCACCTGTAACCATGTTTTTAACATAGTCAGCATGTCCCGGGCAGTCAACGTGTGCATAATGCCTGCTTTCAGTCTGATACTCAACGTGAGCTGTGTTGATCGTTATACCTCTCTCCTTTTCTTCAGGAGCGTTATCGATCGAATCAAAACTTTTCACATCAGCAAGACCCTTTTTATTCAAAGCCATCGTGATGGCAGATGTTAAAGTAGTCTTACCATGGTCAACGTGGCCGATCGTACCGATATTGACGTGAGGTTTGTTCCTGTTAAATTTTTCCTTAGCCATGGCTACTTCTTTTTATTGTCCGATTACTTATTGTTATGATACTCTTTAAATTCTGAGCCAACGACGGGAATTGAACCCGTGACCTCATCCTTACCAAGGATGCGCTCTACCACCTGAGCTACGTCGGCTTTAATGCTAGAGCGGGAAACGAGATTCGAACCCGCGACCCTTAGCTTGGAAGGCTAATGCTCTACCGCTGAGCTATTCCCGCCTATTGTGGGGAGAGGAGGATTCGAACCTCCGAAGTCGTACGACAACAGATTTACAGTCTGCCCCAGTTGGCCACTTTGGTATCTCCCCGCAATTATCTTGACTAAATCCGAGCCAATGGAGGGATTCGAACCCCCGACCAGCTGATTACAAATCAGCTGCTCTGACCTACTGAGCTACATTGGCAAAATTCAGTCTTTATCAGCAATCAAATAAAGAACTCTCCCAATTCAAATTTTGGGTCTGCAAATGTAGTACATAGATATCAGACATCAAAACTTTTACCTGAGATTTTTCCTATCGGTTGACTTTTTTACCCTTAAGTTTGGTTAACTGCCGGCGGAGGGCATCAACAGTCTGATCCGTAGCCTCTTCAAAACTTTTACACTGTTTCTTTGCAAAGAGGTCATTTCCGGAAATTAAGAGCCGGATCTCAGTCAGTTTATTCTCGGTGTTCTGATTATTATCGAGACGAAGGAAAATTTCGGCACCCAGGATCTTCTCGTCTATCTGAACCAGTTTCTTAACTTTTTCATGGATGAAGTCCAGCAGCTTAACGTCTGCATCGAAATGAACGGAATGGATCTGAATGTTCATAATGGGTCCTCCAATATTTAGTATATATATATTATCATGCTCGAGGATGAGCCTTCTCGTAAACCTTCTTAAGTTTTTCAAACCCGGTATGGGTGTATACCTGAGTTGCACTCAGGCTTGCATGGCCGAGCAGTTCCTTGATAGCATTGAGCTCGGCGCCATGATTGAGCAGGTGCGTGGCATAAGTATGGCGCAGTACGTGCGGGCTCTTTCGGCCGGCCACCGATTCGCCCGACAAGGCGGCATTTACAATCCGGTAAATCAGTCTCGGATAGGCATTCTTTCCGGTATCGGTAACAATAAGGAACCCTGAAGGTGTTTCCTGAAACTGCTGGTCCCGCTTCACACGGTACTCCCCGATAAGTGATGAGAGACCTTCATATATCGGTATAATTCTCTCCTTGTTTCTTTTGCCTAAAACCTTTATCTGTTGTTTAACGGTGTCCGCATTGAAATCCTTGAGCCCTGTCAGTTCAGTGACACGAATCCCGGTGCCATAAAGCAACTCCAGAACCAGTAAATTCCTTAGGCTCGTGAAATCCATGTTTTCTGTAACCGTATTGAGTATATTGATCATCTGGCTTTCCTGAACAAAAACAGGCAATGGTTTTGCCGTTTTAAGCGAGGGTATGTTTGTCGCCGGATTATTACGAACAGCCCCTGTATTCTGGCAAAACCGGTAAAACCTTCTCAGGGTGGTAATCTTTCGGTTAACAGATCTCGGACTCATGCCATTATCCAGCATTGAAATGATCCATGACCGCACATGTCGTGATGAACAGTTGGTAAGACTATCAGAAGATTGAGTATCGCTGATGAATTTCTCGAATTGCACCAGATCATTCTGATAAGACCGAACCGTATGAGTGGAATAGCGCTTCTCGGTGATAAGATACCTCAGGAACGAATCAACAACAACCATAATCGACCGAAATCTTTACATAAATATAACGAAAAAATGCAAAGTTTGTTTCGGCCAAAAAAATAGCAGGCCGACTATTCGTTTTCTGCCGTCTGCTGCAACTGCTGTACGTAGGCAGCACGGAGTAATTCCTGACGGCGCTTGATGGAGGGTTTGGTGAAGGCCTGACGGGATCTTAGTTCCTTAACTACGCCGGTTTTTTCAAACTTGCGCTTAAATTTTTTGAGAGCCCTTTCAATGTTCTCGCCTTCTTTTACCGGAATGATGATCATACGCTGTTACTTATTTAAAAATTTCAGTTAGCTGAATTTCGGACTGCAAAGGAAAACAAAAATCTTTATTTTACAAAACCCCTGGCCTCTTTTTGTACGGAGTCCTGACCAGCAAATAAATATTGTCTTAGGCTCTTCCGCAGGGAATCAGGCAGGACTCCGGCTGCCCATAACTCGCCTGGCGCCTCGAGTTTCCCTTTCCGCTCGCGAAAACGGCAGACCGCTTTAACCTGCTCGTAATCCAGATAGGGGTGTGCAAGCAATTGCTTAAAGGTAGCGCGGTTTACATCTAGCTTAATCAGATGACTGGTATCCAGGTATATCTGAGATATAAAACCTTCATACCGGATCGTGTCCATGCCATAAACTTCCAACAACTGACCAACTGCTATGAATCCGCCAAGTGCCTCCCTGTATCTTACAATCCTGCGTGCGAATACAGGCCCGATGCCATTCAGATCAAGCAAACGGGTACTATCAGCAGAATTAATCTCGATTTTATCCGCCTTCTTTTTTGACTGTTCCGAAACCTCTTCCGGTTTCTCAGGTAAAAATTCTTCCGGCGGAATATCTGGATGGCCAGCGGCAGACATCAGCAACCGGACAGCGATAACTCCGGATGCCAGAATAAGGGTACCGCGGAATTCTGATCGGGTGAAAAGAAAACGTAAAATCATAATCCTCCATTTATACTGGTATATATGCTAAAAACCAGGTAAAATGGAGGATTATGACTGAAAAAAGAAAAAATTATATCCTGCCGATACAGTTGAGGTCTTCAAAAGCAGTCTGTAGCCGGGCTATCATGGTTTTCTCACCTTCACGAAGGAAAACGCGGGGGTCATACTTTTTCTTGTTCGGCTTATCCGCACCTTCCGGATTTCCGATCTGGGATTGCAGATATCCCTTGTTCTTCTCATAGTAATCGCGGATACCGATCCAGTAAGCCCACTGAGTATCAGTGTCAATGTTCATTTTGACAACCCCATATGAGATTGCCTCCCGTATCTCTTCACGGGATGAACCCGAACCACCATGAAAGACAAAATCAACCGGCTTTTGCGGGGTGTTGTATGTCTTAACAATATAGTCCTGAGAATTCTTCAGAATCCTGGGTTGCAAGTTTACATTACCCGGTTTGTAAACACCATGTACATTGCCAAAGGATGCTGCAATAGTAAAATTCGGGCTTATTTTGGACAGTTCAGTATACGCATAAGCCACATGTTCTGGCTGTGTATAGAGTAAAGCATTATCAACCCCCGTATTGTCAACGCCATCTTCTTCCCCGCCTGTCACGCCCAGTTCAATTTCCAGGGTCATCCCCATTTTACTCATCCGCTGGAGGTACTTCTTGCATATATCTATGTTTTCTGCCAGTGGTTCTTCTGAAAGGTCCAACATGTGTGAGCTGTAGAGTGGTTTGCCATGTTTTTTAAAATGCTTTTCACTCATATCGAGCAATCCGTCTATCCAGGGCAGGAGTTTTTTCGCGGCATGGTCCGTATGAACAATCACCGGTACCCCATAGGCTTCGGCAACAATATGAATATGGCGGGCGCCTGCTATACCCCCTAAAATCGCAGCCTCATGATGATCATTGGGCAGGCCTTTGCCAGCCCAGAATGCAGCACCACCATTGGAGAATTGAACAATCACCGGGGCCTGGGCTATCTTTGCAGCCTCAAGAACCGAATTTACGGAGTTGGTGCCAACAACGTTGACAGCAGGTATAGCAAACGCATTTTCTTTTGCTATGCTAAAGATTTTTTGGACATCCGAACCGGTTACAACACCCGGCTTAACAACATCGAGAATTTTCATGATCGAGAATTTTAATGAGTGGGCAAATATACGGCAAAGTCGAAAATAAGGAGTAGCAGATCCGGATTAAAAAGGATAACCGATACCAAAATTGAGAACAAAATCCTTCCAGGCATAAGGCCGGTAACCGGGTATCCATTTGGGTCCGTCAGGAGTGCCGGGATCCCGAAGCTTAATGCCCAGATCAAGCCGACCTATAAAATACGAGAGATCAGCGCGAATACCAAAACCGGTACCTACAGCTATTTCACGATAAAAGGAGGATACCTTAAAAACGGCGCCCGGGCGTTCATCCGAGTCCCTGATAGTCCAAATGTTACCTGCATCCAGAAACAACGCCCCCTTCAGAGCCTTAAAAAGATCAAACCGGTATTCAATATTAGCCTCCAACTTGACGTCACCGAGCTGATTTGGGTACAGATGGGACTGGTCCTCTGGCATTACATAGCTTCCCGGGCCGAGCGACCTTACCTGCCATGCGCGGATACCGGAGGAACCACCCGAGAAATACTTTTTCTCAAACGGCAGGGCATCCGTATTGCCATAGGGGTAGCCGGCCCCTGCAAATACACGAAATGCCATGCGGTTCGTAGGATTCATCACCCAATGATAACGAAGATCAACATCTGCTTCAGTGTACTGAGAAAAAGGGGTTCCTAAAAACAAGTATCCATTGTCAGGCTTGTCAGGGATTGCCAATCTGTTGACCGTATAGAATAGGTTTCCTGCAATTTCAGGCCGGATACGGATGAAATAGAAACTGGAATTCTTATTAAGCTCCTGATCTGTAAGCGTCAGCGTATAGTTGAAAGCAGGTACAACGTGTGAGCGAAAACTATTCTCGATATAGGTGCCTTTGATAATCTCATAAAACCGGTCAGACATCTTGGTAACATTCACATAGTTGAATTCGAGAACATTGATCTGATGCCGGGTAAGAAGGGTTTTCCAATTATAACCATAGGCAGCATTGACAATGGTGCGGGTAAAGTCGGGGCGGGCCTGGTAATTGAAACTCAGATTAACCGAGGCATGAGGCTTCCCATATTTAAAACTCTTATTCCGGGTAAACGGAACCCAGGTCCGGGGAACATCCAACCGTCCGTCGATACCAAACTCCACCATCCGGTTAAAGTCTGCCACGGCATTGCTCAAAAATTCAACTGCCCCCTTGAATTTGAGTTCAAAACTCTCGGCGCCTTTTAGCAGATTCCTGTGCTTATAGATGAGGTTACCGGCCACTCCTATGTTACCCGACGAATAGGTTCCTTCAAGGGATACATCGTAGGATTGTTTTATCATTGGAGTTAAAAAAACCTGACAGTCAAGCTGTTGTATGGAATCTGAAAGGAAGGGCCCCGGTAAAAAATTAACCTTTATCTGCTTGAAGTTTCTAAGGGAGGAAAAGTTCTCGGTTGTTTTGTCTGCCAGCATCTGGCCAAAAAGGGATCCTTTTTGAAAAGCCACGGAGGATTGCAAAAGGCTCGGGCGCATGTACAATTTGCCCTTAAAAACCAATTTCGTGCCCATAAAGACAAGCGTATCAGCCGTGGCAAGATAACTCGCTGGGTCCTTTAGATATTCTGCCGAATTAAAATCTGTTATAATACTGATATCCCCAATCCGATAAAGGGGGTGGAACGAGGACAGAGAAGGATCTGTTCCCGCATCTCGGGGATTCATGATGCCCAGAGTAATTCCGGCAGTAAGGTTTCCCCGGAGGGTATCGGTTTGAAAATAGATGTACTCCCGGGAAAACCCGTAATAACCATGGTCGCGCAGGACTTTTGCAATTCTGTTTCTTTCAAGCCTGAATATTTCCTGGTCAAATCGCATTCCCGGCGCCAAAAGCGATGAGGCTGAATCTTTGGCAATCAGGCTTCTGATTCCTGAATCCGTGATAAAATCGGGGTTCGTCAGGCTAATCCGGTCAACAATGTATGGTGGCCCAAAATGAATCCGGTAGGTTACCCCTGCTTTTTTTCCATTAAAAACAACCGTATCGGTAACACTGGCGAAGTGAAATCCGGAATTCTTTAAAAACTGCTGAAGCTGGGCTTTAGATTTCTCCCTTGCTGCAGGATTATATATAACAGGTTCTTCTCCAATGGTTCTGAGCCAGTTGTTTATTCCTTTTTGCTTTGCCGGATTGGATAGATTATAGACACCGAGGTGAAACCGTATGAAACCGAAAATCTTTTTATTTGGCTGTTGTCGAAGATAATCTGATAAATCACGTTTACTGACTCCTTGCCCGGCAACTTCAATTTTATTGTAAACCAAAAGGTATTTTTGGTCGGGAACATAACGAACCGGGCTGCATGACAGCAGGAATATCATGCAAGCAAAACACATAAGGCGGGCAGTTACTCTAATATAGAAGCTTGATATTCCGATCTTTTGCATAATTCTCCTGTCAGGCCCAAAGATTATAAATTTAATTAAATTGCAACTCCACAAAGCCATGGATGGTATCAAAAGCTCAAATACAGTTTATCCGGTCGCTTGACCGAAAAAAGGAGCGAGACGAATCGGGTTGCTTCATTGTGGAAGGGGATAAAATCGTCAGGGAACTTTTACGGTTACCGGTTGAATCGTCATTCAGGATCAGAAACTTGTTCGGCCTTGAGATCTGGTTAAGGGAACAGGAGCATGAAATAATCAATAAACCTGATCAGGTTCAGATGGTTTCGGAAGCGGAACTCGAACGGATGAGCCTGATGAAAACGCCAAATCAAGCTTTGGCAATAGCATCAAAACCGGAACCATCCACCCGAAATTTTAATTTCAACTCCGATTTGCTTATCGGACTTGACCATGTTCAGGATCCGGGGAATGTAGGAACGCTGGTACGCCTTGCTGATTGGTTTGGACTGGCAGGAGTGGTTTCCTCCATGGACTCGGCTGATTTTTTTTCGCCGAAAGTTGTTCAATCCAGCATGGGGTCCATATTCAGGGTACACCTTCTGCAAACCAGCCTCAATTCGTTTCTTTCAGATCTCCCTCAGGGTTTTCCGGTCTATGCCAGTTCATTGGCCGGAACTTCGATATATAAGGCAAATCTAACCAGAAACGGGATAATCCTGATGGGGAACGAGTCCAAGGGACTCACCCCAAGCTTTCAAAATCTGTCGGTTAACGATCTCTTAATTCCTGATTTTTCCGTCGGTGCAGGGAAGCCCGAATCCCTGAATGTGTCGGTTGCGGCGGCAATCATCTGCAGCGAGTTCAGGAGAAGATAAAACGGGCTGCTGCCGAAGCTGCCAGCTCACCATCCATTGCTGAAGAAACAATTCCCCCGGCGTATCCGGCTCCTTCCCCTGCAGGGAATAAACCCGGCAAATCGGGATGGTTTCCGGTTTCGGGATCGCGGATAATCCTGACCGGAGATGAGGTCCGGGATTCCACTCCTGCCATTATCGCACCATCGGTAAGGAAACCTTTCATACGGCGGCCGAAAAACCTGAGCCCTTCCTGAAGCCTTAAACGAATATCATCGGGCAGCCACTGGTGCATCGGCGAGCAAACCAATCCGGGGTGATAGGAATGATCAGGCAGGGATGAAGAGTTCCGGTTGGCGGTAAAATCCGTAAGCCGTTGTGCGGGTGCTGTTTGTCCGGAGCCGCCATATCTGAATGCCGATCGCTCCAGGTCCTGCTGATAGGCAAGTCCGGCAAACGGGCCATGCTCCTGGTACTGACCGAGATCCTCCGGCCGGATTTCAACCACCAGACCGCTGTTGGCAAATGGCGAATTACGGAGGCTGTTCGACATACCATTGACAACAGCCTCATTTTCAAGGGTAGACGAAGGCACAATAATTCCACCCGGGCACATGCAAAACGAGTATACTCCTCTTCCCGCCACATTTTTCACCAGTGTATATTCAGCTGCAGGCAGGTACTTGCCTCTTCCTTCACGGGAATGGTACTGCAATTGGTCAATCAGTAGCTGAGGATGCTCAATTCGCACGCCCATGGCAAATCCCTTCACCTCCATTCTCAGGCCTGCTTCCCTGAGCATCTGGTATATGTCGATGGCTGAGTGTCCGGTG
Organism: Bacteroidetes bacterium GWF2_49_14; assembly: GCA_001769295.1. GTDB lineage: Bacteria > Bacteroidota > Bacteroidia > Bacteroidales > UBA12481 > UBA12481. The sequence continues at coordinate 10,592 of MEOR01000140.1, read as the reverse complement.
GCCAGAATCACGGCCTTGCCAGTAATTGTTTCGCCCTGAACCGTGGTGACCCCGACAGCTCTCCCCTCACGGATCACCATGCCATTTACACGCCGGTTGAAAAAGAAAACCGCGCCGTGGTCGGTCAGCGTTTGACGGATGTTTGTCACTATTCCCGGAAGCCGGTCGGTTCCAATGTGGGGATGACTGTCATACAGGATAGATTCATCAGATCCATGCAGGTGAAGGATTTCAAGCACCCTTCGTACATCACCTCTCTTTTTTGAGCGGGTATACAGTTTGCCATCTGAAAAAGTTCCTGCCCCGCCTTCTCCAAAACAGTAATTCGAGTCGGGATCCAGTCCCTGGTTCCGGTTCAGGATCGCGATATCACGCTTCCGGTCCGAAATCGGCTTTCCCCGCTCAATAATAAGGGGCTTTATTCCGAGCTCGACGAGGCGTAAAGCAGCAAAAAGCCCTGCGGGGCCTGCTCCGACAACCACCACCTCCGGTGCTCTTGAAACATCCTCCCACTTAAACTGCTGAACTACCGGTTGAACCGGTTCATCCCAGAACAACATCACTTTCAGGCGAACCACTATGGGACGGCGCCTGGCATCAACAGATCTTTTCAGTATGTGGTAGCCTGAGATTACATTGGGTGAAATACCCGCTTCAAGACATGCCTTTTTCTGAATCTGTCGTGGAATGGAGGCATCCTCCGGATTGAGGACTACGTCAACTTCTCGGGTCATAATTTATGGGGCCTGAATACTATTCAACATGAACAGAGAAGATAACCATTCTGGATAAGATCTTCTCAACTCCCTGTGCATATAAAGTGTATTCAGGATCAACACCCGGATCCCTGAAAATGTTCAGCATGCCCACAGAAAACTTTAGTTCAGTTGAAACCTTGACCTGTTGCAGGTAAAAATCCACCCCCACTCCCAACTCCGGATAAAAATCAAAAACCTTAACCAATCTCTGCACTGGACGCCAGTTCTGAATCTCACCCCCTGTGAGGTCGAAGCGAGGACATACACCTGCGATCAGGTAGGGGGCAAAATTATTGACTCGATCGGCACGGTATTTCAATAAAACAGGCAAATCAACATATACACTTTCAATCTTCCATGTTTTTGTGGCACTACCCTTTCCTATGGTAAGATCCCGCTGTGCAAATTGTATTCCTGGTAGAAACCTGATTTCAAAATTTTTCCCTAATCGATACTTTGTAATGAGGTTAATATTGATTCCGGGGTTTTCGATCAGGCTGACATTAAAGCTATCACGGGGAATCAAAGTGAATCCAATCTTGTTTATCCCGACGGAATACCCGAAATGAAACTGCTGGTAATCCAGCAAGACCAGATTCGGAGGTTTCGGAGTTTGGCAAAAAAGAGGGAAAGATATGCCGAGCAAAAAAAATAAAAGACTCCCTTTAATTCGAGACATGCAGATTAGATTGATTTGCTAAAATAACTGATAAACAGATGATCTTAGTATTCTGTTCATTCATTTTTCAGGCCTGTGTACATACCGCAAATGCCGAAAGTCAATGATTGATAGGTTGATGAGCTGAATCCCCCACGGTTTAGCAACTCCACAAATTCATTTCCTTTGGGGAAAGCTTCGACTGATTCGGGAAGGTAGCGGTAAGCGGCCAGGTCGCGCGAAAAAAGCTTACCGATGGATGGAAGGACACGGTGAAAGTACCAGCGATAGAGGGAAAGTATCCATTTCTGCCGTGGAAGCGAAAATTCGAGAACCACCAGTTTTCCACCAGGACGAAGAACCCTGAAAATCTCGCGGAGGCCTTGTTCCGGGTCTTCGAAGTTCCTGACCCCGAAAGCTACCATTGCGGCATCAAAGGATGAATCGGAAAACGGCAGGTTCTCGCAGGGTGCCGTCACGAAAGTGATCGTTGAGGATAAACTGCGTCGGGCGATCTTGTCCATGGCAACCGCAAGCATACCTTCTGAAACATCAACCCCGACAATCTTTTCCGGCTTAAGTGAAAGTGCAGCCAAAGCCAGATCGCCGGTACCGGTTGCAATATCAAGTATCTTTTTGGGTGTAACTGCCTTTAAGGTCTTAATGGCTTTCCTGCGCCAGATCTTGTCGATGTTAAGTGACAGCAAGTGATTCAGGAAATCATAAGAACCTGCTATATCATTGAACATCTGTGCATTTTCTCTGGCAGAAGAATCTTTCAGCATACCTATTGGCGGTTAATAATAGTAGCGCTGGCTTGTGCAGCTGGCATGATGAGGACATCCTGAATATTCACATGCGCGGGACGGCTGACGATATAGTGGATCACGCTCGCCACGTCTTCTGCCTGTAAAGGGGTAAAACCATCGTATACCTTATCAGCCCTCTCCTCGTCACCTTTGAAGCGCACCAATGAAAACTCCGTCTCTACCGCCCCCGGGCAAACTGAGGAAACCTTGATCCCATAAGGAACAAGGTCCTGCCGCATCCCTTTGGTGAGTGCTTCCACGGCATGCTTGGTTGCACAATAGACGGCTCCTTTAGGATAAACCTCCTTGCCGGCAATCGATCCGATATTGATAATATGACCTTTCCGGCGTTCGATCATACCCGGGGCGACCAGTCGGGTCATGTACAACATTCCTTTAATGTTGGTATCGATCATCTGATCCCAATCGTCGGTTGAGCCTTCCTGAACAGGATCCAATCCTGCTGCAAGTCCGGCATTATTGACCAAAACCCCGATTTGATGCCATTCAGCAGGCAGGGTTTCCATAAAAGCTCGGATATCCGTGAGTTTCCTTACATCCAAAGGATAGGTATAACAACTTGTCTTATACTGGTTTTCAAGATAAGAGCCTAGCTTTTTTAAGGTCACGGCACGCCTTGCGGTGAGAATCAGCCGATAACCTTCTTTTGCAAATCGAATGGCAGAGGCACGTCCAATACCTGAGGTTGCACCGGTTATAAGAACGATTGGCTTAGTGATAACGGGTTTAGCTTTCATTTGTGTTAGGGGTGCTAAGTGGTGCGAAAATAGGTCAATTTTCTAAAAGAGTCCTACATATCCGATGTGGATCTTACCCGTGCGCAGGTTAAAGGGGGCATCCGGCTCTTTTCCCAGACCGAAGATTATGCGAAAAATACCTCCGGATGTTTTTAACTGCCCTCCTATCCCTAACCCAAGCGGCCGTTTGTACGGCTGATCTGATAAGGTAACCGGGTGAAGGAGTCCATAATCCGCAAGTAGTAACAAATAAGAAGCCTTATCCAGCAAATAGCGCAGCTCAACCGAACCGAGCAAAAACTTATCTGAATGGAAGATATCCTCATCAAATCCCCTGAGATCCTGCACACCACCTATTCTAAAACTCTCATTCTCCAATAATTGGGATGAGATCAAAGCGCCGCCGCGAAGACGCAGGGAGAAAACCATACTTTGGTTAACAGAAAGATTTGCAGACGCATCTGCTATCATCTCCGATTGGCTGATACCCTTAGAACCTTCAATCTCCTTTTTACCGATTGAAGCTTCCGCAAGGAATTGCCATCCCCTTGTCGGACTGATTGGCCGGTCCAACCGGACCCAATTCCAGGAAATACCCGTCAATCTCGTGATATAGGACTGGTTATTACCACTTTCCGCCATTGAAATCCCTGTGAGCAAATTGCTTTGCTTAACCCGGTAAAACAGGTTTAATTGATTTGTCGGAGAAAAAAAATAGGGCACACCGGCATCCAGATTCAGGTTGAGATAGCTGGTATCCTGGCGGTACATCTGCAGGCTGGTCTGAATTCCAAAAGGCAACCCTGCCAGCCAGGGGATTGTAAAGCCCAGTTTCAGTTGCTGGGACCGGTCCTGGTTTCGTCTCCAGGTAACCGACCAGCTTTCACCCTGACCGATTACATTCTGCAGGCCGAGATCGAGTGCGCCGGCAAAATTCACGGTACTCCCGGAACCAGGGGCCGGTGTTAAACCAATCCATCCGTCGAAACGGTTGGAGGCGGCTTTATCGGGATAAAGAAACAATGAGGCATACGGCCCATGAAATCCAATATCGGGCTGTTTCTTCTGTGTGAGCCAGGTTATACCTGACAATCGGACTGAAGCGGACCTGATGGCCGATTCAGAATAGGGATCTCCCGGCTGAATTCCGGTTACCCGGGAAAGTATTCGTTGTGAGATCCGGTAACCTGTCCGGTTCAGTATCGAGTCTATGGTTACACGCTCACCCGTTTCTATTCTTACGGTTCCCCTGAGGCCGCTGCCGGAAATCCTGATGGTATCCAGGCGGGCCTTAACAAACGGATAGCCAGAATCCTCATACATCCTGAGAATATTCTCCATCAGGGATTCAATTTCCCTGACGTCCACGGCTTTTTCGGATGAAAGTCCCAGCCTCTTAAATTTGGCCGGCAGCTCTTCCGCCGGGTATCCTGGTAAAACAACCGTGAGCCGGATTGAGTTACCTGACTGGCCCGGTACATCCGGGCCCTGAAGGATCAGGAGCAGAAAGTAAACAAACGCGAGCCGGATGCAGGGCATTTTAATCGTTATTGATCATAAAACCCTGCCTTTCCAGAACTTCAAGGAATGCCCTGGAGAAAAAACGGTTATCTTTTCTGGTGTATCGTTTGCCGGTGAAAATCTGCGCGAGGGTCTCCGTTTGATTGATCTTCAGTAATTCCAGCGTATCCGGCAATGATTCCTTTTCCAGGTAAATATGGTTGATACCCGGCTCATCGTAATCCTTGTAAACTTCCCGGTGAACAACACCGTCAACCGGAAGGCGATCAGTCAGAGGCGGGTTCTCTGCAGGGTATCCCACCACAAGGGAAGCAACCGGGACAACCAGCTTAGGAAGGTTCAGAATATCAATCATCCGGGCAGCCATCCAGGTTGCAGTACCGAGGTAGCAGATCCCCAATCCCTCCTCTTCCGCAGCAAGGGCGGCATTCTGCGAGGCGAGAACTGCATCGATTGCAGCGGTGAGAAAAGAGAGGAAGTTATCATAACCCGGATCTGCATTCCGCAATTTGCACCAACTGGAAAAGCGATTAAAATCTGCACAAAAAGTAAGGTGGACAGGGGCTTCAAGAACCATATCCTGTTTGAAGTGAGCCTCCCAGAGCTGCCTCCTGATTTCCTCGTCAGTTGTCACGATAATGCTGTACACCTGCATATTTCCGGTAGTAGAGGCCCGGGTGGCAGCACTGAGAATCCGGTCGAGCATTCCGGGCTGCAGCGGACGTGGTTCAAACTTTCGTATTGATCTGTGATTGAGTATAGTATCTGACATATATCTGGTTTAATTATAACGGCAAGTATAAAGATAATCCATCGGGCCAAAAATAACTTCTGTCATTTTCTCCATTTCCTTCTGATTCCTGCATACCTATTCATTGTAAACCTTTAAATTCTTTAACAATGAAAAAAAGCTACGTCATTTTAGTAACGTTCCTCATGGCAGGATATTGGATCGCATTGACTGCGCAGACCCTGCCGCGAGCCGGAGAACTGATCATCACCGAGATCATGGCAAATCCGGAAGCTGTAAGTGATTCCAATGGTGAGTGGGTTGAAATTTTCAATTCCTCCGACCATGCTGTCTTAATTAATGGATTGATAATCAAGGACGAAGGTTCAAACAAGCACACGATAACCTCTTCCGCTGATCTGATTATTCAACCCGGAGGTTACTGGGTTCTGGTGAAAAACAAGGACACCACGGCGAACGGTGGGGTACAAGGGAATTATCAGTATTCAAACTTTACCCTGGCCAATACAGCCGATCAGGTCATCCTTTGTCTTTCGGACGAAACCATCATCGATGCGGTGGCATATGAAACAGGCTGGCCCTTAAATGCCGGTGCATCCATGGAGCTGCATCCTGATTTTGTTCAGGCAACAGCCAATGACCTTCCTGGCAATTGGTTCCCTGCCAGGATTGCATATGGTGCAGGAGACAAGGGCAGTCCGGGCCAACCGAATCCGGCTGTAATGGGAGGAAGCCAGGTTATCACCACTGCCACAGTTGACATTTTCCCCAATCCCAATAGCGGGCATTTCATCCTGGATGTGAAATTTCCCAGGGCCACTTCGGGTGAGATTCGCTTTGCCAATACGATCGGCCAGAATTTTTCCTACGTGAGTTTCAAGAATATGCTTCAGCTTCACGAGGTTATTGAGGCCGGTTTTATCAGTCCGGGTATCTGGTTTGTTCAGGTGGTTGCGGCAGGACAGATCCTCACAACCCGTTTGGTGATTGAAAAGTAGCCAGATCAGCAGCTATGATCGTCAATACCCCTGATCATTTTGATCGAATGAATGAGGGTTGGCAAAATCTCACTGCAGTATTCAGCAACTGCCTTCCGGCTCCCGGGAATGCAGTAAATAAGCGAATTGCCCGTAACACCGGCGATGGAGCGGGATAAAAGTGCAGCAGGCTTTTCTGACCCATACTTTACCCGGATCATTTCCATGATTCCGGGTATTTCCTTATGTAGCAATGGCTTAACTACATCCGGAGTAAAATCCCTGGGGCCGATTCCTGTTCCACCGGTCGTAAAAATAATCTCAGTTCCATCGCTGCGGTACTTTTGAATCAAGGTTCTCAGTTGTTCGGGATCATCCGGTATGACGATATTCTCAACCTCGATACTGAGACTCTTCCCGACGAAAAACTCACGGATATGGCTGCTGATTGCCGGGCCGCTAAGGTCTTCATACTCACCACGACTGGCACGGTCGCTCAGGGTAATAACCACAAATCGCAAGGGATCAGGGAAGGTCATGCTTTGTTTTATTTAGGAGGAATATACCGGAAATTGTCATAGTCTTGTCGACGGCCTTGCACATGTCGTAAACAGTGAGTAAGGCAATAGTGACAGCTGTTAATGCTTCCATTTCCACTCCAGTGGGACCTGTACACCGGACTTCGGCGGTTACCTCGACCTTTCCCTCCAGGAGATGCGCTCTAACCGTAACCTGATTTAACAATAACGGATGGCACAGGGGAATAAGATCGGAGGTTTTCTTGGCGGCCTGGATTCCGGCAATCTCGGCAACGGTAAGGACATCGCCCTTTTTCATCAGGTTATTGCGGATAAGCTCAACGGTCTCCTTTTGCAGGCTTATGAAACCTTCCGCCTTGGCAAACCTGATCTGGTCAGGCTTGGACCCGACATCCACCATCCGGGCCCGGCCCGCCTCGTCGGTATGCGTCAGTGAGTCCCCGGCCTCAAGGCCGGGGTTACTGATATCTTCGAGCCTGGGGTGGTGTGGTGAGTCCCCGGCCTCAAGGCCGGGGTTACTGATATCTTCGTATCTTCCTCTCTTTGTCATCTTTCTTTTTTCTTTTGCCTTTATTCTTTCGCCTTGTCCCATCATCCTCCCAAGTTATAGAATTCCCCCGTTGTATTAACGGATCCGCATTCCGGCTTATTTGCCAGAGCCAGTTCAATGGCTTTGTGCGGGCCGAGTTCACGTATGCTGAATCCGGAGTTGCTGAACAGGCAGGGTTTGATCAATCCGTTGCTGGTCAGGCGCAATCTGTTGCAGGAGGAACAGTTGCCACCTTCGCCGCCAATGACGGGTTTGAAAAAACCACCATCGAGGTCCATTTCATGAATAAAGCGCACGGCTATTCCCTTTAACCGGCCGAATTCGCTGACGGATCTGGCGTCCGGCTCATCAGGAGTTGAATGGATCACGCAATTCAGCTTTACCGGCCAAAGTCCTGACTCCAGGGCAGCATCAATGCCACGCAGTACCTGGTTAAGATCCCCTCCCCGGGTGATTTCGGCATAACGCACCGGATCAAGGGTATCCAGGCTGATATTAACGCGGTGAAGTCCGGCTGTTTTCAGTTCCTGAGCGAACTTTTCCAAAAGAATTCCATTGGTTGTAAGTGACAGGTCACGTATGCCCGATATTCCCGATATCATTCTGACAAGATCGGGAACCCCCTTGCGAACCAATGGCTCCCCACCGGTTATCCTGACTTTGTCGACACCAAAACCGACAGCTGCAAGAATCACCTCAATGATTTCGTCATAACGGAGTATGTCATCATGGGAGATCAGTTCGATCCCCCCAGCAGGCATGCAATAGGTGCAACGGAGATTGCACCGGTCTGTGACCGATATTCTCAGATAGTTAATCGCTCTGTCAAATCGGTCTAACATCCACCCATTCTCCTTCCTCAATGACCTTTATTCCGATCGGAATGGCAATCATGCCATCCGCATTCTTCAGTGAAAAAATATGCGCAGAGCCATGATACTCCACAGGAAAAATTTGTTTGTCTGTATTTATTCTGATGGGTATCCATCCTAAACGGTCAGCCTTTTTCCTGATGATCGATTGACCGGCCTGAAACCGTTGAAAAGGTGGAACCCAATGGTGACCCATGCACCGATATAGAAATGGCTTCACCAGGAGTTCAAGTGTGAAATAGGATGAAACCGGGTTACCGGGAAGTCCAAAAACATACTTGCCCCTGCCGGTACCAAACAGGGTGGGTTTTCCAGGCTGGATGGCTATTCTGCTGTAGTGTATTTTAATTCCAAGGGATTCCAGAACAGAAGGAACGAAATCGTACTCCCCCATGGATACTCCCCCACTCAGGATCAATATATCATCAGATTTCAGGGCTTCCCTGATCAGTTCCCGGGTTGCGGTTTCATCATCCGGAGCGATCCCGAAATAATCTGCATCAATGCCGATCTTTCCGAGTTGTGCAATCATCTGATAGGCATTGGAATTTCTGATTTGTGAAACCCCGGGCTTGTTTCCGGGCTCAACCAGCTCTGTTCCGGTAGCAAGGACGCCAACCGAAGGGAATCTGAACACTCCGATGGTCACTGCTCCGACGGTCGCCAGGATTGGCACATGACGGGTGCCTAACAGGGTACCCGCCTCAAGAATCATTTCTCCCGCCTTGAGGTCTTCCCCGCGATAACAAATATTTGCAGGTGTTTTGTCGCCGGTGAAACGAATGAGGCGGAGGCGGGTGTGGGTGTGGGTGTGCGGGAGGATCGATGGGTCCTCCCCTACTGTATCTTCGACCTTGATGACGGTATCGGCTCCGGCGGGCAATGCGGCGCCTGTCATGATCTGAGCACATTGGCCTGAACCAATGGATTCTTGCGGTTGAATTCCGGCACGGATGGTTTCAATCACCTCCAGGGGAAAATCCAGATCAGCCCGGCGACAGGCATACCCATCCATTGCACTTTTGTCAAACGGAGGAATATCCATGTCGCACAGAATGTCTGAGGCCAAAATGCGTCCGGGAGCCTCTTCGAACGAGACTTCTTCTGTACCGAATACAATCGCTTGATTTACAGTTATTTCCAGAGCCTCCTCAAATCTTACCATGCCAAATGCTTTAGCCAACAAAGGTAGATTTTTTACCATTTTTTGTTTATTTAAAAAAAGTCTCACTTTTTTTTCCATTTCGGCCGGTAACCTGCATCAATATACCTGTAACAGGTGGATTCCGAAAAACCTTAAACGAGTAGGAAATCTTTAAACTTCACAAAATGAAAAAAGCATTTTTAAAACGTTCGGCAGTGCTGATCCTGGTGTTGGCAATCCTGACCATCAACATGATTGGCATCAATGCATTTGCAACCGGTGACGGAGACCCCGTTCAGGCAACTACATCAAACGATCCTCCACCCGGAGTACTTGTGGGTTATATGCCATCTACCCAGAAAATAAGGACGGGAGAGCATATCGAACATTTCGGATGGGTGGGCGGGGCCTTCACCCGACTGGTTGCGGAATACACATCGGTTCCTTGCTGCGAGCAGACTTTTCGCGCAATGGATGGCTGCTCCGGACTGCCTAAATGCGAAAAATAGCCATGAACAGGAAAATTCTCTTTCTGGGCTTTTTCAGTTTCATTCTTGTTAATGGTGTCTGGATCTGGAAGTACCATCAATCTGTTCAGGAGCTCGCCTCAAGAGTGGGAGATGCGAGGATTCGCCTGGAACGAACATTTGATGAGTATTCATTTCTGAGCAAAACCTGGAAAACCGGCATGGAATCAAATGCAGGTTCCCTGGACGGTAGCCTTACCCTTTGGTCAATGGATGGCCGGTCCTCTCCGCTGAAGCAGTTGCTCAGCGATGATAAAAAGCTCATCCTCCTTTTATCAGATTCGAACTGCAGTTCTTGCGTTGAGAAACTACTTTTCCTGCTGAACCGGGAAAAATTTGCCGACCTCGCAGACCACCTGTTAGTCCTTTATTCTGCAGAGGATGAAACCATAAAGATCTGGAGTCAGAGGCAACAAATCCTATGCAGGGCACAATTCTTCAGGGTTCAGGAAATCGGGGTAAAAATGCATCTGGATTTAAACTATCCTGTTTTTTTCCTGTCGGGTCCCGACCTGGTTGCCGAACATTACTACACGATTTATCCTGCTCTGGACAACCTGACAGAGGATTATCTTACGGTCATAGCTAAGCGATATTTCTAATAAACAGAAGACTAATGAAAACACTCCAAATAGCTTCAATAGCCTTTTGCCTGATGCTCGCCGGAGGATGTCAGGATCCCGTGAACCACGATGGCAAGCCTTTGGATATTCCCTTCAAGCCTGCCG
>MEOR01000139.1 GCA_001769295.1 Bacteroidetes bacterium GWF2_49_14 | reverse complement strand
TGGCAAACGTTACCGGAGTCACCACCCGAATGATGGACAAGAACAACCGGTACGGTTTCAGCGTCAACCTTGCAGCCAGTGCAATCTATGACTCTCTCCAGGGCAAGCCCTCAACCGGTTACACTACAAAACTTGGAGCGGGCAAATACCGCGGTGCGTTTACATACGGTTACGACATAGCCATCCTGAGCGATACTTTCAACCCCAATGATATGGGGTATCTGAAAAAGAATAACTATATCAGTCACGGAGCCAGTTTGGGCTACCGTGTTCTTGAGCCCGTCTGGATATTCAATTCAATCACCAATACCCTGGAGCTCGATTACAGCATGATTTACAATCCCCGGGCCTACTCATCCTTTACCGGAAGCTTATCGTCCCATTTGCTGTTCAGGGACTATTCCGATATTTCGATCACCCTGATGGGGAGCCCGTTCCTTTCACATGATTACTACGAGCCCCGTGTGGCCGGGAGGTTCTTTGAGTACCCGGGCTTCTGGTCGCTCTCCACGCGCGGATCCACCGACTACCGGAAAATGCTGGCCTTCAATGCGGGAGTTGGATTTTACGGGAATGACTGGGGTGAAAAGGGATATGATTTAAGCTTCGGACCTCGATTACGGTTCAATGATAAACTGAGTCTTTTCCCATCCATAAAATATGCTTCCCAGGTTGATGACCGGGGTTATGTGTCGCTCCTTTCAGCTGATTCCATCGTATTCGGACGGAGAGATATTAAGACGGTAACAAACTCCATTACAGGATCTTATGTGTTCAACAACCGGGCCGCCCTGAGCCTGGCCTTCCGGCATTACTGGTCGCAGGTGAACTATCGGCAGTTCTATCTCCTGATGGACGACGGAACATTGGATGATTATCCGGGCTATTCACGAAACCGGGATCTGGATTTTAATGTTTTCTCCATCGATCTTGAATATGCCTGGAATTTTGCCCCCGGGAGCTATCTTACTGCCGTGTGGAAGAACAACATCAGCAAAAGCGATGAGATTCTGAATGAGTTTTTCCCTTCCTACTGGAAAAACCTGGGAAATACGGTTGTTGCACCTCAGACAAACTCTTTCTCAGTTAAAATAACCTATTATCTCGATTATCAGCGTGTGCTGGGCAAGCCGATTCCCTGAGCGCTTGTAAACCGGTGAAATTGCCTTAATTTGCAGGAACAACAGTTGCCAGATGATCCGCGTAAACAGCATTATTAAGTCGTTCGGGGAGGTCAGCGTGCTCAAGGGCATTGACCTGACCGTGGAGCCGGGCGAGATTGTTTCGATTGTAGGCCCCAGCGGGGCCGGGAAAACCACACTTTTACAGATCATGGGAACCCTTTCACGGCCGGATTCGGGGCAGGTATGGGTAAGGGAAACTGAAACCAGCCGGTTGGACGACCGGAGACTTGCTGCTTTCCGCAATCGGGAGATCGGGTTTGTTTTTCAGTTTCATCATCTTTTGCCGGAATTCACCGCGCTTGAGAATGTCTGCATCCCGGCCTTCATCGGAGGGGTTTCCAGAAAAGTTGCTGAAGGGCGGGCGACGGAGTTGCTCGAATACCTGAAGTTAACCGGACGAGGTAACCACAAGCCTTCGGAGCTGTCGGGCGGAGAAAAGCAGCGTGTGGCCGTGGCAAGAGCCCTGATGAACCGTCCGGCCGTGATCCTGGCCGACGAGCCGTCGGGTAACCTGGATTCGGCCAGCCAGCGCGACCTGCACCAGTTGTTTCTCAACTTGCGCAAGGTGATGAACCAGACTTTTGTGATCGTCACGCACGATACCGAACTCGCCAAATTGTCCGACCGCATCATTACCATGCGCGATGGGGTGATTACGGCCGACTGAACATGGGTACCCTTACCACTGGGGAGATCCGGGACCTGCTAGATGCCAAGCATGATCAATACAACCATCCCGGATTTATTCCCGCGGATCCCATCAGCATTCCACACTCTTTTACCCGGCGGGAGGATATCGAGATTTCCGCTTTTCTGACGGCCACCATTGCCTGGGGCAACCGTGCGTCAATCCTGCGGAGCGCCGGACGGATCATGGACTTCATGGACCGGTCTCCTTTTGAATTCATCATGAACTACGGCGATGACGGTACGCCGGGAGTTCAGGGTTTTGTTCACCGCACCTTTAACGGGGCCGATCTGGACTACTTTTTCCGCCGGATCCGGTTTATATATTCCGATAAAGGTGGCCTAGAGCAGGTTTTTTTGGAAGGCTACAGGCAGGGCGGAATCCATGGCGCCCTTGATCATTTTCGGCAGGTTTTTATCTCTTCCGATGTGCCTGGCTGGACCGCCCGCCATGTGTCGGACGTCGGCCGCGGCTCCGCTGCCAAGCGGCTGAACCTGTTCCTGATGTGGATGGTGAGATACGACCGCCGCGGCGTGCATTTCGGATTATGGAAGGGGATCCCGGCCGGGGCGCTGATGATCCCGCTGGATACCCATGTGGGCAGGGTTGCTCGGGAGCTCGGGCTATTGAAGCGGAAGGGCAACGATTGGCAGGCGGTTGAGGAGTTGACGGCTGCCTTGCGGAAGATGGATCCTGAGGATCCGTGTAAATATGATTTCAGCCTTTTCGGGCTGGGAATTTTTGATAAATTCTGATATGTCGAACGAATGGTTTCAGTTTAAGCAATTTATGATCCGGCAGGATCGCACGGCCATGAAGGTGGGTACCGACGGGGTTCTCCTGGGTGCATGGGCCGGGTCGGGCTGGCTGCTGAATATTCTCGATATCGGCACCGGCACCGGACTCATTGCCCTGATGATGGCACAGCGGTTCCCGGGTGCCCGGATTGATGCCCTCGAGATCGATCCGGTATCTTCGGGACAAGCGGCTGAAAATGCGTCGGCATCGCCTTTCGCCCGGCGCATTTCAATTTTCAATGCCGATTTCGTTACCTGGGAAGCTGAAAAGAAATATGACCTAATTGTATGCAATCCACCATTTTTTAAGGATTCCCTCCAATCCCCCGATGCCGGACGAACAGCCGCCCGGCACGAGGATTTGCTGCCCCTCAGTGATTTGATCAGGAAAAGTGCAGGATTGCTCTTCCCGGATGGCGGACTGGCCCTGATCATTCCCGTTGACCGGCTCCCCGAAGTGGCAAAGGTTGCATTGGAGACCGGACTGAACCTGAACCGAATCTTACGGATCAAGGGAACGCCGAGTGTTCCGGTAAAGCGCGTATTGATTCATCTGGATAAGAAATTCCTGCCGGTGGAGATGGGGGAACTCACGCTGGAAGGGGAAGAAAGAGGCTCTGCGTCGGAAGAGTATGGGCGACTTACTCAGGAGTTCTATCTTGAAAAATAATAATTAACTCGGCTAACGCCTCGCAAAATGGCCTCCCTATGGTCGGCTAATTGGCGCTTCGCGCTAATTAGTGAGCGTCAGCGAACCAATTTGCGACCGCAGGGAGCCAATTAGCGAGGCGCCAGCCGAGTCAATTATTCTTCCTCCTCAATAAATTCCACTCCGTATTCCTTGAGCTCCTGCAAAATGGGTACATAGAATTCTGCATGCGTGGGAACCTGAACGCCGGTGGCGCGGATGGTACCGTTGAGGACCAGGCGGGCGGCGATGGCCAGGGGGGTTCCGACGGTGATGGACATGGCGGTTTCGCGCTGGTCACGGCCGATCACGATCAACGATGATTTATGACGGTAGGTTTTGTCTTTGTATTCATAGTCAAATACATGCTGCATCACGATCATGTCTTTGTCGGACGGCTCAAGCTTCCATTTCTCCTCTAATTTTCGTTGCAGGATCTGGGCCGGGGTGGCTTGTTTGAGACCGATCCCCGATTTTTCAAACAATCCGAGCCAGGATAATTTTGTCATAATCTCACCGTCGGCTGGGATGCCCAGGTAGGTTGCGAGCCGTTCCTGAACGCTCCTGCCGTTGGTCCCCGGCACAAATGCATCGGTGAATTCCAGCCAGCTCATGCTTTCGGAATCATCGATCGTGTAACTGTCGTCGGTCATGCCCAGTTGGACAAAAACATCCCAGGCCGCGCAGTACCCGGGACGGCGCATGGTGCCCCGCATGAGAGTTTTGATTTCGGGAAGTTTGTACACTTCGCGGTACTGCAGGGAATCGCGGTTGGCATAAACTTCGAACTCACCGAGATGGAGAACACTGGCTTTTTCGGTTTGACGGAACAGCTGATGGTACGGGATATACTTAACCTGTCCGTTGCGGATGTACATCGAGGTTCCCTGTCCGGCAAGCACCACGTTTCGGGGATTCCAGGTGAATTTGTAGTTCCAGGGGTTATTGTCAGATTCCGGGGCGATCAGGCCGCCGGTGTAGGAGCGGAAACCGGTGAGTTTGCCGCCGCGCTGCCGGATGGCATCGATGACGCGCATGGCCGACATATGGTCGATCCCGGGATCCACGCCGAGCTCATTAAAGAAGAGTATGCCCTTTTGGCGGGCCAGGTAATCCAGTCTCCGGATCTCCGGCGAAACATAAGAGGCGGTGAGCATGCTCCTGCCAAACTCCAGGCACGCCTCGGCCACCATCGGGTGAAAACGGGCCGGCAGCATGGAGATGACCAGGTCGGCATCGCGGACCGACTGGTTTTTCTGCTGTTCATTGAAAATATCGAACGGTATGGCGGTTCCCCGCGGGTTGGCTCCGGTTTTCTGGCGTGCGTTTTCCAGGTTCACATCGCCAACCGTTACCTGCCAGTCCTCTTTTTCAGCATGGCGTAACAGGTAGCCAATCAGGCTTGATGTGGAGAGGCCCGCGCCCAGAACAAGGATTTTCTTCATGGCAAGAGATCGTAAAGGTATACCTGCTAAATTAGCATATTTATCTTTGCTGAGATCAAAACCGCATAATGGCCCTTAACGAACCACTGGTCGACACCCCGCTGATGAAGCAATACATGGCGGTGAAGCATAAGTATCCCGATGCCATTCTGCTCTTCAGGGTGGGTGATTTCTATGAAACCTTCTCAGAGGATGCGATCAGGGCCTCCCGGATTTTGGGGATCACACTTACCCGGCGTGCCAACGGTGCCGCAACGTTTGTGGAGCTGGCCGGATTTCCGTTCCATGCCCTTGATACCTACCTTCCCAAGCTGGTCAGGGCCGGCGAGCGGGTAGCCATCTGCGAGCAGCTCGAGGATCCGAAGCTTACCAAGAAGATCGTAAAGCGGGGAGTGACCGAGCTTATTACGCCCGGGGTTTCCATCAACGACCAGATACTGGAGCACAAGGAGAACAATTTTCTTGCGGCCGTCCACATGGACCGGCAGATGGCCGGCGTTGCCTTCCTGGATATCTCAACCGGTGAGTTTCTGGCGGCAGAGGGGTCGTTTGAATATATCGACAAGCTCCTGAACAGTTTTGCCCCGAAAGAGGTGCTGTTTGAGCGCGGAAAGGAAAAGCTTTTTGAAAATAACTTCGGATATAAGTTCTACACCTTTAAGCTCGACGACTGGATCTTTACCCAGGATGCTGCACGGGAGCGGCTGCTGAAACAGTTTGAGACGGCTTCGCTGAAAGGTTTCGGTATCGATTCCATGGATTTTGCCACCGTTTCGGCTGGGGCGATCCTCAGTTACCTCGACCAGACGCAGCACGACCGCACCCGGCATATCTCCTCGATTTCGCGTATTGAGGAATCAAATTTTGTCTGGCTCGATAAATTCACCATCCGGAACCTGGAGCTGTTTCACCCGATCAATGAGGGCGGACGCACCCTGATCGATATTCTTGACCAAACCATTTCACCGATCGGCGCGAGGCTCCTGAAACGATGGATTTCTCTTCCGCTCAAGGAGATACAGCCTTTGAACGAGCGGTTTAATGTGGTCGAATACTTTCTGAAGCACCCCGATTTCAGGGAGCATATCGAGGATCATGTCAGGCATATTGGCGATCTTGAGCGCCTCATCTCCAAGGCGGCAGTAGGCAGGATCTCCCCCCGGGAGGTGGTGCAGCTGCGCTTTGCACTGACAGCGATTGAACCGGTGAAGCTCTCGTGCGAGTCGGCTGATGATGCCACCCTCCGTAGAATCGGCGAGCAACTGAACCCGTGCCGTACCATCCGGGACCGGATTGAAAGGGAGCTGGTGGCAGATGCCCCGAATCAGGTGGGCAAGGGCAGGGTGGTTGCCGAAGGGGTGGATGAGGAGCTCGATGAGCTCCGGTCCATAGCCTATTCGGGAAAGGATTACCTGGCCAACCTGCAGGAGCGGGAAGGGCTGCGCACCGGCATCACTTCGCTGAAGGTGGGGTTCAATAATGTATTCGGATATTATTTCGAGGTTCGGAATACGCACAAGGACAAAGTTCCCGAAGAGTGGACCCGGAAGCAGACCCTGGTGGGTGCCGAGCGGTATATCAATGAGGAGCTGAAAGAGTACGAGACCAAGATCCTTGGTGCAGAAGAAAAAATCTTCGCCATTGAAACCCGGATCTTTACCGAGCTTGTAACGGCCTTATCGGAATACATTACTCCGATACAACTCAATGCCAGGCTGGTTGCCACGCTCGATGTGCTCAGGGCTTTCTCGGCCATCGCCATGGCCAACCGATATATTCGCCCGGTTCTTACCGATGACAATACGCTGGAGATCAGGCAGGGCAGGCACCCGGTGATCGAAAAGCAGCTGCCGGCTGGCGAAGAGTATATTGCCAACGACCTGGAACTGGATACCGACAACCAGCAGATCATTATCATCACCGGACCGAACATGGCCGGAAAGTCGGCCCTTTTGCGCCAGACGGCACTGATCGTGCTGATGGCCCAGATTGGCTGTTTCGTACCGGCGGAGTCCGCACGGATCGGACTGGTCGACAAAATATTTACGCGTGTGGGCGCGTCTGACAACCTGTCGCTGGGGGAATCCACCTTCATGGTTGAGATGACCGAGGCGGCCAGCATTATCAACAACCTTTCCCCGCGAAGCCTGATATTGTTCGATGAACTGGGCCGGGGGACCAGCACCTATGATGGAATTTCAATTGCATGGTCCATTGTGGAGTATATACACGAGCACCCGAAAGCGAGGGCCAAGACCCTGTTCGCCACGCATTACCATGAGCTGAACGAAATGGAGGAATCTTTTAAACGGGTAAAGAATTATAATGTTTCAGTACGGGAGGTGGACAACAAGGTGATCTTCCTTCGCAAGCTGGTTCGCGGCGGAAGTGAGCACAGTTTCGGGATTCATGTGGCGCGAATGGCCGGTATGCCCAAGTCGATCGTTGCACGTGCCAACGAGATACTGAAAGAGTTAGAAAAATCGCACCGGAAAGAGCTGATGAAAGAACCCATCCGCGAGCTGGCCGATCATCGCGAAGGGCTGCAGCTCTCCTTTTTTCAACTCGATGATCCGGTACTGAAACAGATCCGTGACGAGATTGCGAGTCTGGATATCAATAATTTAACGCCGATAGAGGCTCTGAATAAATTGAACGACATAAAACGGATAACGGGGTTAAAATAGTTGCCGGTTGCCGGTTACCAGTTAGGCCAGAACTGTCATCCTGACGAAAGTCAGGATCCCATGCCTCGGAGCGTTGTCATCCCCGCGAAAGCGGGGACCGGTTCCTCTGCGTACCGCGATTTAAGGGATGCGATCCCCGCTTTCGCGGGGATGACAAGTGTACCGGCCGGCCTTAGCGCCGGCCTAACAAGTAACCAGTAACAAAAGAATATACTATGGAATCTTGCCCCTGGCCCTCCTCCGACCCCCTGATGATCGCCTATCATGACACCGAATGGGGAACTCCGGTTCACGACGACCGGAAATGGTTTGAATTCATCGTGCTCGATGCCTTCCAGGCCGGGCTGAGCTGGCGCACCGTGCTGCACAAGCGGGAGAATTTCCGGGCGGCATTTGATCATTTTGAGCCGGCGGTTGTAGCCCGATATCGGGAAGAAAAGATTCTGGAACTCATGCAGGATGCCGGGATCATCCGGAACCAGTTGAAAATACGGTCGGCGGTCATCAATGCACGGGCTTTTATGAGGGTTCAGGAGGAATTCGGGAGTTTCGACCGGTACATCTGGGGTTTCACCGGCGGCAAGGTTGCGCATAGTCATCTCGATGACCTTACTGGAATGCCGGCCTGCAGCAAGCTTTCCGACCTGATCAGCAAGGATCTGATCAAGAGGGGTTTCAAATTCGCAGGATCTACCATAGTGTATGCATTCCTGCAGGCTGCCGGGGTGGTTAACGACCATGTTACCGGCTGTTTCCGGTATAAAGAGCTGATAATTCAATATCCGGAGTGAAAAAATCGGAAAATTTTTTTCCGTGAAAGCAAAAAACGATTAGATTTGCAATCCCAAATGCGAGAATAGCTCAGTTGGTAGAGCACGACCTTGCCAAGGTCGGGGTCGCGGGTTCGAGTCCCGTTTCTCGCTCAAAAAAAAGCCTGAATGTTATTACCCATTCAGGTTTTTTACTTTTAACTTTTTAACTTCACACCCACACTCACACTCTATTCACCCACCTCGCCCAGGTGGCGGAATTGGTAGACGCGCTGGACTTAAAATCCAGTAGCCAATTGCGGCTGTACCGGTTCGACTCCGGTCCCGGGCACAAAAAAACCGGCTTAAGGCCGGTTTTTTTTGTGCCCGGTTGCCAGTTTGGCAGGTGCACTTGTCATCCCCGCGAAAGCGGGGATCGCGTCCCATAAATCGAGGTACGCAGGGGAACCGGTCCCCGCTTTCGCGGGGATGACAACGCTCCGAGGCAACCTGGCAGTTGGTCCCCGCTTTCGCGGGGATGACAACGCTCCGAGGCGAACCAGTTGCGGCTCACTTCTTAAGAAACTCCTCAAACGCTCCCCGGTCCCAGCTAATCTTCAGCTCCCCGGCGGCCAGCCAAGTGATCAGGCCCGCGGCATAGTTCACAAATGAAGCCATGTTCACATAATCCATTTTCTCCGGTTCATCGGAAGGTTTGTGGATCAGGTTCATATCATCGGTGGTGACCAGTGTAAAGGCCGGGATGTTCAGTTCGGTCTTGTCGCCATTCCGTTTAAAAGCGAAGGTGGCGTTATCCGATGCAAAGAATACCCCGGGAGGAGTCTGCATCTGAGTGGCAACCTTCCAGGGATCCGCAGGGGTGTATTTGCCCACCAGATCATCAAAATCTGTAAAAAGATATCCTGTGATGATAAAAAGGTGATCGCCCAGGGTTTTAAACTCCCCGGTCATCTCGAAATTCAGGTTGAGTTTGAGTTGTTCAATCGGGATCACCGGATGTCCGAGGAACCACCGCGAACCGTTCATTCCGCTCTCTTCGCCGCTCCAGGCAGCAAAAAGAACGGAGCGTTGGGGCCGGTTTTCCGGCTGGGTTAGCAGGCGGGCCAGGGCCATTACGGTGGCGGTGCCGGTGGCATTATCGTCGGCGCCGTTGTAGATCGAGTCGCCGTCCACAGGCTGCCGGATGCCGACATGGTCGAAATGGGCCGACACCAGTATCCACTCATTTTTCAGTACGGGATTGGTTCCCTCAAGGATGCCCACCACGTTCCGCTCATGGATGGTGACATTATTGCGGTCTTTCACCGAATATTCCTGGAAAAAGGAGGTATCGCCAACAGCCGGCCTGAGCCCTGCGCCTCGAAAAACATCGGAAATATATTGTGCAGCCTGCAGCATTTCAGGAGATCCGTTCCTGCGACCTTTCATCTCATCACTTGCCAGATAGTAAACCCAGGTTTTGAGCTCGTCGGGGGTTATCGTCCGGGTTTGCTGCGGACTGGCCGGTTGTACCGCCAGCATCAGGATAAAAAGGGCAAAAACAGATAGTTTCATGGTTCGCGTTTTTGAATCTGGCGAATGTATATATATTTGATCAACCTGATAAAGACTGCAAAACATGAAAAAGAGATTAATTCCATCGTTCCTTTTGATTTTTGCGATGGCGCTGGCCATGGGCTCGTGCCAGGATAAAAACCCGGTTATTGAAATCGAGACGCCGAAAGGGAAAATTTTGGTGGAATTGTATCCCGATAAGGCGCCCGTGACTGCGGGGAACTTTCTGGATCTGGTGAAGAAGGGGGTCTATGACGGCGGGGATTTTTATCGGACCGTGCGGGGGGTTGATGAAAACAATCCTGTAGTGATCCAGGTACTGCAGGGAGGTGTTGCCAACAAGGAGCTGAAAGAAAAGGTTTCTCCGATCGCCCATGAAACCACTGAACAGACCGGCATCAAGCACCTCGACGGGGTGATATCCATGGCACGGTCAAAACCGGGAACGGCGACGACCGAGTTTTTCATCTGTGTTAATGCTCAGCCCGAGCTTGATCTCCGGGGCAGGCGGAACCCCGATGGACAGGGATTTGCCGCATTCGGGAGGGTTCTTGAAGGGATGGAGGTGGTAAGAGCGATCTGGAGCGGGAATGCCGAAGGGCAGCGCCTGGTCCCCCCGCAGCGAATACATAAGATTGTAGTCAAATGAGCGAAGCAAGAGATTATCCACTTTGGCTGCAGGAACGGGGGCGGCGCATATTCTGGTTTCCGCTGACCCGATTCGTCCTGGCCATGATTTTCTTTGTTGCCACTGTGGGGCTGGCGATGGGAATAGGATCGCTTTTAACAGGCTCCCTGGGCGGCAGTGTAAGCAAATCGGGTTTGTCGGCTTTACGGATGCTCCTGACCTGCACAGCGGCGGTTGCCGGATACTGGCTCTATTGCCGATGGATTGAAAACCGGAAAATGATCGAGATGAACCCGCAGAAACTGCTGGGGCAAACGGGCCTCGGCCTGCTGCTGGGTTTTGGGTTTATCTCGCTGATCATGCTGCTGATGGCAGCTTGCGGAAGCTATAAGATATCGGGATTAAATTCAGCATCCGTTCTGGTGCCGGTGCTGATCATGTCGTTGCAAGCGGGCATCGTAGAAGAGATCCTGAGCCGGGGGATCATTTTCCGGATCGCCGAGGAGGGGATCGGAACCTGGCTTTCGGTGATTCTCTCCGCATTCATCTTCGGATTCTTGCATAGCTGGAATCCCAACGCAACAATCTTCAGTTCGGTTTCGATCGCGCTGACCGCCGGGGTGATCCTGGCCATGCTTTACGTGCTCACCCGGCAGCTATGGATCGTTATCGGCATGCATATCGCCTGGAACTTCACGCTTGGCGGGATCTACGGCGCACCGGTATCCGGCGGGGATCCGGCCGGACTTTTCACGGCATCCTTTCCGGGACCGGAATGGATCACCGGCGGGTCGTTCGGACCGGAGGCATCGGTGATTACCCTGGGTGTTTTTATCCTGTTCGGAATATTTTTGATCAGGAAAAGCATCCGCAACAAAAGTTATATCAAACCCCTTTGGAGGAAAAAGAATGATTGAGATACGAAAGGCCGATGCTTCTGACGCGGCTGTGATTGCTGCGTTCCAGCTGGCCATGGCTCTCGAGACGGAAAACCTGGTGCTCGACGCGGTAACCGTTCATCGTGGCGTACACGCGGTATTTGATGATGAGGGAAAAGGCTTCTACTTGGTGGCCGTTGATTCAGAGCGTATTGTGGCCAGCCTGATGATCACCTTTGAGTGGTCCGACTGGCGGAACCGGACCGTCTGGTGGATCCAGTCGCTTTACGTGATTCCCGAAATGCGGCGAAAGGGCATTTACCGGCAGATGTATGCCTGGCTGCGCCAGCAGGTTGATTCCAACGATTCGATCGGCGGGATCCGGCTGTATGTGGATAAATCCAACCTCCCGGCCCAAAAGGTATATGAGGAGTTGGGGATGGATGGGGAGCATTATAGGTTTTACGAGGACATGAAAAAATAATAAATGTTGATGGATGGGCCGGCGCTAAGGCCGGCCCGTACACTGGGGGCTGTCATTCCGGCGTATTCTAAGATAAAACCAAATTTTATGGCGGTTTTTTTTATGCTGCAAATTTCATAGTGTCAACATAGGGCGTTCCGCGT
>MEOR01000138.1 GCA_001769295.1 Bacteroidetes bacterium GWF2_49_14 | reverse complement strand
ATGAAAACACGCCGCCGATCGACTGGGAAAAACAGGAAGTATTTGAATTCCATTTTGATCTGGGAATCTCGCCGGATATTGATGTTAATATCAGTAAAAAGGATAAGGTTAACGAGTATCACATTTCTGTGACCGAAGAGATGATTGACAAGCAGGTGGAAGACAATGCCCGCAGGTTCGCCATCTTTGAACCTTCTGAAATCGTTGCAGAAGAAGATATGGTTAAAGGGGACCTTTGCGAGATTTCAGAACATGGCCATGTTCATGATCATGAACATGAGCATGATCACGACCATGATCACGATCATGATCACGATCATCAGCATGAGATTCATGCACACGGGGCTATGATTCATGTTCTGTCCATAGCAGACGAAAATATCAAGAAACAGTTCATCGGGGCCGGAGTTAACGACACTATCGTCTTTAATCCGAAAATTGCTTTCCCAAATGATACTGATCGGGCTGCGCTCCTCAAAATCAGCAAGGAACAAGCCATGGAAATCAATGGTGATTTTGAATTCACCATTTCTGAAGTGAGCCGTTTCAAACCTGCGGAGATTGACCAGAGCCTTTTCGATAAAACCTATGGCGTAGGGGAAATTGACTCGATGGAGGCTTACCGGACACGGGTCAGGGAAGATATAGACCGCCGCTACTCAAGAGAAAGCCGGTACAAGTTCCATGTTGAAACCAAAGAGAAGCTGATGGCGAAAACCGAAGTGCCACTTCCCGAAGCCTTCCTGAAAAGATGGATGCTGGCCACTTCAACCGACGAAAAGCTAACCCCTGAGCAGCTTGAACAGGAGTTCCCCGCATTCGGTCTCGACCTGAAATGGCGGATGATCAAGAATCATTTCATCAATGAAGTGAAAATCGAAGCAACCGAGGAGGAAATACGGGAACAAGCCGTCTGGACCGCTCAGTCGCGCTATTTTCAGTATGGGATTTATGATGCGCCGGTTGAACAGCTCTTCCGCTTTGCCGATGCCCTTCTGAAAAACAATGAAGAAAAACAGAAGATTGCCGATGTTATCCTGGAGAATAAAGTGATTGACCATGTAAAAACCCTGATAAAGGTTGACGAAAAAGAGGTCAGTCTGGAAGATTTTAATAAATTGACGGATTAATCCAAGGGAATTATTGCCATGAACAAACAAGACGAGTTTCGCAAATACGCTGTCGGACACCTCGGGATCAGCAGTCTGAACCTCGAGCGGTACCAGTCGATGTATGATTATTATGTGTCTCCTACCATCATAGAGGAACGCCAGCTCAATGTAGCCTCCATGGATGTCTTCTCCCGTCTCATGATGGACCGCATTATCTTTCTGGGCACTCCGATCGATGATGACGTGGCCAACATCATTCAGGGACAACTTCTTTTCCTGGAATCAGCCGATCCCCGCAAAGACATCATCATCTATTTCAACTCGCCGGGCGGCATGGTTCATTCAGGTTTGGGAATCTATGACACCATGCAATATATTAACCCCGCCATTGTCACGATCTGCACCGGAATGGCTGCCTCCATGGCAGCAATACTCCTGACCGGCGGCACCAAAGGCAAGCGGTCGGCCCTGAAACATTCACGGATAATGATTCACCAGCCCTTGGGCGGCGCCCAGGGCCAGGCTTCGGATATCGAAATACAGGTGCGGGAACTGCAGAAACTCAAAAAAGAGTTGTACGACATCCTGGCCCACCATACCGGCCAGCCTTACAAGAAGATTGAAAAAGATTCCGACAGGAATTTCTGGATGACCGCAGATGAGGCCAAGGAGTATGGCATGATCGATGAGGTAATGGTTCGCGAACATAAAAAATAATTTATTCCGATGGCTAATCCGGCAGTGGATAAGTGTTCGTTCTGCGGCAGAACCAAGGAAGACGTCAATCTCCTGATTGCCGGCGTTTCCGGCCACATCTGTGATTTCTGCATCGAACAGGCCTACACCATCATCCGGGAAGAGATGAAACCCGATAAGCCTTTTACCCTAGGCGACATCGAGGTAAAAACACCGGTTCAGATAAAGAAATTCCTGGATCAGTATGTGATCGGGCAGGAAGATGCAAAAAAAGTACTTTCGGTTGCCGTATATAACCATTATAAGAGGCTCGGGCAGGAAGACA
Source organism: Bacteroidetes bacterium GWF2_49_14 (assembly GCA_001769295.1). Classification (GTDB taxonomy): domain Bacteria; phylum Bacteroidota; class Bacteroidia; order Bacteroidales; family UBA12481; genus UBA12481. Next base: position 8,926 of record MEOR01000138.1, on the reverse strand, counting down.
CGCGTAACGAGGTCGAAATCGAGAAGTCAAATATTATCCTGGTCGGGGAAACCGGTACCGGCAAAACCCTTTTGGCAAAAACCATTGCCCGGATGCTTCACGTGCCTTTCACCATTGTGGATGCAACCGTCCTGACCGAAGCCGGATATGTTGGGGAGGATATCGAAAGCCTTTTGACCCGCCTGCTCCAGGTTGCGGAATATGATGTAAAAGCCGCTGAGCGTGGCATCGTCTTTATCGACGAAATCGATAAAATAGCACGGAAAAGTGATAATCCCTCGATCACGCGCGATGTTTCCGGAGAAGGTGTTCAGCAGGGATTGCTTAAACTCCTCGAAGGATCGGTTGTCAACGTTCCCCCTCAGGGCGGAAGAAAACATCCGGAACAGAAGATGATCCCGATCGATACCCGGAACATCCTTTTCATCGCCGGTGGTGCTTTCGACGGAATTGAAAGAAAAATCGCCCAGCGACTGAATACCAAGGTGATCGGTTATGGCGCCCAAAAGAAAGCAGATGAGATTGACCGGAATAACCTGATTCAGTATGTTGCCCCGCAGGATCTGAAGTCCTTTGGGATGATCCCTGAAATCGTAGGAAGGCTTCCGGTTATCGCCCATTTGAATCCCCTCGACCGGGATGCCCTGAGGCAGATCCTCACCGAACCCAAGAACTCGATTATCAAGCAATATATCAAGCTCTTCCAGATGGATGACATCAAGCTCTCTTTCGACACGGAGGCGCTCGACCATATTGTTGATCTGGCCATCGAGTTTAAGCTTGGCGCCAGGGGGCTTCGTTCAATCTGCGAAGCCATCATGATCGATGTTATGTTTGAGACACCCTCGGATAAAAAGCCGGAGATCAATATCAGCAGGGATTATGCCGAACAGCAGATGAACAGGATCACGGCCAACCGGCTGAAAGCCAGCTAACCAATCCTTTCGTAAATCAGGAAAGTATAACCGGGATCACAATCAGGGTGGGGCTCCCTGTAAACTTCTTTCCACTGATCGGGTAACAGCTCCGGAAACCATGTATCTGCCTCAAAATCCCGGTCAACCACCGTCAGGTAGACTTTTTGGGCAATGGGAAGAAATTGCCGGTAGACCATCCCTCCCCCGATGATGAAATTCTCCTGATGTGAATCCATGATTCCGGTTGCCTCCACGATCGATCCCACGCATGTGGTCCCGGCAAAACAGTCACCCGGAACATCGGTAATTATAATATTTCTTCGGCCTGGCAGCGGCTTTACCGGTAGAGACTCCCACGTCCTCCTGCCCATAATTACCGGATGCCCATGCGTATGTTTTTTAAACCACCGGAAATCTTCCGGAATATGCCAGAGTAACTGATTGTTCATGCCGATTGCCCAATTGCGGGCTACAGCAACTATTATGGAAACAGGCTTGGCGGAAACTTCTGTCATACCGAAATATCAGCTTTAATATGGGAATGGGGATTATAGTCCATGAGCGTAAAATCCTCAAAATCAAAATCCAGAACCCTTTCCCTGGCAGGGTTCAATTTCAAGGTTGGCAAAACTCGTGGCTCCCGGGTAATTTGCAGTTTTGCCTGCTCAATATGATTAAGGTACAGGTGGGCATCTCCCAATGTATGGATGAATTCATAGGGTTCCAAACCCGTCTCCCGGGCTACCATCAAAAGTAAAAGGCTGTAGGAGGCAATATTAAACGGGACCCCGAGGAATATATCGGCGCTTCTCTGGTAGAGCTGGCAGGATAGCTTACCGTTAGCCACATAAAACTGGAATAAAATATGGCAGGGAGGAAGATTCATATTGGCCAGGTCGGCCACATTCCAGGCGCTGACAATATGACGCCTCGAATCGGGATTGTCCTTGATTGACCTGATAACATTGGCAATCTGATCAATATGCTCGCCGGAATACCCGGGCCAGCTGCGCCACTGGTATCCGTAAATATGTCCGAGCTCACCTTCCACCGAAGCCCATTCATTCCAGATACTGATGCCATGATCGGTCAGATATTTTGTATTGGTTTCCCCTCTCAGAAACCAGAGAAGTTCATAGGCAATGGACTTCAGGTGGAGCTTTTTGGTTGTCAGCAGTGGAAACCCGGCTTCAAGATTAAACCGCATCTGATACCCGAAAACGCTCAGCGTTCCGGTTCCCGTGCGGTCCTCTTTCCTGATTCCGTTTTTTAAGGTATGATTGAGCAGATCAAGATATTGCTTCATAAAAATCTATTCCTTCCCTTCGCGTCGCTTCATTTCATCCCTGATTTCGGAGGCAGTCTCATAATCCTCATTGGCAACAGCCTCGTAGAGCAGGGCGTCAAGCTCTTCCAGAGTCCGGTCCTCAAGCGTCTCATCTTCCACTTCGGTACCAATGAAATCCTCTTCCTTTTCTGCCACTTTATCCTCCAAAATGATACCCGCTTTGTCGATAATCTCCTGAGTTGTAAATATGGGACACTTAAAACGGAGGGCTAATGCTACCGCATCAGAGGTTCGCGAATCAATCCTGACCTCCTCCTTCTCATTTGAGAAAAGAAGTTCGGAGTAGAATATTCCCTCTTCGAGTTTATTGATAAAAACCTCCAGCAGTTCCACGCCAAAAGCCATGGAAAAACTTCTGAACAGATCATGAGTCAAAGGCCTGGGAGGCTGAAGCTCCTCGAGATGAAGCGCAATAGCCTGAGCCTCAAAGGCTCCGATCATGATCGGAATCCTCTTCTTCCCGGCATCCTCGGCCAGCACAAGCGCATAGCTACCCGTTTGTGTCTGACTATAGGTGAGCCCCATAACTCGCAATTTGACCCTATTTGCCATCGATCCGGTTTTTGCGTAAATGTATCAAATAAATATACAAGGCATGACTTTGGATAATAGGAATCTATTTTCTACCTTTGCAGACCCAATTGATATCTGAAAATATAACGAGATGTACGCAATAGTTGACATAGCCGGACAGCAGTTCAAGGTGAAGAAAGACCAGAAGGTCTATGTACACCGGATGGACGCAGAAGAAGGAACCGACGTGGAGTTTGCGAAGGTTTTACTGATTGATAACGAAGGCAAGATTCAGGTCGGAAACCCGGTTGTGAAGGGTGCCAAAATTTCAGCAAAGGTTCTCACACACATGAAAGGTGACAAAGTCCTTGTCTTCAAGAAAAAACGCAGAAAAGGCTATCAGAAACTGAATGGCCACAGGCAGTATTTCAGCCAGATTCAGATTCAGGACATCATTCTAGGTTAATCTATAACACTCCAGGATTATGGCACATAAGAAAGGTATGGGTAGCTCCCGCAACGGGCGCGATTCAGAAAGCAAAAGACTTGGAATCAAAATTTACGGCGGACAGGTTGCTAAAGCAGGCAATATTATCGTGCGTCAGCGCGGTACCACACATCACCCGGGTTTAAACGTAGGTATCGGTAAAGACCATACCCTCTTTGCTCTCGAGGATGGAAAAGTTGAATTCAAGCGCAAAAGAGATGACCGCTCTTACGTTTCGGTCGTCGTTGAAGCCGCTGAATAGCACTACCCGCTTCTGACAGGAATCTCCTGAATTGTCCCGGCTTCGGTATAGTTCAGGAGATTTTCTATTTTTATACCTTCTAATAACCATCATCATGCTTTCTCTTAAACTCATCCAGGAACAAAGTCCCTTCGTAATCGAACGACTGAAAATTAAAAATTTCAATGCTGAAACCCTGGTCGGACAGATCCTTAGCCTGGACGAGAAACGCAGATCGCTTCAGACCCGGACTGACAACCAGCTGGCAGAGCTGAACAATCTGGCCAAACAGATCGGCCAGCTTTACAAGGAAGGCAAAGCAGCCGAGGCCGAAGGAGCAAAGAATCAGACTGCGGCCATCAAGGAAGAGAACCGTATTCTGAAAGAAGAGCATGCCGCAGCAGAAGTGCAGCTTCAGTCCCTGCTTGTGCAATTGCCCAACCTCCCCTATCAATTGGTGCCACCCGGAAAAACACCCGAGGACAATCAGCTGATCCGGTCGGGCGGTAAACTACCGGATGCCGGTCAAGGCCTTAAGCCGCACTGGGACCTGATCGCCGGAAACAACCTCATTGATTTTGAGTTGGGCGTTAAGCTCACAGGAGCCGGCTTCCCTGTGTACAAAAGAGAAGCCGCGCGTCTTCAGCGTGCTCTGATCAACTTCTTCCTCGACCGGGGAATCCAGGCTGGTTATACCGAAGTGCAGCCACCGATCTTGGTCAACGAGGATTCAGCATACGGAACCGGTCAGCTTCCCGATAAGGAGGGCCAGATGTACAGGGCAGAACCCGAAGGATTTTACCTGATACCGACAGCCGAAGTTCCGGTTACCAACATATTTCGCGACGAGATCCTGTCGGCCGACCAGTTGCCGGTCAAATATATGGCATATACCCCCTGCTTCCGGCGCGAAGCCGGATCCTGGGGAGCCCATGTCCGCGGCCTGAACCGCCTCCATCAGTTTGATAAAGTTGAAATAGTTCAGGTCCGGCACCCCGATGATTCATACAATGGGCTGGAAGAGATGGTTAATTATGTCGAATCGCTGGTTCAGAGCCTCGGGCTACCCTACCGGATCATCCGCCTGTGCGGAGGCGACATGGGTTTCACCTCTGCCATGACTTACGATTTTGAGGTATATGCCGCGGGACAAGGTCGCTGGCTTGAGGTATCATCGGTTTCAAATTTTGAATCCTTCCAGGCTAACCGGCTCAAGCTCCGTTATCGGGATAAAAATGATAAAAAGACCCAGCTCGCCCACACCCTCAACGGCAGCGCTCTTGCCTTGCCAAGAATCATGGCCGGCCTGCTGGAAAACAACCAGTCGGGAAATGAAATCCTGATCCCTCAAGTGCTTCAGCCCTATACCGGCTTCGACCGCATTCTCCTATGAAGCATTTCCTGATAAGCCTGCTTCTGATCCTGAGCCTCGGCACGCTGATGGCGCAGGATGCAACCAGCCGGCTTGCCTGGGAATATTACAACGGACGGGAGTATGACAAAGCAGCTCCCCTGTTTCTGAAAATGTACGAGGAGAACAAGGTTAAGACCTACCTTAACTATTACGTCAATTGTCTGGTCGAACTCTCTGATTATGAAACAGCAATTAAAGTAATCCGGAAGAATATACGAACATCTAAAGAGGTCACCTGGTACATCGACCTTGGTTATGTTTATGAAAGAGCCGGGGATACCCGCATGGCGGAACAGTGTTACCAGGAGCCGCTGAAGGATTTTCCCAACAATCCCGCGGCCATTGCAAACCTGGGGAACGCCTACTCATCCTATCTGAAACCTTACTATGCCGAATCGGTATACGAATTGGGCAGGAAGGTACTGGGCGATCCGGAAGCTTTCAGGATGGAGATGGCGAATGTTTACGCGGCACAGCGTAAATTTCCGGCAATGCTTGATGAGTACTTCGCTCTCATCCTCCGGGAACCCCAATACCTCCCTACGGTGGAGGCCATGATACAAAATACCCTGATGTACGATGTCGACGAGACCCTCCTGCAGCAGACCCGTGAAAAAGCACTTGCAAACATCCAGCAGTTGCCCGGCATCCCCGTCTTTTACGAACTGCTGATCTGGGTACTGATCCAGGAAAATAAGTTCACTGAAGCGGTGGAGCAGACCATTGCCATGGACAGGCGCAGCCATACTACACCCGATAAAATACTTCAAATGGCAAGGATATCAGCTGAGGCAGGGGATTTTTCAGCTTCTCTGGCCGCTTATCAGCACCTGATCGAAAAGGGGCCTGATCCCGCACCTGCCAATATTCCGGGACGCATCAGCAGCGGCGGCTCCTATTTCCGGACCGCGAGAATAGAGTACCTGCTTATTCTTACCGAAAAACTACGGACAACTCCCGGAACCGGACGGCCAGCCTGGTTGAACCTCGAGTCCGATTTCCGTAAAGCCATGGACGAATTCTCGAAATCCCAGGAATCGGGACCGCTCTATCCTGAACTGGCCCGGATCTGCTCAGAAGAGCTTGGAAATACGGTTGAAGCGCTGGCAGTTCTGGAAAAAGCGCTGGCTTTGCCTGCCAACAATCCCGGATTCAGAACCGATTGCCTGTTGCTCAAAGGAGATATCCTCCTGAAATCAGGCGACCCCTGGGAAGCCTCCTTCATCTATGCGATGGCCGACATGGAGAATCCCGATAACCCGTCAGGGTCTGAAGCCCGCCTTCGCAGAGCCCGTATGGCCTGGTTCACAGGGAGTTTCAAGCTGGCCATGGCCCAGCTGGATGTCCTTAAAGGCAGCACGTCAAAACCAGTTGCAAATGATGCCTTCGAACTTTCACTCCTCATCCGGGAGAACTTAAACGAAACGGATTCGACCCAATCAGGACTCACTTCCCTGGCCCAACTGGATTACCTCATTTTTCGCAAAAAATACGACGAGGCTCTGAAATTAACAGATTCCGTTTTACTTGTTGCTGGTCCGGAAGATCCCTCCCACGATGACTTCCTGTATAAAAAATCAGAGGTTCTCCGGTTAAACGGTCAAACTGCTGAACAGATCAAGGTCCTAGAAGTAATCATGGATCAATTCCGATATGAATATTGGGGTCATAAGGCACTCTACGAGCTTGCCTGCCTCTACCAGGATAAGTATCAGGACACTGCTAAAGCGGCCGCCCTTATGAATGATTTTATACGGGATTTCCCCAATAGTTTTTATTTTCTGGATGTACGCGACCGACTTAGAAGTATCCTTTTGAAACAATCCTGATGAAAAAGCGGACTGTATACCTCTATGCCCTGACAGCCATCCTCCTCTGGTCCACCGCTGGAACCGCGTTTAAGCTGGCCTTGCAAGGCATGGATTTTATCCAGCTTCTATTCATCGCTTCTTCGATAGCCTGGATAGCCTTACTGACGGTCGTCGCTCTGAAAAAAAGGACCCGGGACCTTTTCTCTCAAACTGCATCCGGCATCGCCCGCTCTGCAATCGCCGGCTTTCTCAATCCGTTTCTGTTCTACATGGTCCTCCTGAAAGCTTACAGCCTGTTGCCTGCCCAAATCGCACAGCCGCTCAACTACACCTGGCCGGTGATGCTGGTGCTTCTTTCGGTACCCTTCCTGGGCCAAAAATTGCGATGGATCGACCTGGCCGCCATCCTGATAAGTTTCGCAGGAGTCCTGGTAATCAGCTCACAGGGACAAAACCCTTTTCAGACAAAAGTAAATGAGCCTTTTGGAATCCTTTTGGCCATTGGAAGCTCCGTAATCTGGGCCTCCTTCTGGATCGTCAATGTTCGGGACAAACGGCCGGAAATCATTAAATTGACCCTGAACTTTTTCTTTGGAAGTCTTTTCACAGGCATAGCCCTTCTCGTATTTTCCGGCCCTCCCTCTATAACGCTTCATTTTCTTCCTGCAATTTATGTCGGCCTCACCGAGATGGCCATTGCTTTTGTGTGTTGGCTCACCGCCCTCGAGAACACCCGCAACAACGCGGCAATCAGCAATATGGTTTTTATCGCCCCCTTTATCGCACTCTGTCTGATTCACCTGATCCTCGGGGAACGGATTTACTGGACCACACCCGCAGGACTCATTTTCATTGTAGGAGGAATCCTTATTCAACAATTATCACCCAAAAATGAGTCATAACAGGAGCGAAAGAATTATCCTTGGAATCGATCCCGGTACCGTGATTCTGGGTTTCGGGCTGATTGTTTGCGGAGGAAAGGCTCCGGGCCTTATAACCATGGGAGTTCTGAAATTGCAGAAACTGCCGGATCCTTTGGCACGCCTGGGAAAAATCTATGAAAGAATCAGTAGCCTTATTGATGAGTATCAGCCTGCCGAGGTCGCCGTTGAGGCTCCCTTTTTCGGTAAAAATGTCCAGTCGATGCTGAAACTCGGCCGTGCGCAAGGAGTAGCCCTGGCTCCGGCCATCAGCCGGAATATTCCGATTTTTGAGTATGCTCCCCGTAAGATCAAACAATCGATTACTGGCAATGGCAATGCGTCAAAAGAGCAGGTATCGGCAATGGTTCAGAATATCCTGAAGTTTAAGGAAACACCGGATTACCTGGATGCTACTGATGGAGTAGCAGTCGCCCTTTGCCACTATTATCAGTCGGAACGTCCGGTTTCAGTACCAGGTGCAAAATCATGGGCAGAGTTTATCCGGAAGAATCCGGACAGGATCCGCTAGAATCCTGTCCGGATATTTCCGGTGATCTCAACAAATTCCTCAGGCGATAGCTTAAGCTTGGGCTTGCTGAAATCGATATCGTAAATGCCATTTATCGGAACCAGGTGCACATGTGCATGCGGCACCTCAAGCCCGATAACCGCCACTCCGATCCTACTGCATGGAATTGCCTTTTCAATAGCCCTTGCAACCTTTTTTGCAAAAACCATTAAACCTGCAATCTCCGCATCAGTCAGGTCAAACAGATAGTCTTCCTCCCTCTTGGGTATTACCAACGTATGGCCTTTGGCCAATGGATTAATATCCAGAAAGGCCAGATAGTGATCATCCTCAGCTATCTTATAGCAAGGAATCTCACCTGTAACGATTCTTGAAAAGATAGACGGCATTGTCTTATAATCATATTGTAGAGACGCATAATAATGCGTCTCTACGCGTTTCCAATGTTACAGACTGTTCAAATCCTGTGGCCGTATCGCCCCAAAGAATTTCACCACCTTATGCCCGATTCCCGGGGCATCAACATATACGATATATGCCCCTGATGCAATCGGAATACCGTATTGGTTCTTCAGATCCCAGTCAACCGATGTCCGTTCATTATCCTTGGCGATCCTCCGGACCAGGTTCCCGTTAAGCATGTAGATCGATATGGTACAAACCTTCGGCAAGTTAGTGATCTTCACCCAGTTGTCGAGCTGGCTCAATTCATAGGCCGAGTTGCCGTAGTAGGGGTTCGGAAC
>MEOR01000137.1 GCA_001769295.1 Bacteroidetes bacterium GWF2_49_14 | reverse complement strand
GGCGAAAGGAAAAAGATAAAGAAGAAAGAAGAAAGAAGAAAGACATAAGATATATGATTGCGGCGGAGTTAATCGATAAGGTAAGACGGATTGAGATTAAGACGCGGGGATTGTCGCAGCAGGTTTTTGCCGGACAATACCACAGTGCCTTTAAAGGTCAGGGTATGGCCTTTAGTGAAGTCCGCGAATACCAGTATGGTGATCCGATCCGTAGCATTGACTGGAACGTTACTGCCCGGTTCAATCGTCCGTTTATCAAGGTATTTGATGAAGAACGCGAACTAACCGTCATGTTGCTGGTGGATGTTTCAGGATCCAACGAATTTGGGACCCGGGGCCGGTTTAAGCGTGAGCTCATGACCGAACTGGCTGCGGTTCTTGCTTTCTCAGCGATCCAGAACAATGATAAAATCGGGGTTATCCTCTTCTCTGACCGGGTTGAAAAATTCATTCCTCCGAAGAAAGGTACGAAGCATATTTTAAGAATCATACTTGAGCTTTTGGAATTTAATCCTATTGGCAAAGGAACAAATATCCCCGAGGCAATCCGGTTTTTCACCCATGCCAATAAGAAAAGATCCACCGTATTCGTCATTTCTGATTTTATGCTAGGATCCGCGAAAGAATCAGTTGTCGTGGCCGATTCCCTCAGACTGGCAAGCAGGAAACATGATCTGGTTGTGCTTCAGACTATTGATGAGGGTGAACTCAACCTTCCGGATGCGGGCTTACTGAAAATGCTTGATCCTGAAACAGGAGAGACCCGATGGATCGATACCTCCAGCCGAAAGACCCGCCACCATTTTAACAACTGGTGGAAGGAGATTCATCAACAATTGACCACTTCCTTTAAGCGAAGCGGGATTGATTATGTAACCCTCAGGACTTCTGAGGATTATGTGACACCCCTTATGAGGCTATTCGAAAAGAGAGGTCGAAGATGAAGACAAGGGGATTTAAACAATTCGTTTTCATTGCGGCAGCCCTCCTGGGATGGATCAATCAGCCGGCAATCGGACAGGTCAGCAAGGTGACTGCCCGGATCGACACCACCCGGATGCTGATTGGTGATCAGGTTAATCTTTGGCTGGAACTGGATCAGGCATCAAAACAAATAATACACTTTCCATCACCCGGAGATTCCATTGCCGGTAAAATTGAGGTACTTTCAGCCTCACGCCCGGATACGATCGCCCACACCAAGCAATCCTGGAAACTCAGGCAGAGGATTGTACTAACAGCCTTTGATACAGGTTTTTATGTAATTCCTCCCTTCGTTTTCAGGTTTGCCGACGGATCTGACAGCCTGAAGACTGCTGCCCTTGGCCTTGAGGTACTGGGTATTCCAGTTGATACCACCAAGGGTATTACAGATATAAAAGCTCCGTACGAAATTCCGGTATCATTTGTCGAGGTGGTTCCCTACCTTGTGGTCGGACTGCTCCTGGTCCTGATCATTCTTCTGTATATCAGGTATATCCGCAAAAAAAGAAAACAGCTCGAGGATGCACCAAGACCGGAGATTCCCCCGGTACCGGCCCATATCTGGGCTCTGGGCGAACTGGATGAGCTGGTCAGGGAGAAACTCTGGCAACAGGGTAAAGTTAAGCTTTACTACAGCCGGCTTACAGATATCCTGAGAAGGTATATCGAGTTAAGGTTTTTATTCCCGGCGATGGAGCAGACAACGGATGAAATTATGAGTGATTTCAGGAAAGCCGGTAACCTGCCGGAAAACATCAGCCTTGAATTATTCAACCTGCTGCAGCTGGCCGACCTGGTAAAATTCGCCAAGTGGAATCCAGTTGCAGAGGAACATGAATCAAGCCAGAAATCCTCTTATGATTTTGTGCTCCGCACCAAGCCGGTTGTTAACCTGCGTAAACCCTCCGATGAAGCCGGAACGTATGCTGAAAAGGAGGCTTTATCATGAGTGCGGTACATTTTGCATATCCCGATTTGCTTTATCTCCTACTCCTGTTACCGGCAATCCTTACCTGGTATATCCTCAGGGGCCGCAAAATCCACCCAACCGTGCAGACATCAGGCTTGCAGCCGTTCACGGACTCACCGGTCAGCTGGAAGCTATATCTGCTTCATTTGCCCATAATCCTCAGATTGGGTACCCTCGGTTTGCTGATAATGGTTGTAGCCAGGCCACAATCATCCAATTCATGGGAGAATATTACAACGGAGGGAATCGATATTGTAATAGCCCTGGATATTTCCGGCAGTATGCTTGCCGAAGATTTTAAGCCTAACCGACTGGAAGCTTCAAAGACCGTGGCGACTGAGTTTATTTCAGGAAGGCCGGATGACCGGATGGGCCTTGTTGTTTTTAGCGGGGAGTCCTTCACCCAATGTCCCCTGACAACCGATCATGCCGTGCTCCTTAACTTGTTCCAGGGAATACAGAGTGGCATCATTGAAGATGGAACGGCGATCGGGCTTGGACTGGCTAACAGCGTAAGCCGGTTGAAAGATTCTGAGGCTAAAAGCAAGGTTGTGATACTTCTTACGGATGGGATGAATAACAGGGGTGAGATCGCACCTGTAAGTGCTGCGGACATTGCCAAGACCTATGGGATCAGGGTTTATACTGTTGGGGTTGGTTCCCTGGGTACCGCCCCCTACCCGTTTAAAACCCCCTTCGGTATTCAATATCAGAATGTAAAGGTTGAAATCGATGAAGGAGTTTTGCAGAAAATTGCAAGCATGACTGGCGGAAAGTATTTCAGGGCAACCAATAACGAGAAGCTCAGGGAGATATACCAGGAAATCGACAAGATGGAAAAGTCCAGAATCGATGTCAAGGAGATCAACACAAAAACCGAGGAGTACCAGCGGTTTTTATGGATCGCGCTGGCACTGCTACTGCTGGAGATTGTGCTGCGCCTGACCCTACTAAAAAAGAATCCGGAATAGAACCATGAACAGCGCTTTTAGATTTGCCGACGACAGGTTTCTGATTGGATTGCTGGCCATTCCGGTGCTCATATTAGTTTTCTATTTCGGGAAAATCCTGTATACCAGGAAATTGAGGGTTTGGGCTGATAACAATCTGCTAACCCGACTAATTCCGGAGGTCTCTGTAATACGGACGGTTTTAAAGTTTTCAGTTGTTATCCTGAGTCTCGGTTTACTCTTAGTCTCTATTGCAAGGCCCCAGTTTGGAACAAAATTATCAGAGGTTAAAAGAAAAGGGGTTGAGATTGTCATTGCCCTGGATGTATCTAACTCAATGCTTGCCGAAGATATCCAGCCAAACCGCCTGGAAAACGCAAAAATGGCAATCAGCCGGCTGATCGACCGGCTTGAGAATGATAAAATCGGGCTCATTGTTTTTGCAGGCGATGCTTATGTTCAGATGCCCGTAACCACCGACTACGCAGCCGCAAAACTCTTCCTTAACACCATCAGCACTCAGATTATTCCCAAACAGGGTACCGCCGTTGGTGCAGCAATTGTACTGGCTATGAGGTCATTTTCACCCGAGGTGGATAAGAGTCGGGCTATTGTGATTATTACCGATGGTGAAAACCACGAGGAGGGCGCGGAAGAAGCCGCTAAAGAGGCTTTTGCTGCTGGAATTCGTGTGCATACCATAGGAATCGGATCACCGCAAGGGGTTCCGATTCCAGTCGTAGGGGCCAATGGTTTCAAGGAGTTCCGGAAGGACTATGAAGGGAATGTTATTATCAGCAAGCTGAATGAAGACCTGTTGCGCACTATTTCAGCCGAAGCCGGAGGAATTTATGTCAGGGCAAATGCTTCAAGAACGGGTCTGAATAACATACTGGATGAAATGAATAAGATGGAGAAGCAGGAGATCCAGATGAAGGTCTATTCTGAATATGATGAGCAATTTGTTTATTATGCAGGATTTGCCTTGCTGCTTCTCCTAATCGATACCTTTGTGTCAACCCGGAAAAGCCGTTGGCTCCGTAACATTGGATTATTTGGGAAAGTGAATTCAGGCAAATGAAAAAAACGGCATTTATATTACTATTTATAAGCCTATCGGCATGTCTGTGGGGACAACCTGCACGCAAGGAGATTCGTCAGGGCAACCGGCACTATGCCGGTGAAAAGTATGCGGATTCGGAAACTGCCTATAGAAAAGCCCTGGTGAATGAGCCTCAAAATCCTAAGGCAACCTTTAACCTGGGTGACGCTCTTTACCGTCAGGAGAAGTTTGACGAAGCAACCGGGCAATTTGAATCGATAGCTCAGCGGGAAACCAATAATATCAATTCTTCCAAAGCCTTTCATAATTTAGGTAATGCCCAGCTCCAGGCAGGAAAAATAGACGAAAGCATAAGCTCCTATAAAGAAGCGTTACGGCGTAATCCTGCCGATCTTGATACAAAGTATAACCTTGCTTTTGCACAGAACCTGAAAAAGCAACAGCAACAACAACAGAAACAGCAGCCTCAGGATCAGAATGGAGAGGATAAGGAGGGTGACCAAAAAGATAAACAGGATCAGGACCAGAAGGATCAGCAGAATCAACAGCAGGAGCAGAAGGACAAGCAGGGCGAGCAGAAAGATCAACAGACTGATCAACAAAAATCACCGCCGGTAAAGATGTCAAAAGAAGACGCTAAACGGCTTCTGGAAGCCCTGGCCAATGATGAAAAGAAGGTACAGGAGAAAGTCAAGAAAGCGAAGGCTGCAGCTGTTAGAACACGAAGCATAAAGGATTGGTAATGAAAGAATTGTCTCATAAACTGATATTTATCCAACTCCTGTTTGGGTTAGGACTTATTCAGGCAGCCTATACCCAGGAACCTGTTCAGTTGACCGTTGAGGCTCCGAAGATCGTCACGTCAGGTGAAGTATTCAGGTTATCCTATTCCATTAATGCCAAGGCGGAAAGCTTCAACGGTCCTAAGATTGAAGGCTTTCTTTTCAACGGGCCGATGCTTTCATCCAACATGAGCACCCAGATCATTAATGGTCAGGTAAACCAATCGGTCAGCTATACATACAACTATACGCTTCAGGCAACCCGGGAGGGTGTATTTACCATACCGGCCGCCTCCGCAATGGTTAAAAACAAGAGTTATTCCTGTAACCCTGTCAAAATCGAGGTTTTAAAGGCCGGAGCCGCCAACAGTCAGCAAGGTGAAGGACAGGCTGGCACTGCAAATAATGGCCTTTCAGCTGATGACCTTTTTGTGAAAGTGGAAGTAGATCGATCCAGCGTTTACAAAGGCGAACAGATCTTCGCAACAATACGCGTGTATACCCGGGTGAACCTGGCTCGCTTCGGAGAGATAAAAATGCCCGATTTCGCCGGTTTCTGGAATCAGGAAATTCCAACCCCGGCTCAGGTGAGCCTCGAGCGTGTAAATTATCAGGGAAAGCAATACAATGCCGGAGTTTTGCGGCGGTCGGTACTGGTGCCCCAGCAAACGGGCAAAATCCCGATCGATCCGTTCGAAATTGAATGCATGATTAACCTACCCCGGAAAAATCAAAGATCACCCTTTGGCGACGTGTTCGGTGACAGCTTTTTTGGATCCTATGAAACCCTCACCAAAAAGATCTCCAGTCCCAGGGTTGAAATCAATGTAAAACCGTTCCCTCCGAACCAGCCTGCAGGATTTACAGGTGCGGTCGGCAAGTTTTCGATTCAGGCAGGACTCGATAAGCATGAGGTAAGCACCAATGAGGCGGTAACGTTAAAGGTTGTCGTAAAAGGCAGTGGGAATATCAAGTTGCTGGAACTCCCGCCCTTTCATTTTCCTGCTGACCTCGAAATATATGATCCGAAAATCACGGATAATATTGATTCCGGTACTAATGGTATTACCGGCTCCAAAACTTTTGAATATGTCATTGTTCCTCGTCATGCGGGTAATTTTGATATCCCGGCCTGGACTTTTGCCTATTTCGATCCTTCGGCCGGGGCTTACCGGGAATTTACCAGCGAGGCCATGCAATTAAGGGTCACCAAAGGGGCTAACGATTCCGAAGCCACCATTATCAGTACACCCGGAAAAGAAGATATCCGTATTATCGGACAGGATATCCGTTTTATAAAAACAGGCAGGTCGGCACTCCGAAAGATCAGTCACCCTTTTTTCGGATCAACCGGGTTCTGGTTCAGCTACCTGGCGATATTCCTTCTGTTTATTTTACTGGCCAGCTATTTGCAGAATAAATTCAAAAACCAGGGCGACGTTGAAGGAATGCGGTTCCGGAAAGCCATTGCCGTGAGCAGGAAACAATTGGCAGCGGCCCGTCACCATCTGGCAGCAAATCAGAGTGACCTTTTTCTTGAGGCATTGCTTAGAAGTTTATGGGGTTATATCGGAAACAAGTTTAATTTGAACCTTTCGGAACTCAACCGTGACAGCATCACTGACTCGCTTGGAAGCAAAGGCGTAGAGCAGGAAACCATTACCGGATTAATCGAGACCATTGATTCAGCGGAATACCTGCGCTATGCCCCACCCATTGGTGATGCCGATTTCCAGGCATTATTGCATAAAGCTGAGGAATTTATTGTCCTTATTGAAAAGTCATACAGGAGGTAGTTTATGTTTAGAATTATAAAGGCAACTGCTCTCTTTGCACTTTTACTAGTCTCCCCGGTATTCGGACAGTCAGAGATGGCACAAACCCGTCTTGAGCAGGCAAACCGGTACTACCTTCAAAATGATTTTCAAGCCGCTTTGGATGAATACGGTAAAATTGAGGCCGCAGGATTCGGATCGCCCGAACTCTATTATAATCTTGGAAACACCTTCTATAAACTTGGACAGATACCTTCCGCCATTCTCTATTTTGAACGTGCCCGCCTTTTAAGCCCGAGGGATGAGGACATCCTGTTTAACCTGAATCTGGCCAATCAGATGGTGGTGGATCAGATTAATCCGGTTAAAGTATTCTTCCTCAGGTCGTGGTTACATTCTGTCGCCACTCTGTTGAAACCGGATGTATGGGGAATGGTTGGACTCTTGTCTTTTCTTTTTCTGGCAGCAATAGTCATCGCACTGTATGCCACCCGGGGATCCCGATTACGAAAAACCGGTATCACGGTGTCCTTCGCCATGCTTTTCTTAATAGTTATCTCCCTGACACTGGGGACTATAGCGAACCGAACGGTCAACCATCGGAATTACGCGATTGTATTCGCTCCTTCAATAACTGCTAAAAGTTCCCCGGATGCGAGCGGTACGGATCTCTTTGTGATACATGAAGGATTAAAGGTCAGTATCACTGAAACCGTTGGAGATTGGATCCGGATACGCCTGCCCGATGGAAATGAGGCCTGGGTTCCGGACTCATCCGTCACAAGAATCTGATTCAGATTAGCTTCTTGGCCTTCATAAGGCCCAGAACAGATTCTTCAATCTCTTCGAGTTTTAAGGTGTCACAATTATAAACGGCATCGAAGTCGTGGACACCGGATTCATGACCAAGAAAGAACTCAAGGAATTTTTTCCGGTTCTCATCTTGTACCCCGATTTTTTTTATCGCCTCTTCCCTGCTAAGGTTAATGGTCTTGCTGATGTTGGTGATGCGCCACTCCATTGGAGCTATCAGCCTTATGTGGACTGAGAGGGGAATCTGACGGGTTACAGCTATTCCGCCGCGCCCCACCAGGATCACATTTCCTGATTCTCCGAATGAGCGGATAACTTTGCCGATGGAATTCCTGATCGCCCTGTCTGAACGGTAACTCCCGTCTTTTCGGGTTGCGGCCAGGATATCCTCCACCAGGCTTCTTTCTTCATATTTGTAAACATGAGATATGGCCTCCGGTTTTACCTTAAGGAGCGTTGCCGATTGCTCAAGTAACTCTTTACCAATCCATCTCCATGGCTTATCCGGTTTTTTTTGTCCGGGTCCGGGATCATTGATTCGCTGAACCAGCATACTGGCTAAGATCTTGCTCGGGCATCCATATTCTCTGGAAATTGTCAATACAGGCCCTTGATTTTCCACCGGCATTTCTTTACTAAGGCGGCTGTCGAGGTATTGCCTAAGAATGTTTTCCATGATTCCCCCTTTCATTACTAAGAACTCATTGAAAATCAAAACAATTTGTCTACTTTTGCACCCCGAAACAATACGGGTAGCCGTTTGTTATTTCTAACGAAAAGTATTGATTAATTGTTCCACCAGATCAGCAAGTAGATGAGGTCCTTTCAAACCATAGTTTTTATAATTCCATTCCTTGTTTTGGTGGATTTATACGTCCTGAAAGGGATTGCAGGTCTCCTGAAAGGCAAACAGGCTATTCTCAGAAAATCCATTTTCATCGGTTACATTATTTTCAGCACGGCTTTGCTGATATCCCTGATAAGCCTTTATCTTTTTTATGAACAACAGCCGTCCGATCCCTCACGATACAGGCTGTTTATGAGGTTCAGCGGTCTTTTTATCGTGCAGTTCCTGTTTAAGTTTGTCTATATTTTCTTTGAATTGTTTCACGACCTCCGGCACCTTGTCATGAAATTTCGTCCAAAGAAAAAATTCATGGAGTCTCTTCCGCCTGAGGAAAGTACTTCATCCCGCCGGGAGTTTATCCGGAAATCGGGGATAATCATGGCGGCAATACCCTTTCTGGGCGCGATTCATGGAATCGGCTGGGGACGTTTCAGGTTCACAGTCAGACATTCTGCCATACATTTTAAAAACCTTCCGGCCTCCTTTGACGGACTCCGGATCGTACAGCTATCCGATGCGCATCTGGGCGGGTTTTATGGTCACAAGGACAAACTGGAAGAGGTTGTTGACATCATCAATGATATCAAGCCCGATATCCTTGTTTTCACGGGAGACATGGTAAATAATTTCGCCTCAGAAATGGAAGGCTGGGTTGAGCTTTGGGCAAGAATGGAGGCGCGCATGGGAAAATTCTCCATACTGGGTAATCATGATTACGGGGACTACTCGGAATGGGCTTCCAAAAAGGAGAAAAAAGCCAATTTCGACAGCATAATCAGACAACAGGAGGAGATGGGTTTTCAGATGCTGATGAATGATAACCACGTGATCGAGAGAAATGGTGAAAGGATCTATATCGCCGGCGTGGAAAACTGGGGACTTCCCCCGTTCAAGCAGTACGGAAACCTTTCAAAAGCTATGCTAAACATTCCTGAACAGGCGTTTACGCTTCTTTTATCGCATAACCCGGACCATTGGTCAAACGGTGTCCTCGGTGATAATCGTATTAACCTTACCCTAGCAGGCCATACGCATGGTTTTCAGATGGGGATCGAGATTGGAAACTTCAAATTCAGCCCTTCGCAATTGATCTATAAGCAATGGGCAGGTCTCTACCGGACAGGGGAACAATATCTTTATGTCAATCGCGGACTCGGATTTCTTGCTTTTCCGGGCCGTGTGGGCATATGGCCCGAAATCACGCTGCTGGAACTGCACCGTGGATAATTAGTTAATTTTGAATCCGTACAGGAACTCAGCCCCAAAACTGGACGACTGAGGGAAATAGAATACGCGTATTCCTGATTCCAGATCCAGGCCGGTGCGAAGAAGATTGAAATCAGCCAGAAGATCAATGCCTGAAGTGAACAGCCACTCCCTTTCCTGATAAAAATATCCGCCGTCGAAAAACAGATTGGTCCTGATCCTCTTTATATACAAGAGCCAGCTCAGGCTCCAATCGGGATATGCCAGAGGAAAAGAATAATCGGCCTTGAAAGAATAATACCGGGTCTGATTTTTTGCCTGGTGACCACGGGGATAATCCGGGTAAGGATTATTGACCAGCATAGGATAGCTCAGGCTTGTGAAGGAATTAAGAATCCTGAGACTGCTGTTGCGAAGACCGCCTGGGAGGTAACCCATCAGCCTGGCCGAGAGATTCCATCCCCGGAAGGCCTTATTTATCGTTCTTGAGGCATTTATTCCCATTGAGAAGCCCAGGGCTGAATACAGGTCGCGATAGCTTATCTTCCGTAAAAAAGTAAGCTGCAAAGAGCCACCGGCAGCAAACGAAGGCTGGCCAATGATATCCCCGATGGTCCTGGTGTTATTCAGTAACGACAAAGCCGGGATAATCCTTCGCGACCAGATCCCGGATGAGAAGTTTAGTGGCACATACAGCTGAACGTTGGATTTTTGTGAATAGAATTTCAAAGGGTTATTCGTTCCATTTTCATCGGATTCCGGACGGCGATATTCCCGCTGAAAATCGGCATCAATAACCGGCAGAAATCCTGAATAGGTAAAAGATGCGACAGCACTGTGTGATTGCTGAGGCTTATTATACTGATAACCGACCTGCGCTACAAGGGTACTCAGAGCGTTTTGTGACATAATAACGACTCCGGGATTAATGCGGTAGGAGTCAGTGTCGATAAAGGCCGGAGCCCAGCTATGGAATCGAAATAGATGAGCGGCCTTTCTGTAAGGTTCTGAGAGTGTATTCGTATCCGGAGCTTCAGGAAAATCGATTGATTCTTCTCCTTTTGCCCTTGCAATAACCCGGGTCACCGGCTCCTGAAGCCCGAAGACCGGAGGGGTTGGAACTGCATGTATAGAGTCAATCGGTGTTATCGCCAGACGATACCCAAAAGGGGAATGAACCGAAAAATAAAGACGATCCCCTGCTGAAGTCAGGTAATTAATGCCATACCGGTGACTCAAGGCCTTTTCAATCGCACCGTTCGTCATATCCATCCGGTATGCTCCTGATGTGGATCCCATTGGACCGATAAAGTAAACATGGCCATTGGAGTAGACAGGATGAGAAATTTCAGCAAACCCACCATCCATAACCTGTTCTTCGATGCCGGTCTTACGATCAATCCTGACTAGCCTTCTGCCTGTTGGACCCGTGCTCACGGCAAAAATTTCCGAATCATCCCGTCCCCATCCTACAGATGTAAAATAACACCCCGTGAGTTCCCGAATCCTTTGAATCTCAGAGAAATCTGAAGCGTTAAGAATAACGACAAACGATTCACCGTCTTTTTCCTCCGATATGCAGGCAACATATTTACCCTTCTTGCTGAAGGCGGGTGAAAACAGTCTTTTATTCCGTGTCAGGCGTCTCATCTGGTTGCTATTTTCATCCCAGATAAAGAGGTCAGAGGTGGTTTTGTTTTCCCAGCGGATATCAGGATTATGCTCTGCCCAGATTATCTTCCCAGCATAAACGGAGAAACCTGCATCCTCAATGGACCCCGGCCTTACCAACGATTTCTCCTTGCCGGTGGAATCAATCCGTACAAATACAGGAAGCGAGCCAAGTGATTTTTTCAGGCAAATCATGGAATGATCAGGTCCGGCGAAAGGCTTGATATAGGAAAAATAATCGGTGGTATCCTGACTGTATTCATTCATTGGCGAATAAACAAGATTACCAGAGGCAGTCAGGGTCCAATAATCCTGCAGCCATTTCATGGTTTCCCAGTAGAGGGTACCGGAAGTCAAACCGGTCTTCCTCCCGATCATCCTGGAAAATCCAGCAATCCGGAAGGGATTGTTTCCGATCCTTTTAAGATTATCTGACCACAGCAAAGGATAGGATAGCATTCTTCCTCTGGCAGTCATGTAATAGCCTACTAAATATTCGTTTGGCAGATTATCCTGATAGGTTCCCAGGTACATCCGATCCCAGGATGGGATCTCGCCGCTGATCAGCTTTGACCGAAGGGGTAAGGAAAATGAGGCAACTCTCCCGCGACCGGCCTCACTTAAGAGGGTCTCCGTGAGCACTGCATCTCCTTCAAGAAACCACATGGGAATATGCAATCCTAAAACTACCGATTGCGCCTGTTCACCCAGGATAAAGGAGGCTGCCCGGGTGAAGCCGGTAGTAAGGCGGTCCATCTGGGCCATGTGCCTGTATTCATGGATGATCAGTTGAGAGGAATAATCACCAATTTCTCCGGCAATAGGGTGTTTCGGATATAATTCTATTCTACGCGGGGCAAGAACGGTAAAGCCGTTAGAAAAGGAAGCCTCCGGATGAACAATAACAGGGAAAGACCTGTTTGTTGCCTGCATGGAGGCAGTGACGGGCTTTTCCAGTTTTCCGATTATTCCCTCCAAACGATGGGCCTGAACACGGTAATAGTCAGGATAGATCAGGGTCAGGTTGTTGGTCAATGACTTTCTCCAGCGAATGGATGAAGGGTCTGTTCCAATCAAATAATACTGTGCCTGAAGGGACGAATTATCAAAGGCAAGGAGAATCAGAAACAGAACAAATGTTCGTATTACTGTCATTTTCACTTTACAAAAATAGAAAACCCTGCCGAAGCAGGGTCTTCACAATTGGAATTTATGAATGTTTGGTTTGGGTCTTTTATTTCTTTCCTGCTTTCTCAAGGCTATCCATGCCTTCAATATTTACACTCTGGGCGATCTTGGCCACGGTTTTCATGTCAATTATGCCGGCCATCCAAATCAGGGTACTCTCCTCTTTTCCGCCTGATACCATTAGCAGTTCCCTGATGACACCGTCCTTTTCAAGAGTCAGGAATTTTACCTGCTTGTCCGCTTCCTGCACCACCATCAGTTCTTTGTAGTCCTTTGCCGGGATAACCGAAAGTATCTCCTGATAAAACACCTTGCCGTCAACCCCACCCTGCGTGGATAAAATCTTGATAAATTCGAGGTTCTTGACTGTTTTTAAAAAGTCGTCATTTTCCGGATTATCAACATTGGCAAAAAGCTGAAACATATTCTTGGTAATCACCACTGATGAGAACCCTTCCTTGCCGGAATATTTCTGAAACAGTTGGTCAATAGCCTTGTTCTGGGCACAGGTAAACAATGGGATCAGAATAGCCAAAATAAATACAGATAGTCGTTTCATGGTAATTGCATTACTTCTCTTTAGCGAATTCATGGGTTGCGGTTAGGGCGTTTCCCAATTTTGACAAAACTGATAGCTCCTGGGTAGCACGATGGATCGAGTTGAGTTTTTTAAGCGGTTCAACAGCATCACTCAGTGCGCTTAGGTCTGATAATCCTGATGTACCCTGGTTAAGGTACCCGGACACCTTTTCAAGGGCACTGAGGGATTCAGAATAGGCAAGCTGGGGATCACTCAGCTCATTCACCAGGTCCCTCCGGTTCAGAAAGAGGATGGAAGATATGAGAATTAATACCGAGGCGGCCGAACTCATAACCAGGTAAAGCAGTCTGTGTGAACTCCCGGCCGACTGACCCTGAATGGATTCAAGACGGTTCAGGACAGACTGCTCCAGATCTTCCGGTACAGGTATCTCTGCCAGGCGAATCTCCTTCATGTCACGGAAATACTGCTCATCAGCAGCAAATTCCCGATCCGGCCGGCCATTGAGAAAATACGATTCAAGAAGGAGCTCCTCTTCAGGAGTGCTCCATCCGTCATAGTATTTCTGCAACAAGGTTTTTATTTCGTTCGTATTCATAGCCATATTGTTTAGCGAGAATTTCACGGATTTTATTTCGGCCGCGTGACAGGATAACCCTGACCGTGCCATCAGCAATCCGCAATGTCTCGGCAATTTCTTCATTTGAATAACCTTCAATATCCCTAAGACTGATCACCGATCTCTGAGGTTCCGGCATTTCACCGATAATTTTCTTGACCAGCCTCACAGAGTCATTGATTTCCAAACTCTTATCCGGCTGCAGATCTTCTGTTGACCTGTTTTTAAAGAAGTCCGTGAGGTCCAGACTCACCGTCTTCTTCATTTTGATCCTGTCGAGGCAATAATTCCTCATAATCCTCACTGCAAAACCTTCAATACTGTTTAAGCCTTGCAGGTCAGCCCTCATTTTCCACAATTTTACAAAGACCTCCTGAACGGCATCCTTGGAGTCATCCTGATTTTCCAGGTACCGGAAGGCATACCTGTAAAGCTGCTTATTAAGCGGAACAACCTTTTCGTTGAATTCTTGTGCCGTCATCACCCTGAAGACGAATCAATACGATTCCTGTTACAAGATACTGATGAATTTATTCCTTTAATCCTTTACCAAAAAGCAATAGTCTCTGCGAACTGAAGGAATAGCCCGAGAATATCCCGAATCCTCCGATAATATTGGTAAAAACCTGAACGGGTTCGGCAAAGGGATTATTATGGGCGGCCTGATAGGCTTCATTGCTGACCACATATTTATAAAACGGTTTGTCAACCTGTTCCAGCTGAATATCGACCTTAATGGTATCAGAAAGTGTCCATTGATATTCGTAGAGGCTTACTTTCATGGTTTTGGTCTGGCCATTGAAAATCTTGTCATCAAAATATATCTTGCCTCCAAAGTAATGTGATTCATCCTGCAGGAACTGGTCGTTGCCGGCATAAACAAATGCCGGCTGGGTAATCCATTTACCCGTTGGCTTCATAGTCATGTAATCAAACTCCCTGAAGGTCATGGAAACGGCAAGGCCATAAAGGTTCGCCTCACTGTCGGGATCATCAAAACGAATATTGAGGTTGAGCACTTCACTCCCCCATTCGTCTGCAATTGTTGCAGTATCCCAGGAACTGATCGGTACCAATGATGGAATGAAAGCCTCGGCGGAAACGGATGTCATTCCTGGATAATCAACTGAAAGCTTGTAGGTTGCACCTTCCAGTGGCATAAATTCCGGCAAATGATAATACCCGCCGCTATCGGCGACCAGCTTTCCCAGAACGTCATTATTTCGCAAAAGCTGAACATCGGCGTCAATAAGTGGAATAAACAAATCATCCTCAAGAACATTCAGGCTTTTTGACAGGTGCACTACTACTGACTGATCCGGGCTGATCAGGCCATTCACAACTATTTTACGGTCAGCATCCGGAACCTCTACATCCAGAATCAACTCGCAGCTGATCAGGGCGGTAATCAGAAGGCCGGAGATAAGGTACAGAAAATTTGTTGGCTTCATAAATGTCTGATTATTTGATCCTGAAACTATAGCTAACGGAAGGAATGACCGGGAATAGGGAGTACTGTTTAAGTACAGGCTTGCTGGGGCCATTCTCCACATACTCCTTATCGAACATCAGAAAAAAAGGATTCTTTCGGTTGTACACATTATAGGCGCCCAACGACCATGTCCGTTCCCCCCACTTTGTTTCCTTTTTAAAATTAATCCCGATATCGAGCCGGTGGTAGGCTGGCATCCGGTACGAATTCCTGCCGGCGAAGTATTCAATACTGTTAAAAT
This sequence comes from Bacteroidetes bacterium GWF2_49_14, assembly GCA_001769295.1. Classification (GTDB taxonomy): domain Bacteria; phylum Bacteroidota; class Bacteroidia; order Bacteroidales; family UBA12481; genus UBA12481. Next base: position 2,917 of record MEOR01000137.1, on the reverse strand, counting down.
AGCCTGTGTTATACCAGAAGTTTTGCAAGGAGGCATACTTTTCCAGTGGCAGTGTTACCGCATTTCCGGTCCCATACACCCAGGTGAGTCCAATATCAATATGATCATTGATTTTTTGATTGAAAACAATGGATATATCGTGCCTTCGGTCATACCGGTAAGGAAACCACTCCCCGAAACTGATGTTTTCAAAACGTCGCTCCGACCATGACAGGGTATACCCGATCCAGCCGCTTGTTTTCCCAAATTCCTTGCGGGCCAGGATTTCAAAGCCAAAGGCCCGGCCTTCGCCCATTTCCACCTTGTTCTGCCAGTCATCCTCTAGAGAAAAGAAACTGGCTCCCTCCTTATACTCAAGCAGGTTTTGCATGGATTTATAATACCCCTCTACACTGATCTCAATGTCTTCAGCCGGCTCATACGCAAATCCCAACGCATACTGGGTGGCATTCTGTGGTTTTATGGTATCGGTAACAGGAAGCCAGAGATCTGTTGGCAGTCCGATTGTTGAATTGGTTAGCAGATGGATGTACTGGCTCATCCGGGTAAAGGCAGCTTTAACCGATAACTTCTCGCTCAGAAGGTACCGGATGGAAACCCTGGGTTGCAGTGAAGTATAGGTTGAATCTTTAACATTGAAACCGCTGAAATGCAAACCGATATTTGCTTTCAATCTGGTGGATACCGACCAGTCATCTTCTGCATAAACAGCCCATTCGTGCGCATAGATCTCCTTGTTACCAAAGGTTGTATCGATGGCCTGGCCCATGCCCTGTTCCTCCAGACTAAAGACGGTGACACCGGGCTTGAATGTATGATAGATGTAATTGGTCCCAAAACGAATGCTGTGGTTCGGATCCGGAAGATAATCGAAATCAATTTTACCCGCCCAATCATTGATTCCGGAATTATACCCGAACTCATATTTATGTGCAAGGGCGCCATTCTCCTCATCCTGTTCCAGCATGGTAGTCAGGAAATTGTACTTGCTATAGGTTATCGTGGTATTGCTGAACAATTTAGGACTGAGAACATAGTTCCAGCGCAGTGCGCCGGTAAGGTTACCCCAGCCCAAACCTGCCGCATTTTCCCAGCGATACTTCTCTCCCTTTTCTACCGTACTCAGATAGGCTTTATCCTGACCCGTATAGAGGCTTAAATAAAGCCGGCTCCGGTCGGAAAATTTATGATTGACCTTTGCATTGAAATCGTAGAAAAAGTATCCTGCCCTGAAATTCTCAAAATCCTTGCCCGCTTGCCACCTTATCAGCGGTTGAGCAATATAATCGATATAAGTTCGGCGGCCAGACACAATAAAGGATGTTTTATCTTTGACTATAGGCCCCTCGAGAGTCAGCTTGCTTGAAATAATTCCAATACTTCCTTCGGCCGTGAATTTCTTATTATTTCCCTCTTTCATTCTGATATCCAGCACAGAAGAGAGCCTTCCTCCGTACCGGGCCGGAAATCCGCCGGTTATCAGTTTAACCGTCTGGATCGCATCAGGATTAAAAACAGAGAAGAAACCAAAGAGATGGCTGGCATTATAAACGGGTACCCCATCAAGGAGAATCAGGTTTTGATCAGGCCCCCCGCCTCTCACGTAGATTCCACTGGTGCCCTCGCTGCCCCCTTTAACGCCGGGCAGCAGTTGCAGCGCTTTCAGGATATCAGCCTCGCCAAACATCACGGGCAGACTCTTGATCGTTTTGGATGTTAATTCCGTCATGCTCATCTGGGTACTTTTAACTGCAGATTTGGTCCGCTCGCCTGAAATAACCACTTCGTCCAGATTGATTACCGGATTCAGACGGACGTTGATCACCGTATCCCGACTGAGACGAAACTCGTTGGTAACTGCCTCATAACCAACATATGAGAAAGTCAGCTTAATATTTCCGGCCGGAAATGTCAGGCTGTAGAATCCATACGTATTTGAGGTTGTGCCCTTCAGCGATACCGGGTCATAAACGTTTGCGCTGATCAGCTTTTCACCTGTAGTCTGATCCTCAAGCATTCCACTGATGGTAAATCGCTGCGCAAACCCAGAAATGGCACACAGGAAGAAAACCGGAAGCAACCAGAATCTTTGCATGGGGTAAATGCGTTAGGTTATTTAACTAAACGAAATGGGGCTCCAGGGCAGCCATCAGGTCAGCCGGAGGCCTTCTGGGCTTCCGGGTTTGCATATCTGTAAAAACCAGGTGACATTCTGCTTCATTTAACAGGTCGCCGGCTTCGTTAAAGATCTCATAAAAAAAAGTAATCCGTGCAGTAGGGAGTTTTCGCAGTGTTGTCCGGATTGTAATCAGGTCATCATATCCGGCAGGCCGGATATATCGCACGTTCATACTGACAACGGGCAGCATAATCCCCTGCTCCTCAAGCCCCCTGTAGGTAAATCCAAGTTTCCTGATCAGTTCGGTGCGGCCGATCTCATAGAATTCCGCATATCTGCCGTAATAGACATAGCCCATCTGATCAGTCTCACCATATCGGATTCGTTGTTTAATGTCGCAGGAATACATGGGATTGACGATTTATGATTTACGATTGACGGTTGACAATTTACGATTTTGCGGCTTTCCATAAAGGTCGTAGTCATCGGCGGAGATGATTTCGATCTGATAGAAACTACCGGTACGGAGGATCCGATCCGAAGAGGTAATAAGAACCTCCTGGTCAACCTCCGGTGAGTCGTACTGGGATCTTCCAATGAAAAAGTCACCCTCTTTGCGGTCAATAACCACCGTTTCAACCTTTCCGATCCTGGCAGCATTGATTTCGGCTGAGATTTCTTTCTGGAGATCCATGATTGCTGCAAAACGCTCCTGTTTAACCTCTTCAGCGATTTCATCAGCAAAAAGATCGCCCGACCGGGTACCCTCTTCGGTGGAATAGGTAAACACTCCCAGGC
>MEOR01000136.1:15896-15961 GCA_001769295.1 Bacteroidetes bacterium GWF2_49_14 | reverse complement strand
ACTGAGGTGATGATCCATCATAACCTTAATTTTACTATTGATCCGGAAAAAGGCGACCTGTTGGG
>MEOR01000136.1:13186-15888 GCA_001769295.1 Bacteroidetes bacterium GWF2_49_14 | reverse complement strand
AGGGGGATATGAGTGTGGGGCCAAGCGTTCGAATGCCCAACGGAGGATATTTCTTTGACACGATCATCCGCCAGGACCCGATTGACGACAGTAACCTGAACCCCGACGACAATACGGAAGAGTTCAAGCTGTTCACCGAAGAGGACATCAATTATTACCGTAACAAAAAGCGCTGGATTGACCGGAACTCTGATTATGGAGGCCTCGTGGTGGTTCCGGGTACGGCTTTTGGAGACATTGCGCTGGTTCCCGCACCCTTCATGAAACACCCGAAGGGAATCAGGGATATCCAGGAATGGTATATTTCACCGCTGATCCGCCGGGATTACGTCCTATCGGTGTTTGAAAAGCAGTGTGAAATCGGCTTGCAGAACATCGACACGCTGGCAGAGATCCTGGGGGATTCCGTACAGGTAGCCATGGTAAGCGGCACCGATTTCGGCACCCAGTCGACCACCTTCATTTCGCCGGAAACCTACCGCGACGTATTCAAGCCTTTTCATATCGCCATAAACAAGCGAATTCACGAAAAAACCAACTGGAAAACTTTCATTCACTCTTGCGGTGCTGTGCGCGACCTGATCCCTGAATTTATTGAGGCTGGCTTTGACATTCTGAATCCCGTCCAGATATCCGCGGTGGGCATGGATCCCCGCGAACTGAAGAAGGAGTTCGGCAAGGATATCGTGTTCTGGGGCGGCGGTGTGGATACCCAAAAAACCCTTCCCTATGGCACACCTGAAGAGGTTTACCGGGAGGTTCGCGAGATGGTCGACATCCTGGGCCCCGGCGGAGGATTTGTTTTCAACACGGTCCACAATATCCAGGGCAATGTGCCGGTGGAGAATGTGGAGGCGATGTTTAGAGCTCTTAAACCTGACAGGTTTTGAAAACCACCCCCAAAAAGGTTAAAAGTTGTTAATAGTGCACCATAAACCACGCTAAATGTTAAATTTCCTCCTTAAACCTAAAAAGGAGGAAATTGTGACTTTCTCAAAACCTACTTCCATTTGCAGGCTGTTGCGGACGGGTTTGCTAACTGCAATCCTGGCAACATTTTGCATGATTCAACCCGGATATTCCCAATCATCCGGCGGGTACATGACATACGACCAGCTCACCCAGGCGGTGAAAGCCCTTGCCGATGCAAACAAAGGACTTGCAACCATCGAGTCGATCGGTAAGACTGCAGAAGGCCGTGACTTATGGCTGCTAACCATCGCCGGCAAGGGCGGGATACCGGTTGCCCAGCGTCAAGGTCTGCTCATCGCCGCCAATTTTGAAGGCGACCACCTGGCAGGCAGCACTCTGGCCCTCGAAGCCACCCGCTATCTGCTCGGGTCATATGCTACCGATGATGCGGTTAAAAAAAGCATCGACAACTATGTCTACTATGTAATGCCGCGGATGAATCCCGATGGAGCCGAGGCCTTCTTCAGCAAGGTTAAGGTGGGTAGGAAGTCCAATTCGACAGCTTTCGATGCCGATAATGACGGCAGGTTCGACGAGGACGGCCCGGATGATCTGAACAATGACGGACAGATCACCGTGTTCCGTGTCAAGGACGCCAACGGACTCTACCGGATCGACCCGGATGAACCGATGCTCATGAAGCGTGCCGATGCAGCCAAGGGTGAACGCGGAGAATACTCAATCTATCCGGAAGGCATTGACAATGACAAAGATGGATTTATAAATGAAGATCCGGCAGGTGGCATCGACATCAACCGGAATTTCATGCATGCCTATCCCTATTTCAAGGAAAATGCAGGCAAGTATATGGTCTCTGAACCGGAAACCCGTGCCATGATGGAATGGATCATCGATCATCGAAATATCGCCATGGTCCTGACCTTTGGAGAAAGTGACAACCTCATTGTCCCTCCAACTTCAAGGGGTGCACTCAGTTCTGACAGGCCGCTCGACCTGGTACAGTTCGCAGAGGCCACCAAGTCGGGTGCAGGCCGGGTAGGCATGGTTACCACCGGAGGCCGCGGGGGATTTGAGCGTTTCATGATGATGGGCGGCGGAGGCGGCGAATTCATGCGCGGTGGCCAGACAGCCACCACGGCTGCATCAGCCCGGTCACAACGCCCTGCCCAGACTGCAGCTACGACGATTAACACATCGGATTTGGAATATTATACTAAGGCCAGTGAAAAATATAAGGAACTGACAGGGATTAAGACCCAGCCCGTGCTGAGAAATCCCGAAGGGGCCTTCTTCCAGTATGCATATTTTCAGTTTGGTGTTCCCGCTTTTTCAACCCCGGGATGGGGAATCATTCTTCCGGCCGATACCGCCCGCAGGGGCATGCGTCCGGGCGGCGCACGTACCGCCGGAAATGACGCTGGCGCAGCAGCCAACCCCCCAGCCGGTAATTTTGCAGGTGGAGGTCAGGGCCGGTCGATGCAGGGAATGGGCGGAGCAGCCGGCGCAATGCAGGCCGGTGCCACATCTGAAGGTGCCAGCCAGGCTCCCGGGATCGATGCTTCATGGTTAAAATACCTGAATGCCAATAACCCTCAGGGGTTTGTGAAGTGGCAGCCAGTAAAGCATCCCGAATACGGGGATGTGGAAGTCGGGGGTTTTGCGCCCAATGACATAGCCAATCCCCCGGCCGACAAGCTGGGTGAGCTCGGAGCTAACCACGGAAAATTTGCCGTATACCTCACTTCCCTGTATGCCCAGGTTAAGGTTGC
>MEOR01000136.1:7504-13176 GCA_001769295.1 Bacteroidetes bacterium GWF2_49_14 | reverse complement strand
GTGATCAATGAAGGCGGCGGACTCTTCCGCATCAGGGCCGAAGTGGCCAACGAAGGATTTCTGCCAACCGCTATGCGCCAGGGAGTGCAAAGCCGTTCGGTTAAGCCTACAATGGTCCAGCTCGGGGTAAAACCCGAACAGATAATGTCGGGCAGCAGCAAGACCAGCTTCTTCCAGGCTCTTGACGGATCCGGCAGACGGGTCAAATATGAATGGCTGATCAAAGGAAAAGCAGGCGACAAAATCGACCTGAAGGTAGTTTCCCAGAAAGCCGGTGCCGACACTGCAGTAATCACACTTAAATAAGGGAGGACCGAAATCATGAAAACGAAAAATACAATTGCAGCAGGACTCCTTCTGTTCGGAGCTATCCTGGTTCTGTCCCCGGTCCAGATACAGGCTCAGAAGTCTTTCTCTGATCCGCAGTTCAAGGTTAAAATTGATTTTAACCGTTGGCATGACGTCAATGAACTCTATGATGATATGGGCAGGCTCGCGAAGGCTTACCCGAATTTCCTCAAGCTCGAAAGCATCGGAAAAAGCTTTGACGGCCGCGATATCAAGGTGATGACCATCAACAACCCTGAAACGGGCGCTGAAATGAGCAAGGCAGCCATGTACATCGATGCAAACATCCATGGCAACGAGATCCAGGGCGGTGAGGTCTGCCTCTATACCATCTGGTACCTGATGGAAAACTATGGCAGGATTGATGAGGTAACCCGGCTCGTCAATGAGCGGGTTTTCTATATTCTCCCCACGGTTAACCCCGACGGGCGCCAGCATTTCATGGAAAAGGACGGCGGAAATGCCCGCTCAGGGCATGTGCCGGTTGATGAGGACAACGATGGACTGTACGAAGAGGACGGCCCCAATGATCTCAACGGCAACGGCATGATTGAGAGTATCCGGAAATATGTGCCCGGACAGGGTAACTACCGCATCAGCCTGATTGACAAGCGCGTCATGGAACCCGTGGGTTTTGGAGAAAAGGGCGACTACATCCTGCTTGGTGAGGAAGGCATCGATGATGACGGTGACGGACGCATCAATGAAGATGATCTGGGCAGTTATGATCCGAACCGGAACTGGGCGATCGACTGGCAGCCTAATTATGTCCAGGGCGGCGCCATGGAATATCCGTTCCAGTTGCCGGAGGCCAAGGCAGTCAATGATTTCATGATGGCCCATCCCAATATCGCAGGTGTTCAGGCCTACCACAATTCGGGAGGAATGATCCTGAGAGGACCAGGCGCTGAATCCATGGGTGAATATCCTGCATCCGACGTGCGGGCGTATGACGAGCTCGGCAACAACGGTGCCCGGATACTGCCCTTTTACCGCTACATCGTGCTTTGGAGCGGATTGTATACCGTACATGGAGGTTTTATCGACTGGACCAGCGACGGGCTTGGAATCATCTCCTTTTCCAATGAACTCTGGAACAGCTCGCAATACTTCAACAGCCCCGATCTGATTAAACAAACCGAAGATGCAAACAGCCCGATCAGCAGGCAGAGAGGACGCTATTTCTTTGACGACAAGTTGGAATTCAGTGATCAGTATGTGGAGTGGAAAGAGTTCGACCACCCGGTTTACGGAAAGGTTGAAATCGGCGGCGAATGGAAAAAATTCATGGGCCGGATTCCTCCCCGCTTCATGAACGAGGAACTCTGCCACAGAAATATGGCTTTCACCCTCTATCAGGCTGACGAGATGCCGATGATCAAAGTGGGTGAAACCCGGGTGAAAAAGGTAAGCGATGATGTATACCGGGTCTGGATCGATTTTACCAACTCCAAAGTTGCTCCGACAATCACCGGAAGGGCTGCCCAGAACAATGTGGTTCGCCCCGACCTGATCACTCTTGATGGCAAGGTCAGCATTATCTCAGCAAGCTGGATCAACAGTAAAGAGACCTTTGATTATCTTAACCCGATAACCGAAATGATCGATCAGAAACAGCTGAACCGCCTGATCATCCGGAACGGGCATCCCGGAAAAACCACCCGTACACTACAGTATCTGGTAAAAGGCAGTGGGAAAATCGCGGTCACTTATGATTCCGTTAAAGGGGGGAAAGTAAGTACGACAGTCGAACTCAAATAATTTATAATTAGAAAAATAAAAGCGGAAGCCGGCTACCCTGAGGATAGCCGGCTTTCGCTTTTATTTTTCCAATTGCCAATTACTTCTTTACCGCTACCAGCGTAACGGTGATCGGAATCATATCGTCGATCGCATTATTCCCGAGGTTCTCAAAGAACTTTCCGGATCCGTAACGGACATCATATTTTGAGCGGTCAAAAACAACGGTAGCCTGAAAAACGGTGCCCATGCGCTTCGTGGTAAAGGTTACCGGGTGAGTTGTCCCCTTGATGGTCAGATCAGCTGTTACCTTCGCTTCATCTTTTTTAAAGGCTGTACTCCCGGTGATCTTCAGAACTGCAGTAGGAAATTTTTCTGAACTGAAAAAATCATCCGATTTCAGATGCCCCATCAACCTGGCTCCTTTGTTCGGATCGGTACCGTCACCCTCAACCATTGAATTCATGTCGATCACAAATTTACCGCTCACAAATTTGTTTTTCTTAATGGTGAAGTTTCCTTCTTTAAGCTTGATCACCCCCTCATGGCTCCTGGTAACTTTCTTGCCTGCCCAGCGAAGAACCGATTTTTCGGTAAGTACTTTATAATCCTGTGCCATCCCGGTTGCAGATACCGCCAGAATGACGGCCAAAATCAATACGATTGTCTTTTTCATGAAATGAGAATAATTGATTAATTATCTTGTTCAAGATTTTAATACAAAACCCTGAACAAAAAGATCATGAAAAAGTGGGATTTAACTCTTTTTTATGAAATGGTCCTATCGCTACCTGCCCTCATCCAGCAGCCGATCCGATTGAAAGACAACCTGATCCGACGGAAACTTCAGGAGTCCGATCATAGCCCTGGCAACGGTGCGGCCATGGATTCCCCGGTATTTTCTGGCGGAGCCCGCCAGCAGTGGATTAATAACCGTCATAACTCCTTTTGCCAACCACTCTGAAAAGCGGAATTCGACACGGTCTCCCATGAGCATCGAAGGCCTGACGATCACCTTTTTAGCAATTCCTGCAGCCATGATCCGCTCTTCCATCTGCCCCTTTATCCGCAAATAATAATTCTTTGATGCCGGGTTGGCCCCCATCGATGAGACCACGGCGACCCGGCGGATTCCGTTTTCAGCCCCGATGCGGGCAATGGAAGCCGGATAATCCCGGTCGATCCGCTCCATCATGGCCACCGATCCCGCCTTCCGGATCGTGGTACCCAGGCAAACGAACAGGTCATCGCCTGTTACCCGCCCTGACCACGAGCCGGGCTGATCAAAATCGATTCTATGGTATTCAATTTTTTCGTTTTTAGCCTGATATTCGCCACGGCCAAAAACCTTAATCAGACTATATTCCTGATTATCTATCAATTCCTCAACCAGATACCTGCCAACCAATCCGGTAGCCCCAAAAACCAATGCACTTCGCTTCTCATTCATATTATTTCCACCTCTTTCCCTGCTCCTTCGTCTTATGTCTTTCTTCTTTTGTCTTTCCTCTTTTATCATCCGTCATCCGTCGTCCGTCATCGGTCATTCTTACTCCAGTAAATACCCCACCAGCACCTGATTCGATACAAACTGAACCGGAACTTTGGAGCCGATCGGAGATTCAAACTGATAGCGAAAAACCAGGTTGCCGGTGCGGATTCCGGCAAAAAAGCCGATCGCCTGGCGGTAGCGCCAGAAAAGCCCCATCTGATAGTTGTCGCTGATCGTAATGAGAGTATTAGCCTGAATTCCAATCCCCTTCTGTTCAGAGTATTTTAACAATGCAGAGGGTTCAAGCAAAAGGCTTTTTCCAAGTTCAAAACTGAGTCCGGCATAGGTATAGAAATTCCGGTTGAGCCAGCTGTTGTTCCAGTTGTCTTCGGTGGAGGTAAAGCTCAGGTCGCCAAACCAGACCGAAGAATTAAAAAGCTGAACGACAGAGGCCCCGGCAAAGAAATTCTTTGAGAAATAGTGAATCCCTGCGTTCACATCGACAAAATGGAGAACCTCCTTGCCGGTATTTTCGAGGACCGGATCGCTGGTTCCCCCGGGAGGAATAAGCCTTGACTTGTCGATGATAAACTGGTGGTACATGGGTGCCAGTCCGAAAGAGAGGCGCCCCTTATCCAGGTACACATGGTATGCATAATCGAGATGAATTCCAGCCTGGGAGATCGCTCCAGTGGTCAGGTTGAAAGCCCCTCCACCGATGCCGACTTTCCCGAATGAATTATCTCCACGGTTGAGGAATCCCCTGGGATTGAACCTTTGCCGCTTGTCAAGGATCGTTTTATGGTAAGTAAGCGTTTGATATTTCGGCGCCCCTTCCATGCCGAGCCAATCCAGTCGTGCCGACAGGAACAGCGGGGCATAACGGGAGGTCCCGGCCAATGCCGGATTCGTCAGGAATCCGTTAACCAGGTACTGATCCGCCAGCGGCGAAATCTGCGCCCCGGCCTCCCAAAACCCCGCTATCAGCATAAACAATATGGCACCAAAGTATCTCATATCCTCACATCATCAAATCAACCCATCATCACATCATCACAATATCACATTTCCACATTCCACATTCCACATCTATTTCACCACCATCACCCACCCCGTCATCCTCACCCAGCCTTCATCAATATCCAGGTATTTCAATACATAATAATAGGTACCCGTCGGCATCGCCTCCCCATTCTCATCCTTTCCGTTCCACGGATCCTTGTTATACCCGTCAGTAAAGGAATAGAGCCGTATTCCCTTACCTGATGAGTCCAGTATTTGCAAGCTGCCTTCCGGGTAATAATCAAGCAACGGAATGATCCACAAATCATTGATCCCATCGCCATTGGGCGTAATGACATTGGGGATCACATTGTTCATATCGATCGTAATATCCAGGTTGATTGAGCATAACCTGGAGTCAATAATCGCAATTGAGTAGGTGTTTTCGGCCAGTCCGGTTATCGTGAGACTTGTCTCTGTCCCGGCCATGGATACAATGTATGGAGCAACTCCACCGGTGATCTCCTTAATGATTATCTGACCGTCGCTGCAACCCATGCAGGTTGGCGACTTCAGCCTGTATTTTACCTCAATCTTGTCCGGCTGGTTAACTGCAACAGGGTCAGGATATTCCCCGGTGCACAGGGAATCTTCTCTCACCCGGATCCGGAAGTTATCATCCGCAGTCAGGTTCTCAAATAATGGAGAGGTTTGCCAGGAGCTTCCGTTGTCGATGGAATACTCATAAAAAGTGCCTTGGCCCTGAGCATGGATTTCAATCGATCCGTCACCGGATTCAAAACAGGTATTATCCCTGACCGAAGGGGGATCAATCTTCAGCAGATCAGGGTTTAGAATTTTTACGGCAATCTCATCGGATTTCGAACATCCATCCCTGGTTATCTCAAGCCGGTAAATGGCGGTCTGGCTAACAGAGATTTGTTGTCCGGTGGCTCCTGTGCTCCACAGGTAACTGTCGCCGGTTCCGCCTGAGAGCATAATTAACTGATTGGTACAGAGCGACTTATCTTCACCGAGGTTAACTTCAGGGTACTTGAAATATCGGACTGCAATGGTATCGGAAAGTATG
>MEOR01000136.1:0-7497 GCA_001769295.1 Bacteroidetes bacterium GWF2_49_14 | reverse complement strand
TTGGATCCGTGACAAATACAATTACCGGATCCATTGACGAAAAGAGCGATATGTCACGAGTGGTTGCACCGGTATTCCAGCTCCAATCCAGGTATCCTTCCCCGGCCGTAAGGGGAACCGTATCCCCTTCACAGGCGCTGATATCCTCGCCCAGATCGGGTTTCTCATATGGAATTACCTGTACCGTATACTCGGCAACAATTGTACATTCAAATCCATCCTCCTCGCGCCGGGTTGAGGCGGCCTGGTAGGTGGTTGTTTGCAGCGGCCTGACTACGGTGGCAGCGCCGGTCCCTGAAGGGTTGATCCATGTCACTTCCGAGCCATTGACCACGGTAAGCGTTACCGCGGTCCCCGGGCATACCGGCTGATCGGTTGAGGGAACGATATGCACATTGGTACCGGCAACCATGTTCACGGTTGTGGTCCAGCTGCACAGGTTCTTGTCGGTAATGGTCACGGTATAATTGCCGGGGCCGAGTCCCTGGATATCGGATTCAGCTTCGGTGGCATCGAGCCAGAATTTATAAGGGGGAGTACCGCCCTTGATGTTTGACAGTGTGATGTTTCCATTTTTGCATTCCTGGCAGCTCGGCGGGTTAATGCAATATTTTGCCTCGATGATGGCAGGCTCAATGATCGTGACCGGGTCGGGATAATTCACCCGGCAGGCCGAATCTTCCCAAACCGTTACCCGATACTGGGTGCCGGCAGGCAGATTTAAAAAGGCTGAAGTATCCTGATAAGTAGCTCCATTATCAATGGAATAGAGGTAGGAAAGGCCATCTCCTCCTGCTTTTATTATGATCTCCCCGTCGCCGTTGCCAAAACAGGAAATATCCTTAACCTTCAGAGAATCTATCTTTAGCCGGTCGGGGTTGTTGATCCGGAGATTCACCGTATCGGAAGCAAAACACCCATCCGTGGTGATCTTTAAAAAATATTTATCATTCTGATTAACAGCTATCTCCCGACTTCTCTCTCCTGTACTCCATTCATAGCTTTCACCGGTTCCACCGGCCAGTGTTACCGGGTCGCGCGAGCATTCTGTCCGGTCCCTGCCCAGGTCGACCACGGGCTTTGGCTTGAAATGAACCGTGAGGGTATCCGTAAACACGCATTTGTTATCATCCTCTGCGAAGAGCACCAGCGGGCTGGCTTCTTCGGTCACAGGATTCATGCGGCCTTCAAAGCCGTTGCTCCAGGTCCAGCCGGCATATTGCTCCGGCGCTTCCACCCAGATGGTATCCCCTCTGCAGCCGGTGCGGTCGGAACCGATTTCGGGCTTGTGGATAGGGTAGACATGGATGGTATCAATCAGGGTTCTTTCGCAGGTACGTCCTTCATCAATGGATATGGTCTTCACCTCAAAAATTGTATCACGGTCAAGGACCAGGGTAACGGTATCTCCTTTAAGTCCGGCGGGTCGTATCCATTCAAAGGTTGTTGATCCGGTTACCGTAAAAGTTGTCGGGACTCCCGGACACAGCTTTTCCGACTTCTTGTAATTAAGCTTCACACTGGCCCCGCCAAGCTCCTCCACATGGATTGTATCAATCGTTTCGCAGAGGTTGGACGTGGAAATGACATGAACCACATAGTCACCTCCGTTGATACTGTCCAGGGTATTAGTCTTTTCATCCGCATATCCCTCCCACACATACAGGTAATTATTGACATTACCACCGGGGATTACCGTGGCACTGCCGTCCTGCTCCCCGCAAAAAGCCCGTATGGATGATTTGGAGGCAATAGTGGGCGGTATCTTCTTCTCCACCCACAGGGTATCCCAACCGATGCATCCATGATAATCGGTCACCTTTACCCGGTACCATGTCATCAGAAGCAAACTGTCGGTTGTGATGGTTCTTCTCCGGTCCTTGATCCTTGTATCTTCCCACTCATAAAAAGCACCTGATCCGGCATCCAGATCGAGTAATGAGCCCCGGCAAAGTGGCACGGTATCTTTGGGCTGGAGTTTAACGACGGGCAGCGGGTTGATCGTAATATCACGAGTATACCTTAATGGAGTACTAATCCCGGTGCGAAAAAGAGTAAGTACAACGCGATACACTCCAGGGCTTGGAAATTTGTACTTTACTTCATAAACACCCACAGGTGGCCTTTGTGGCGGTATGGATACACCACCGCCAATTTTACTAATAAGAAAGGTTACTGTACTTTGTGTGATAAATTGTTGATTAGCAATATATAACCTGGTTTCGTCGCCAAAGCAAAGATTCTCAAAATAGAATCCTTCCAAGGGTCTGGAAATTGGTAAGCTGGCCGGCAATCCGAACCCACTGGTTCCGCCTGATCCCGTATCATTATCTATTAACCGTACGCCCAAATCCATATAGTTACAATTCGGGTAGGATCGCATGGGGGAGTGAATAACTCCAAGATAATCCTGATTGTTTAATGCAACATATATCTTTCCATTAGGCGCCATCTGCATGTTCCCACACTCAACATCCGGACTATTCCCAAGAAACCTGACCGATTTTATTGTGGCATCCTGTCCGAATTGTGAAAGATCCCATTGATAAATAAAGCCTCCTTCCTTGGTTGATCCATATAAATAATTTCCAACGGTTGGATCAACTTGATAGGCAAACCTGCCGGTAGGTGAGAACTCGACCCCGAAGGCGCCAAATTTAAAACCATACTTATTACTCTGGTCACCTGCGGGCAATTGTATTGGATTGGATAGGATACCGGTAGCCGTGCTGAAATTGAAGAGTTCAAAATATTTACCACCTAGCACAGCCAGAGCAATTTTGGTCCCCTGGTCATTGACTTTCATTTGTCCCTGCGCACCCCGATTCGTTCCATCGTCTATTGTATCATTCTGGTGAATGCTCCCGATGTTTTGAGACGGCATAACCTGGAATCCGGAGCTATCGAGTTTTGCCTTATAAAATTTATCGGAGTTAAACTCATGCATCAGGAACCAATACCCTGTTTTATTTTGCCCATAGGTATAGGGTATCGAAACGAATTTTTCCGTGGGATTCTCAAACAAGCCTCTGTTTTGGTTTGTTGAAGAAAAATCAAACAATACCTGACCGGTGCCACCCGACGTTATCTCGATTATATAGTAATTGGCGCCGCTATTATCCGTGGAATTATTCACAAACCGACGGGTGGTAAAAACAAAGTATTGTCCTTCTACGGCAGGATTGGGTACAATGGTTGCCGCCTGGGAGGATTCCGGGTCGCCCGTAAGGTTATCGGCGTTTACCCGGGCATGATTTGAATTCCAGATGGTCTGTCCGTCGGTATAAAACAGGAGCTGCCCGGTTGAATCGCAGACCGATGCCACGCCGCCAATCGAATTTGTCTGTCCGTCAACCAGCGGTACCGGGTCGAAACCGCGGAAGTCGAGCCCCGCATTCCGGCCGAAGTACCAGGTTGATGACTGCTTTTGTGCATTCAGCGTAAATACGGTGCCCAAGAGGATCAGAAATAACCAGGCTGATCTTCTCAGGCTTGCCACCGGCAGGCTTGATATCCGTATCTTGCTTAAAGCGGGCAAATGCTCTTGCTTTTATCGGAACATTGCAATTTTTTGCGTAACCGGGTTGCCGTTCCGGCGAGAAAGCACAACCAGGTAAAGGCCATTATCGGGCTGAATGCCCAACTGGACCCGGCTGCTTCCGGCAAGTTCTTTGGCTGTAACCAGTCTGCCTTCGAGGGTATAGAGTTCAATGCGCGTAAACTCATCAGGGTTTAATCCACTGATGATCAGCTCATTTGCCAAGGCATTATAAACTACAATTCTCGACGGAAGTGAAATTTCAGGAATACCCGTAGTGTTCAGGTTGCTGATTTTGATGTCGTCGATATAGGAAGAACCGCCGCCGGTACCAACCGCATTCACGAACCGGACCCCATTGAATGTGCCGGTGTTAGCGGTTCCGTTCATCTGGATAAACCAGTTCCATTCGGCAATCGTGACATCGTTAAGCTTGAAAAAGGCCATTCCGGAATTCAGGTGGATCTCCACCATCACGTGGTTCCATTCGCCCGCAGTTACAAGGTAATTCTGCGGGGTCCCTGTATGTGTAAAGGATCCGAAGGTTTGACCCAGCAGACCGATCCGGGCATTAACCACAGGAACATCTCCTGAGGTGGCTTTCTGCAATATTTCAATTCCCAGTTCCCCGTATTCGTTACGCATCCGGAAATCGATATTGATCACGGTATCTGATAATTGCGGGAAGATCACGGTGGCATCGCTCTTCGGTTTTAGTTCCATCGAGTAAAATCCGGAGTGAATAGCCGCATTACTGGTTACTGCCTTGCCTGTCAGGCTATTATCGGTATTGGTCCAGAACGTGATTTCTTCGGTTACCGGGCATCCGTGATAGAAACGGTCGAAGTTTTCATTAAACGGGAAGGAGATACCGGTGTAGGTTGAAAAATGGTTGATCCCCGAATAATAGACGGTATCCCCATGGAAAGCCTCAACCCGCCAATAATAATCCTTGTTGGGTTCAAAGGTTCCTGTAAAGCTTTTTTCAGATTGGAACACCGAAACGATTTCCATGCTGTTGCGCCTTGGGCCGACATAAACATTGTAATAGACACCATCAACGTTGGCAGGGTTGGCGTACCAGGAAAGCTGGGAAATGCCGGGATTATTGGATTCCCGGGCCGGAACGGGATAACAGGGTGCGAAGACAGCCGGCTGTGTATGCAGCAGAAGATCCGCATTGGCCCTGATTTTAGGTACGAATTCCTTGTAGGATTCCACGCTGATAAAGCAGGTGGTCGGGGCTCCGTCGATTCCTGCCGTCCAAGTGTTGAGGTAGAATTCCGATATTTTCGGGAAGTACTTATCAACCCCGTATAAGTCCATCAGTGCATTCAGGTAGGGGAGGGTGTTCCGTAGATTAACAAAGGTAACCTTAGAGTTATGGCGGAAGTCGTAGAGGTCAAAGGGCATATAGTCGTACCCATACAGCTGTATGAGGTTCCGGGTATCGGCTACGGTGGTATAGTCAAATGCCGAGCATTTAAAGAACCGGAAGTGCGTGAGCCTTCCCTGGTAATCTCCTGTTTTCAGTTCATTCATTCCTGATCCGTCGACCCTCAGGTTGCGCAGTTGCGGTAGTTTTTCGATTCCGCGCTGATCGGAGAAATCAATTTCAAGGTCGCGGATGAGTTCCAGTTCGCCCTTGAACGGCTGCCGTACCAAATCGGTTTTGTAGCCATTCTTGGTGTTGATCATCTGTCTGAGCGGAATGCTGGGTATGTCGGACGGGGTTTGATCGGTAAGGTAAAGAACAGGCTCGCTCAGTCCGGAGGCACCATTGGCCCCGTAAACTGCAACAACCCTGATATTCGAGCTTGTTCCCATCGTGACAGAGTCAATGACAATTGTATTTTGCTGCGTCTCGGCAATAGGGAAGAGGCCATCTCTCAGGACCAGAAACCGGCTGAAAAGTTGCTGCATCTCTTCACCCGCATTAAGAGTCCAGCTGATCTGAACGCCTCCTTGCGTGCTGGCGATCGCCACATTGGAAGGCACGGGCCAGTCCAGAAAAATTGGATGGTAGTTAACATAGATATTCAGGAGGTTATGCTCGCTGCCGATATCCACCACCGGAAAATCGATCAGGTAAAACCCATCGAGTGTTCCGCCCATACCGAGGTTGAAGTGGAAGAGCTCGGAACCTCCATAACCGTCTATAACAAAGGCTTTTCCAACCCAATCGGCCAAAACCGGCCTTCGGATTGACAATTGATGGAGAAGGATCGGTTTCAGGTCATATTCCCAGATCTCAACTCTTCTCATGTCGGGACTATACTGATAATATTCAATCAGGGTCTGCGAGAAAGATTCGAGTCCCGCTCCTGCGGGCTGCAATCTGCAGGCAACAGCCATGCAGAAAACCAGTGTATCCACGGCCGGGTTTCCTTCATTGGCAGCCATCCGGGAGAAGTTAAACCGGTAATCCTGAAATTTCATCTGGAAATCCCCTACCCCGTTCAGTAAATATTTAATCTCGCCGTTCCCGACAAATGGGAATCCGTAGTACCGGTAAACCTGTGCCATGGCAATGGGAACGGATCCTCCCGTGCGGAAGGTCCCCGGATAGAGGTCGAAATAGGAGCTGTCGGCCGACCAGTGAGTGGTAAGAAGCGGAGCAATCAGACCTTTTTCCCCGGTTTTAAGTACTGAGGACCCATTAACCCAAGCCTCCCGGATTTCGTCCCGGGTTTCGTCCATGTTCTGATAGGACTGGCACTGACGGGTTAGTCCGGCTATCAGTGTTGTAAAAATTTCAGGCGCGGTTTCAGGATTTTCCGGAAAGTTGCTTTCCCAGGAGTAGCCCAGTACCGGCGGGCATTTATCGTCCTTTGCAACCAGCACGAATCCCATGGGTTCCACCTTTACCACGAAGAACGGGAGTCCTGCTTTCAGGTTTGAAGCCACCGAAGTGCTGATGCTGCCCAAAGGAAATTGTTTGGCAACTACTTTTGCTGCCACGGCTGATGCCTGTCCGCGGTCTACCTCTTCTGCCTGTACCAGGTTAGCACCCAGTGCTATTGTCATTATAAATCCAATGATTACCCTGAATTTCCTGCCCCTGAACATAATTTTCCTTGTGTTTAATTTAGCCGATCAAGATACGACATTCAGCGAAATTTGGGCTGCCGGAACGGATAACAATTTGGGGCTCTACCCCTCAATCTCACTCAACTCCAGCCAACGGAGTTCTTTTTCATCGATCAGGGCGATAATCTCACCGATTCGGTGACTCATCGTGACAAGCTCCTCCGGTGCAGCGGTGCCAGTGGTGATAATCGACTCCAAACCTGCTTTTTCGGCTTCAAGAGCGGATATTTGCTCAGCCAGGTTTTCGAATTCGCGGCGTTGGTTAAAGGTCATTTTTGCTTTCGCCGGCTCCTGTTTCGGTTTGCCTTTCTTTTCTTTCGGGCCGGCATCGCGGCTGGCTTGCTCCTTTTCCAGGATCATTTTATCCCGATATATTGAGTAGTTCCCCGGGAAATCCCGTATCTCACCGGAACCGTCAAACACGAACAGGTGGTCAACCACCTTGTCCATAAAATAGCGGTCGTGCGATACAATGATCACGCAGCCGTCGAACCGCATCAGGTAATCTTCAAGGACCGTCAGGGTAAGGATATCGAGGTCATTGGTCGGCTCGTCAAGGATCAGGAAATTGGGGTTCTGCATGAGGACCGTAAGGAGATACAGGCGCCTCTTTTCTCCGCCACTCAGCTTGGAAACAAAGCCATACTGCACGTTCCGCGGGAAGAGGAACATCTCCAGGAGTTGCGGGGCGCTCAGGGTGCGGCCGGGCGCCGGCTCAATCACTTCGGCGATCCGGGTAATCACATCGATCACGCGGTCATCGGGGTTAAATTCAATCCCCTGTTGTTTGTAGAACCCGAACCGGATGGTAGGACCGGGATCCGCATGCCCGGTATCGGGCTCCAGCATGCCGGTTATAACGGACAGGA
>MEOR01000135.1:11257-11414 GCA_001769295.1 Bacteroidetes bacterium GWF2_49_14 | reverse complement strand
ATGGTGCTTATCTGGCCAAAGGGGTAATACTTATGCCCTCTTATGTTAACATCGGTGCTTATGTGGATGAAGGAACCATGGTGGATACGTGGGCTACGGTTGGGTCTTGTGCCCAGATCGGTAAACAGGTTCACCTGAGCGGCGGTGTTGGAATCGG
>MEOR01000135.1:0-11214 GCA_001769295.1 Bacteroidetes bacterium GWF2_49_14 | reverse complement strand
GATCATGCGTTTATCGGTTCGCGGTGCATAGTGGTTGAAGGCGCCCGGATCGGCCGGGAAGCCGTGCTTGGGGCCAATGTGGTGATAACGGGCTCAACCAGGATTCTGGATGTAACGGGCAGGGAGCCCGTTGAATACCGGGGCTATGTTCCGCCACGATCGGTAGTGATCCCCGGAACTTATCCGAAAAAATTCCCGGCGGGAGAGTACCAGGTGCCCTGTGCGCTCATTATCGGACAGCGCAAGGCTTCGACGGATCTGAAGACGGGGTTGAATGAGGCGTTGAGGGAGTATAATGTTTCGGTGTAGTTACAATGTGATGATGTGATGATGTGATGATGTGATGATGTGATGATGTGATGATAAAGATTTCTGTTGTAATAATTTGTTTTAACGAGGAGAAGGATATCGGGAGGTGTCTCGAGTCCGTTCAATCTGTGGCGGACGAAGTGTATGTGCTGGATTCGTTCAGTACTGACAGGACGGAGGAGATATGCCGGGGGTTTGGAGTTGGTTTTGAGCAGCATGTTTTCGACGGGTATGTTTCGCAAAAAAACAGGGCAACCGCCAGGGCCACTTATGATTTCATACTCTCGCTCGACGCGGATGAGGCATTGTCGGAAGGGCTCAAGGCACAAGTAGGAAGGATCAAGTCGGAGTGGACACATGACGGATATATTTTTAACCGGAGAAACAATTGGTGCGGGCGGTGGATGAAGCATACGACACTATATCCCGACCGGAAGCTCCGGCTGTTCGACCGGAGAAAGGCACACTGGAGCGGGCTTGATCCGCATGATTTTGTGAAGCCCGATCCGGATGCCAGAATTATCAGGGTTAAAGGAGACCTCCTTCACTGGGCGATCGGGTCGCTTGAGGAGCAATACAGAAAAACAGATCAATTTGCAGGCATTTCCGCAAGATCTTACCATTCAAGGGGAATTCGACCTACCCGGCTATCTGCGACAATCCACAGCGTATGGCGCTGGTTTAGAGAATATTGCATTAGACTTGGATTTCTTGAGGGTAAATCCGGATGGCAAATTGCCCGATTTTCAGCACTTTACGCTTGGAAAAAATATTATTACCTTCGCAAGTTGTATGAAAACCGTCAGTAAATCAAGGTGGAACGTCCATGATCTGAATCAGGCCGTCAAGGTTCTGAAGGAGGGAGGCATTATTTTATACCCCACTGATACAATTTGGGGTATCGGATGCGATGCCACTCAGGCGGACGCTGTTGAAAAGATTTACCGGATCAAAGAGCGTCCTGTTGGGAAAAGTATGCTGGTGCTTGTTTCTGACATCCATATGGCTGAAGGATACACCGAGGATACACCGGAATTGATCCTGCAGGTGATGAAAGAAGCCCTTGATCCCCTGACGCTGATATTCCCGAAAGCATGCAAGCTTGCATCGAACCTTCCGGCTGCCGATGGCTCCATTGGAATGCGTTTACCCAGGGATCCCTTTTGTGTGGAACTGATAAAA
Organism: Bacteroidetes bacterium GWF2_49_14; assembly: GCA_001769295.1. Classification (GTDB taxonomy): domain Bacteria; phylum Bacteroidota; class Bacteroidia; order Bacteroidales; family UBA12481; genus UBA12481. The sequence goes on along the minus strand of MEOR01000135.1, from coordinate 9,723 downwards.
AAACTCGGCAGACCAATCGTTTCATCCTCCGCAAACCGCAGCTCCGAACCACCGCCCCCGCTTTTCATTGACATCCCCCAGTATTTCCTCAATCTGGTCGACTATGTGGTCCAGTGGCGACAGGATGACCTCCGCCCGGGCAAACCGTCAACCGTGGTAATGCTGAATGCAGAGGGGGAGATGGAGATGATCAGACCGTGACGGATGACGGACGACGGACGACGGACGTCTGTCATCGGTCGTCGGTCGTCGGTCATTTAAGATTCATAAGGTCTTCCGGCACCCTTACCACCATGGTTCTTTTATCCGGGTCGGTCCTGAGGATATATTCAGGGTTAAAGGGAACCAGGATGGTTTTTCCTCCGATTTCTATCTCGAGAAGAGGATTACCTGGAATGTCCTGATAATCTATAACTATTCCGGGCTGTCCGCTAATACTTTCCTCGATTGAAAATCCGATCCAGGAGGCCGGTGATTCCGTCTCACCCTGGAACCAGTCGGACCATTCACCCGGAAGATTGAAGGCATGATCAGCAAGTTCACGGGCAGCAGGCTGGTCTGCAACCTCATCGAGCCCCATGACAATGTGGTTGCTGTCTTTAAGAAATACCGACTCTTCAGTGACCTGAAAGGGAACCAGTATTCCGTTTATGCGGATGTGGATCCATTCCGGAAAGTCGATGAGATCCTTTGCCGGATGGCTTAACCGGAGCACGATTCTTCCGCTGACACCATGGGCCTTTATTAGTTTTCCTGCCTCAAAGGAGGTAGACTCAATCTGTTCGGTTATATTCTGCATAGGTAATTTGACTCAGGTAACTAAAACCTCCAGGTGATTCCGGCTGTAAGGCTGTGATATTTGTAATCCATGGCTTCCCGGGATTTAATCTCCCCGTATTCGTATAAATCCCAGGCAGAGATTCGGGAGGAGTATTCATAGGTAATTGAAAGCCCAAGATTTTTAGTCAATTCTTTGATTATCAGCCCCAATTTCAGTTTCGATCTGGCAGGATCATAGAGGTTGTAAACCGAATGGCCATAGCTTTCGTAATAGTTCTGCATATGGCCATACCTGAAGCCAGCCTCGGCCCACAGGTTCTTTAACAATTTTTGCCCGATTTCCATTCCTGCAATCCATCTTCCATTCGGATCCAGGGAATCGGCTAACCATGTGACATTCCCTTCGATTCTGGTATTCATGCTGGCAAATGGGAATCCCGCAACCTGCAGGTCGGCCTGATACGCCGGCGATGACTGATATTTTGCTCCACCGGCTGATGCCTGGATATGTATCCTGTCAAACTCCAACGCAAGGCCTCCGGTCAGGAGCCAGTCCTTATAGGGCGTGGGTACGGCAACAAATTCGCCCCCCAGGGGTAGTTCCTGCCAGACCATGACAGGTTTTATGGCAGACAGAAGGCTTGCACCTGCGAATATGCGCCAGTGCTGCTTAAATGTATAGCCTACAAACAAATAACCCGATAACTGATCGAATGGGACTTCATATTCAAGTGGATCCATGAAACTGATCAGGTAACGGTCCGTAGCCTTGATGCTGTGAGATTGTCCGGCCAGGGTGATATCAACTCCTTTCCCTGCTTTCAATTTTAAACCGGCTCCAAAATATCCATAATCAGTAATCAAATACTGATGAGCGAGTTCAGCATCCGGACGGTGGTCCAGAATGGGACTCAGTGAGCCGGAAAAACGGTAGCCCGGTTCAATAAAAACCGAATGGATCACGGATTGGTTGACGATGACCTCTTGCGACAACAGGGTAAGGGGAAAGTGCAGAAGGGTAATTCCCAGGACATGTTGCCATTTCATTTCTTGAATTTTTGTAAGATTTATTCTACCAAAACGACCTTTTGGAATTTCGTTTGCAATTTACTGGTTTCCAAGCGCAAATAATAGGTTCCGGCAGGTAAACCCATCGATCTGAGATCAACACGTTCATCTCCCTGATTTACCGGCTGACGCAGAATTACCTTTCCTGATCCGTCCAAAACAACAGCCCATGCCTTTTCCGCCTGCGGCATTCCGGGTACCCGGAAATTGAATGTTCCGTTTGAAGGATTGGGGTAAACGGCAGTTGCTTCTTCCTGAAAACCGGATTTTACTTCATTCTCTGGAATACCCATAAGCTGGCCAGGCAAACGGTATATCCGGGTTTGCACCGAATACGGGAAGGCAGAATAATCATAAACATATATTATTAACCGGGCACCATCGTTATCTATGTTTTTTACCTCTGTCCAACTGCCACCCGGAACTTCCAGCAAAATGGAACCATTCTCATCTGCCACGCAGGTTGTGTAAACATAGTAATAGGAGGTACTTGTCTGAACATACTGATAGTAAACATAAAGGAATTCAATACCATCATCACTATCGAACAAATTCTGTGACAAAAACTGGATATCGGAAAGCCATCGGTTATTGGGTATTGACAACTGCACGGTTTTCCAGAGGTTAAGATCGGCGTTATAAATCCGGCACTGTTCGGCAGCCACATCCATCAGGTAAAACTTGTAGCCTTCCTTCTCCAGTTTGGCGTAATTACCGGAATAATTAAAACTGCCCTGATAATCTGGCTGGGCAATTCCTGTAATGGGCGCCAGTAAGAAAAGCAGGGTGATTGTAACTTTTAAATAATCTCTCATGATATTCGAATTTTATAATAGGTAAAGGATATAGAAAAAGTCGACAGGAGAATTACCGAAAACAGCAATAAAGTCTCAAAAATGTTCAGTGTTTGATAGAGCCAGGTGCCGAGGTTTCCAATAATTAACCATTGAATGATATAGACCGATGTGACCTTCACGCCCAGGAACCGGATCCATTGAAAAAGTGATTGGTTTTTCCAAATGTAGGTTGCTTTAACAGTCAGACTTAGTAAAAAAATAAAAGCCAACGCCCAGATAAAAAAGGCAAGTCCATGATGGTAATATTGTTCAAGGTTCTGTGAGATTTTCCAGCCGCTTGCCAATCCCAATAAAAACAAGATAATTCCAGGTAATGCCAGGTAAAAAGAGTAGCGGGTCCGCTCCAGGATCCGGGGCCGCAGAGCAATCAGCCTGAACAGGCCTATCCCAAAAAAAACATAGGATAACCATGGGATCAGCGGGAAGTAGGACCATGGAGCTGAGTTAACGAAAATCGCGCTGATGTAGGCAGACCAATGGATGGCTCCCGTCATATCCTTCAAGGGGGGACCTGAATTTAGCCATTGGCTGATCAATGCAACCGCCATTGACAGAAAAAACCAACCGTACCACCTGATTTTCAACAGGTTTATTATGGAGACGATCATAACTGCCATGCCAGCAAAAATCAGGATGTCGATACCAAACAGAAATTGATAAATATTGACTTCGGCTTGTCCGGTCAGCCATTTGATGATCAGGCTTAAGTTTAGTCCGACATTCAGCAGGAGGCCCCATATCAGCAATTTTCCTCCCCTGACAAATGTTTTAATGAATGCACTCCCAGCCGGCAAGCTATAGTATCCCATCAGGACCATAAAAACCGGGGCGGCAGGAACCCCTCCCATGAATAGCGCAAACTGGGCTATCGGTCCATCTCTTTGATCCGGTTCCAGGAAAAGCTCAACCGAGTGGACCAGGATCATCCATATTACTGCCCACCCTTTCAGTTGATCCGGCAGCCAGGCACGATCGGGAAAATCCGGCGGTCTCATTTAATCAATGATAATCCCTCAGTTGCTGAGGCGCTCGCAGGATTATACAGCAGAACTTTCTGAAAGAGCATTTTAGCCTCGAGCATTTTGTTCAGCTTTAACTTAATCCAGGCTAACAGAACAACACTATCAAAGTCAAATGGATAAAGGTTTACTGTTTTGGTCACCAGTTTCTCTGCCTTCAAAAACTCACCCCTGTTGTACAGCAAAAGGCCGTACCGATAATTCGCCACTGAATTGTTGGGATCGATGGTTAAAATCTCCTCATAAACCTTTATGATATGTGTCCAATTGCCCATGGATGACAGGGGCATTACCAACCCAAACCGGGCTTCTATTCCATAAGGCATGATGGTGACGGCCTTTCTGTAATAGCCCTCCGATTCCTGAAAATCACCTGCTTTATAGCTGAGCCACCCCAATCGGAGGTTTATTTCATAGGAGGAAATATCATAAACTTCCCGTAAATTATTGATTGCGGCTTTGTAGTCTCCTTTGGATTCGCTGAGGTAGCTCCTGGAAAAAGCAGCCTTTTGTTTTTCAAATTGCTGTGCGTAGCCTGATGTTGTCAATAATAACAGCATCAGCATTATAACAGCCGGTCGGTTTAAAATCGCCATGTTCCTCCCAATATTAAACTGTGAAAAGGATATAGTTGGCCGGCTATGTGAGCTGCGCCGGTATCATCAATAATCTCCCAGCTGGCAAGGCGCCGGGTCCAATTGTATCGTATCGAAAAATCAAGGTTTTTAAACAGGTCAACAGAAATCAGGTTTAATCCAATCCTTTTCAGTATCGGATCAAAATTGTTATATACGATATATGCTTGATTTTCAGACCAATTCTGCAAATAACCTGAGGTAAAGCCTGCCTCAAGCCAAATCTTGGGGGCAATTTTGAATCCCATGATGGTTTTCCAAATATACGCTCCATCGCTTACCCATGCAGAGTCGATTCCTGTGCGGGATAACTCACCGGTTAGATACAGGTTTAAATTACCCTTGGGATAGACGGTAAGATTTGCACCTGCCTGATAATAAATGTTCCCTTTAAACCGGTTAACATCTGCCGACAGGCCCAGATTGAAAAAAGGAAGCCTCTTACTCAAACCGGCATGCAGCGTAAGATCCCTGTAGCGGCCACTCCTTTCAGGGAAGGTCCCTCCAGCGGGATTGGCCTGGTAATCATGCCATGTATATTGTCCCGATAATAAGCGCACTCCACCCAGAAAGGTAAAGCCGTGTTTAAGGTACCATTGCGCTCCGGAATATAAACTGTTCTCGGCGAAGGAAACGTCAAAGGTGAAAGGATCAAGCAGCGGCAATTGGTACTGTTCACGGATTGAAAAGTTCAGGCGCTGCAGCCCAAAGGTCAGGGTGAGACAATTGCCTGCCTTTGCTGAAATTCCCAATGCACCGAAAGAATATCCTGAAACCTGATAATTATGGACTCTGCCCCCCCCCGGATTATAGGCCATCAGACTATCGGCATTGGGGACAGTCATCAGCCCCAATTCGGAATAGAGTTTGAACTGCTTCTGTTTAATTCGCAGGGAATCCTTAAGGGGTTCATTCACTTTTGCTGACAAGCATGAGGCTTCAGCCTCCTGCCCCGAAAAAAGGTATGCATAATAGAGGTACTCTTCTGCAACCGGATCCCCCTGATTGAAATCCAGTGCTTTTTTAAAGCTGGGAATTGCCTGGTCATAGTTTCCTATTGAATATTGCGCAATTCCGATCCTGATCCGGAGGTAGTAGTAGTCGGTTTCATCACTAATTGCCTTCTTGCCCAGGCGAATGACTTCCTTCCAATTATGCTCAAGGTAGGCTTTAAATGTAAGACTGTCGGTTTCATGAAAACTCATCTTTTCCTGTGCCACCCCGCCGAAAGTCATGGTAAGGAGAGCGGCCGCCAGGAAAAAGGATTTCCTGATGTTTACTATTGATCCTGTCTCAACCTTCATGGTCATTTATCTTTCGGTAAGAGTTAGTTTGCGTGTGCCTTTTCCATCCTCAAATTCAAGGGCTATTAACCCATCACGGGGAATCTCCATCCGAACCGTGATTTTATCCAGCTGGTCACCGGAAAGTTCATGCACGATAGTTGAATTCAACCGGACCCATTCCGGATCCAGGTCCTGATCGATCTCCATGTAATTTAGCAGATACCTGGTCTTCAGGAAAATTTTGAAAGGGGCGATCCAATCCTGGAACCATCGCATCCAGGGACGAGCACTGATAAATAGGGGAATTGAGTCATTGATTGTTATACCGGGTTCAAAAATCAGGGGGATACGAAAGGCGGCGACAAAGAAGAAATAGAGTGGATTTGACCTGCTGCCCTCGTAATGAGTAAAATAAAAAACCTGTCCGTCATTGACATACCATGCCCTGTCGTGTGTTGATGGGTCGGTAAGTGAGGATTGATTATAAATATCCGTTTCGACGTGCCATTCTACCTGTTTTTCTTCCGTTGCGCTTTTACAAATTGCGGTTATTTTTTGTCCTGGAATCAAATGAAATGCATTAGCCAACAGTTGGTTAACCTCCGGATTGGAGATATTTTGCCGGAGGCCGGGCCGGTCAAATGATCTGAACTCCCGGCTGGTTCCTTCCTTTAAAATATAATAGGCAAACGGAAAGTCAAGCGTTCCGGAATCTATATAAGGTGTTGCCTGAAACTGGAAATGCAGGTGAGGTTCAGGAGATCGGCCTGAACTTCCTGCCATTGCAATTTCCTGACCTGCTGCGACATATTCGCCAATTCTAACTTTTATGCTCCCTGTTTTCAGGTGAGCATACTTTGAAAACAGGCCATAATCGTGACGAATTATTATGGTATTCCCCCAGTTCTGTCGTGTATTGGCATCTCCCGGCAGGTTGTCGCGGATACCATCAACCAGGTGTTCGACAACGCCATAGCCGGCAGACAAAACCGGTTTTCCGTAGCATAAGTAATCGGTTAACTTAAATCCGCTATCCCGGTAGGATTTATCCTGGTTATCCGTTTTAATAAAATCCCATGCATGTCGCCAGTCGTCCTTATGAGTTTCCTTTCCATTGTGGCCCTGACTAACCGTCCATTGACCCCGGAAGGGCAGTTGGAACAACAGGTTTGTCTTTCGGCTTAATCTCTCCTGATAATTGGTTACCGCATAGAGGTTTTTCTCGGGCGAGTTATGCTGAACATATACCTCGCGAAGGAGCCGGGGAGTTCTTAAGCGGAACTGCAAAACAAAGAGAAACAGAGGAACGATCAAATTAAACGGAAGGGCAGATACCGACAATTGAAAAACGCCCAGCAACCCTTCCATGCTCACGGTAATAAAGGTCACCAGAGGAACTAAAATGACCACCCAGGCAAAAGAGGCCGCCGATGGCACCAGAAAGAATCCACCGACAGCGATAGCCATCAGGATAAAATTAAATCCTATATATGTGTAGTTCAATGCGTTTAAATCCAGCCCGATTATCGCATAAAAAAGATATGCAGAGAAGAAACCAACCAGGGAAAGGAGGAATGAAATTCTTGATGCAATCAGGAGACCGATTGCAACTAAAAGTCCACCCAAAACTGAATATTGAAAAAATACAGCTCCCAGAGAGGTCAGGTAGGTAACTATTGCCGGGGGTATGGAGAGGTTGCTGATCCATTTGTACCCTACCACCAGGGGTTCTCCTCCCATTGAATAGAGATGGTTCCAGTCATAGACCATTTGATCGCTCAATTCCAGGCCCGAAAACTGCCTGACTGCGAGGAGCACCACCCATAAACCGATTAAAAAGGGCCAGCTAAGAAAAGGCAAGCGGTAGCGCATCATCCAGCCCCTTAAAGCCACCGTGAGAAAAAAAGTTAAGATGGAGGCAAAGAGGATAGTCAGGATCAGGACATAGCCGAATTTAAAATAGAGGCCGAGAGGAAGGGTAACCAGCAGTACATTATAGCTTAATATGCCTTTTGAAATAAGGGCTTTGTCATATCCCAGCCAGATGGCGAGCAATAAAGAGATCAGCACACCGGCCAGTCCGGCGAGCCCGGAAGCCGGCACAATAAAAGTTGCCGAAACGAGGAGAACTGCAAACCATGGATTGTCCGAAAAGAAAACTTGAGAATAGGCGTTCAGCGCGCCCTTCCCCAGATAGGAGAGTTGGTTCAGTTTTCTCTGTATTTTCACGGCTTAAGGTGTTCGGGTAATGATTCCTGGCCAAGTATGGTTTCAAGGGTTTCAGCCCTGCGGATTATATGAACACTGTTATCTTCAGCAATCATAATCACATTGGGCCGGTAGGTAATAAACTGCATCCATTGCGTCATATTATAGGCCCCGACTTTGCTGATGACCACCTTATCCCCCTTACGGAACAGCGGCATCTGTGTTTGTTCCCGCAAAACATCGATATTCATGCACAGGGGGCCATACAAAGTAGCCTCATCGAGAAATCCCGAAACCTCCTCCACCGGATGGAGGACGTGATCATACCAAAAAGCGGTAAAAAGCAGATTCACGCCGAAATCCAGAATCAGTGCCCTGCGGCTGTCGGACAATCTTTTGGTGGCCAGAACCTGACCAGCGAGGTACCCCGCCTCATCGATCAAAGCCCGGCCGGTTTCAAGGATCAAAACAGGTAAATGGCCCTGATCGAACCCGGCTTTTTGCAGGGCACCGGCTATCGCTTCAGCATATTGATCAAACGAAGGGGTAGTATCTGAGGCGGTATGGTAGGCGCCTTTTAATGTATTCATGGAAGCAAAGCCACCGCCCATATCGATATACTTAATCTTGTGCTGGTATTTGCGGTCGGTGTCAATGGCGAGACGGGCCAGTTTTTCGGCAGCGATACGGTAAGCTCCGAGGGAAATGATATACGTTCCAATATGTGTGTGGAGGCCTGCCATTTCAAGAGCACCGCTCTCCATGATGAGGTCTATGGCCTGGGCAGCCTCGCCGTTTTCAAAGTTGAAGCCAAATCGGTCCCATTTCGGATAGATCCCGGTATCCATATTAACCCGGATGGCCACGCGGGACCGCTTGCCAATTTCGCGGGCCAGGCGGATCAGGGTAAACAGTTCATCAAAATGATCAATATGAATATATGAATCCAAATCGATTGCCCGGCGAAGGTCATTCTCGCTTTTGTCCGGTCCGTTAAAAATTATCCTTTTGCCATCGACCCCATTATGGAGCGCTTTTTCATACTCAAATCCTGAGACTACTTCAGCCCACGAACCTTCCTGATGATAGATCCTGCATACGGCATCCAGGTAATTGGTTTTATAGGACCAGGCAAGCTGGACTTTCGGGTATCTTGATTTAAAGGCTTCAGAAGCATCCTGGTGAACTCTCCTGATGGTCTTTTCAGACAAAATAAAGAGAGGCGAGCCAAACTTCTCCAGCAGATCCGCCACAGGAACACCATCTATGGAGGAAATGGGTTCGACCTGGGATTTACTTCCGAATTTACCCGGGACCGTGCTGGTCATTCGCTTGATTACCGGGGGTTCAAAGGCTTTCTTATTCATGGCTAATTTCTCCGTTTATAGCGAATCCCTGATGAGTTTCCGCATCGACTATCATATCAAAGGAATATCTTACAAACATTTTTCCGACCTCAAAGGAGGTGAAAGGCTCCGGGTTGAGACCAAGGGCTAATTGGACCAATGCTTCGGGCAGGTTCTGCCCGGCACCGGTGGCCAGATACACCCAGGCAGGAATACGTGGATTGATTTCCACCAGGTAATATTTTCTCTCCGGTGTTTTAATCATTTCCAATTCCATCCCACCGCGCCATTTTGTCTCTTTGATCACATGACGGGTTACTTCCAGCAAATAGGGATCTGAAATGGCTATTCCGCCCCAGGCCTTGCCTTTATCGGTTATAAACTGTTTCTTCATCGGCACGGCACCCACCGTGTTACCCTTTCCATCACCAAGTGCTACCACATTGACTTCGGTTCCGCGGATATGTTGCTGGATAATGACCGGCAGCCCCCATTTTGCGCTTATTTTATAAAACAGGGCAACT
>MEOR01000134.1:9226-20617 GCA_001769295.1 Bacteroidetes bacterium GWF2_49_14 | reverse complement strand
CTTTATGCGGGGACGGATCTTGCGGTATATGTTTCAACCAATGGAGGAACCAGCTGGGAAGTCCTCGGTGATCTCCCCACAGTTTATGTCCATGACCTGATCATCCATCCGCGCGACAATATCCTTGTGATTGCCACCCACGGCCGCGGGGTTTGGGCGCTCGACGCCAACGCCGTGAATAAGGGAAATGAGAGGCGGGGGGATTTTTATGAAGAGTAATTAAGAAGACTGTAAGGCTAAGAGACTAAGGGACCGAGAGACCGAGAGACCGAGAGACCGAGAGACCGAGAGACCGAGAGACCGGGCAAGATAAGAATTTACTTCCCAAAGTCTCTTGGTCTTACAGTCTTACAGTCTCTTGGTCTTCTAGTCTAAAAGTCTCTTGGTCTTATGACATCAATCCGTCACCCGGTGCCACGTCTGCTTCCTGCCAATCGGTCCGATGGAACCCCTGACAGTAAGCGTATTAGGATCTTCAAGCCAGATTTTTACATCATAATAGGTCCCTTTTTTGGGATCCAGGATGCCTTTCTTGCCTTTCCAGATATCGCCCGATTTCCCAAGCCCCAAAACAATGGTCATACCGATCACCCTCTTATCTTTATTGGCACCGGTGCATTTATCGCAAAGCTTGTCAGTGGGGGTTACACCGTCATCATCCCAGGTTTGCAGGACTTTTCCATAAAGTTTTCCGCCTATCATCCATAACTGGACAATTGACTTTTGGTTGCCGGATTCATCGTCGATGGTTTTCCATTTTCCCACGACATCCTGGCCCACAACCTGACCGACAGCGAAAAGCAGCGCTGCCAACAGGAGCATGCTGAGCTTGAATCTTTTCATATTACTTTGGTTTTTAGGAATTATGTAACGAAAGAAAGAAAAATAATCCGGATAATCAAAGTCGGGGTTTAGCGCAGTAAAAGAAGCAACGCGGACAGGAACGTCATGGAAACCACAAATATCCGGTAAACTTTTTCAGAGAAAAGCCTGACAATCCGGATACCCATCCACGCTCCGGTAATTTATATCTTTGCTGCCATGGCAATCCGGATGGTTTTCTCTGTTTTTATAATTCTGACCGCAATAGCCGGTTGTAAACCCTGGCAATCAGAGGTGAGTCACTCCACACCGGTCAAACCAGGCCCTCAGATTTTTGTACTATTCCTGAAAGCGGATTTAGCTGACGGGAACCAGACGCTGGTCCATCTGGTTGGCAGTCAGACTGCACCCGGGGACCTTAAAAAGCCCGGGAGAACTTCATTTATTTGTCCAACAAGAATTGAAATCAGGGATTCTTCCAACCGGATTCTGGAATCTGGATTCATTGAGCATCCGCTGATTGAGCGGCTTGAGTTCTCGGATGACAACCAGGAAATCAATTTAAGAGTTTTACGTCGGGAAAGTGCTGATTTTGTGATTAGAACCACTTATTATGCTCAAGCCGGATACTTCCGGATAATTTCAGAAAACCCGGATTACCCAACTATTAATTCCAACATTCAACTGGTCAAATGAAAAAATCATTCCTTTTATCATTTTTGGTTTTCACCACACTTGGACTAGATGCCCAGAGTTTCGAGGTTGATACTGTTTCAATGACCGGGGATATTTCCGACCGGATCAACATGGTTTTCCTGGGTGATGGATACCGTGAATCGGAGATGGAGAAGTTTTCTACTGATGTGAAGTGGATGATCAATGCCCTGTTTTCAAAGCCCCCCTACTCCAATTACAGATCCTATTTTAATTGCTTTTCGATTAAGGTACCTTCGGAAGTATCAGGGGCAGCTGAGGACCCGTCAAGCCTGATTAACAACTACTTCGGAAGCACCTTCAATTATGCCGGCATTTGGCGGCTCGTGGTTCCTACCCGCACTTCCCGAATCAATACGGTTCTCGCAAACAATTTCCCGAGTTATGATCAGGTTTTCATGATTGTAAACGACAGCCGCTACGGGGGATCAGGAGGCTGGATCGCTACCTCAACCACCCACACCGACGGTCCGGAGATCTGCATCCATGAACTGGGGCACTCTTTCGGCGGACTATCGGATGAATACTGGGCGGGGCCTCAGTATGCCAGGGAAAACATTAATATGACAGCCATCACCGACACCGGTCGGGTGAAATGGAAAAGATGGCTCAATTATAAACAAACCGGCATTTACCCCCATACCGAGTCTCCCTCCTGGCACCGGCCACACCAAAACTGCGAAATGCGCTATCTCAACCGCCAGTTCTGTCCGGTTTGTACAGAAGCAACAGTCGGCAGAATCCTCGATCTGGTTAGTCCACTCACCAGCTTTACCCCCGCAGAGGAAGGATTCGAATTTACAGTTGACACCATTTTCAGCCTTGACCTTCTAAAACCCGAACCCAATACCCTTATGACTAACTGGATACTCAACGGTGATACAGTCAACCATAACAGCGACACCTACCGGCTAATCCGGACTTCCCTAAATCCGGGCATAAACCATCTTTCATGCTTTATTCTTGACACTACCGCCATGATGCGCGATAGTTCCCACACCTTGGTTCACCTGAGCAAGGTTAACTGGACCATTGACAACATCAGCTCCGGAATCGGGCATCAGCCGGTTGAAGAAAGGATGACTTTTTCAGCCTGGCCGAATCCGGCAAGTGATCTGATTCATTTGGATATCAACGCAAATAGCCACCTTGATACAGAATGGACCGTCAGGCTGCTCGACAACTCAGGGCGGGTGCTCGGTAAGCCTGCCAAAATCCGCGCTAATTTCGGGTTAATCAGTCACACAATCAGCCTTAAAAAACTAAATATCCCTGATGGTCAGTATTTTATATCGGTCCGGGCAAAAGATTTCAACTACAGGATTCCGATTATTCTGGTCAGGTAAGGGATAACACCCTCTCTTTTAATTTTTTTTAACTTTTCATCGGGAACTTCCGATCGATTGGTCCCCTTTTTTTGACTTAATTGCTGTCTGTTAAGCATCTAACCTAAAACGTGGAATCATGAAGAATACCTTTGTTCTATTCCTGTTCATGCTATTGGCTTTGTCGGGTTTCAGCCAGAAACTTGACATGAGTAAACTTACCGGCCTCAACGCCCGTGCAATAGGCCCGTCGGGGATGTCGGGGAGGATAACTGCCATTGATGTGGTCCAGAGCAACACCTCTGTTATCTATGTCGGGTCTGCCTCAGGCGGATTATGGAAATCGGAAACAGGTGGAATGGAATGGACTCCGATATTTGATGACCAGCCTGTTGCTTCCATCGGAGCGATCAATATTTATCAGGCTAATCCTGATATTATCTGGGTGGGAACCGGAGAAGGCAATCCCCGGAATAGCATTACCTCGGGATTTGGCATATATAAATCCATTGACGGGGGAAAAACGTGGCAATTGAAGGGTTTGGAAAAAACCCGGAATATACATCGAGTGATTATTGACCCGACCAATCCCAATATTGTATACGTGGGTGCCATAGGCTCTCCCTGGGGGTCGCATCCTGAAAGGGGGGTATATAAAACAATTGATGGAGGGGATACCTGGAACCTTATTTTGCATACCAACGACTTATCGGGGGTCTCCGACATGGTTCTGGATCCGGTAAATCCACAAAAACTGGTGGTTGCCATGTGGGAACATCAGCGCTGGCCCTGGTTCATGAAATCGGGTGGTGCCGGATCAGGCCTCTATATCACCTGGGATGGGGGCAAAAACTGGAAACAGATTACTGAGAAAGAGGGCTTCCCCAAAGGAGAGATCGGCCGTATTGGTCTGACAATCTCACGGGCTAACGCCAAAAGAATTTACGCATTGGTTGAATGCAGTAAAAATGCCATGTACCGTTCCGACGATGGCGGGTTCACCTGGTCAATGACCACGGACCAGAACGTAAGCAACCGCCCCTTCTATTATCATGAGATTTATGCTGACCCAATGGATCCGGACCGGGTCTACAACCTCTATTCCGGCATATCCAAAACCGAAGATGGAGGAAAGACTTTTGAATCCTTCAACATGCGCGGGATTCACCCCGATCACCATGCCTGGTACATTAATCCGATGAACAACAACTTCATGATCGACGGGAATGACGGAGGTTTGGCCATAACGGAAGACCGCGGACGCTCGTGGAGGTTTGTAACCAATCTGCCACTGGCTCAGTATTACCATATTAACTGGGATCTTGAATTCCCGTATAATGTGTATGGAGGAATGCAGGATAACGGCTCCTGGATAGGACCGGGGAATGTGCTTCAGCGCGGTGGCATCCAATATTATCATTGGATTACAGTAATGGGCGGCGATGGGTTCGACGTGGTTGCCGACAGCTCGGACAACCGGTATGGTTATGCTATGTCGCAAGGCGGCAATATTGGCAGGTACGACAGGGTTACCGGCGGCACCAAGGATATCCAGCCCATTCATCCTGATGGCGCCAAAATCAGGTTTAACTGGAATGCAGCAATAGCACATGATCCTTTCAACAAAACCACCATCTATTACGGCAGTCAGTTCCTGCATAAAAGCAGCGATCGCGGTGATAATTGGGCGCTGATTTCGCCCGACCTGACCACCAACGATCCGGAGAAACTCAAGCAGAATGAAACCGGGGGGCTGACTTACGACATCACCGGGGCAGAAAATCATTGTACTATCATTGCCATCACGCCGAGTCCGCTGACACCGGACGAGATATGGGTTGGAACCGATGACGGAAATCTGCAGCTGACGCGGGATGGCGGCAAGACCTGGACCCATCTGACTCCGAACATCAAAGGCGCACCGAAAAACGGCTGGATCCCGCAGATACATGTGTCGAATCACACCGCCGGTGAAGCCTTTGTGGTGATAAATAATTATCGCCAGAATGATTTTGCCGCTTATCTTTTTCACACGACCAACTATGGCAAAACCTGGATACGACTGGTTGACGATACGAAAGTCAATGGCTTTACCCTCTGCATGGTGCAGGACCCCGTTGTTCCAAATCTGCTGTTCCTCGGCACCGAACACGGGATGTACCTCAGCATTGATAAAGGCGCAACCTGGTCGAAATGGACACGCGGGTTTCCCATGGTTTCAACCATGGACCTCAAAATCCATCCACGGGAGCACGATCTGATCATAGGAACTTTCGGACGTGCAGCCTATATACTGGACGACATTCGTCCCCTGAGGGAGATAGCCAGAAACGGGCCATCGATGCTTGAACAGAAAATTCATGCTTACCCGTCACCCGTTGCTTATCATATCGATTCAAAAAGTCAGGCCGGGGTGTATGGCGCAGGCAGCGGGTACTTCTCGGGGCAGACAAAATCTTTGGCGGGGATCCTGAATTATTCCATCAATGAGCCCATCAAACGGGAGCCAGCACCTGAGGCAACCGTGGAAGCCACACCGGCTGCCGGATCCGGAAGACCCGGTGGCGGCGCAGGACCCAGTGGCGGCCAGGGCCGCGGAGGATTCGGCGGCTTTGGTATGCGGGGAGGCGGCAATGCTACCCGGAATGTAGAACCGGTAAGAATAGAGATTTTCGATTCGAAGGGAATCAAAATACGGACCCTTCAGGACTATCCGGTCGCTGGTTTTAACCGCGCTTCCTGGCGGCTTGACGAGAAAGGGTTCCGCCAGCCGGGTGCCACCCAGGAAAGGGCCGGAGGACAGGAGCAGGGCGGTTTATCGGTTTTCCCGGGTAGCTACATGGTCAAGTATTCGTATGCCGGCTCTTCTGATTCCATCTGGATCGAGGTAAAGATAGATCCGCGGGTTCCCTACAACATGCAGGACCTTATAACCCGTAAGGAGTATGTTCTTGCTTTCCAGAAAAAGGTTGATAAACTCACAGCAGCGATGGAAATCGTTCAGCAGGCACAGGAAGCTGTTGACCTTATCACCAAGCAGATTCCAACCGGTAGGTCGGAAGAGGCTCGAAACCTGAGGCAGGAAACCAAAGCGGTTCAGGACACCCTGTCTGCCATCATGAACCGGATATCCCCGGCTCGTGTTACCGACAACCAGCGCGCAAAGCGGGCTGAATATAACCTGAGAAGCAAGGTTTCAGGCGCCATGTCAGCGATTTCCGACGGGTTTGACCCCTTGTCCGACACCCAGAAACGAGCGGCAGAGCTTGCGGAAATCGAGCTGAATAAAATGCTGGTCCGGATTGATGATTTTTTCACCAACACGTGGCCTCCGTTTAAAGAGATGATCCAGAAAGCACAGATTTCACCATTTAAGGACAAACCCTACTCCAAACTGTCCTGGTGACCGAAGAGGGGGGGATCTTTCCCCCCTTCTTTTTTTTATTGGGGTATTCGTTTACCTTTGCCGGAAATCTAAATGTAACAGAATGAAGACAAAATCTCTGGCCGGTCTGCTTATCATAACAGCACTGGTCTTAACATCATGTAACCAGATGAAAAACTCGACCGTGAAGCTAGGCAACGTAAAACTGGCTACTGAACTTGACACTGCCAGCTATGCCCTCGGTATTGCCATGGCCACCAACGTTAAAGACCTGGGAATGTACGAGGTAAATATCAATGCCTTCGCCAAAGGTTTCCAGCAAGTCATCAGCAAAGAAGAAACAGATATAACCCTTGAACAGACCAATCCGATCCTGCAGGGATTCTTCGCCGGTTTGCAGGGTAAGCAAGCCGAAAAGAACCAGGAGGACGGGAAAAAATTCCTCGCCGATAACGGAAAGAAAAATGGCGTTATCACCACAGCCAGCGGACTCCAGTATGAAGTCATGCGTGAAGGCACCGGTGTCAAGCCGGTAGCAACTGATACGGTAAAGGTTCATTATCATGGCACTTTGGTTGACGGAACCGTTTTTGACAGTTCTGTTGAAAGAGGCGAACCGGTTGAATTCCCGCTCAATGGCGTGATTCCTGGCTGGACAGAAGGCGTTCAGCTGATGCCGGTTGGTGCTAAATTTAAATTCTTTATCCCCGGCGAACTGGGTTACGGACAAAATCCTCCCCCAAGAAGCCCTATCGGACCCAATGTAGTTTTGATATTCGAAGTTGAACTTCTTGAAGTTAGGAAGTAATCAACTGACCAATAACTCCTTAAACAAAACCCCGGCATACGGGGTTTTGTTTTTAATGGCAGTTCCGATACATCGTATGACTCTTTTTTTGTAACCTTGTATCCGGCAATCAGTAGCAAAATGACCATTATTCTCTGATAATCAGAATATTATTAACCTCCAAACCTAAAACCAATGTCGTTGAAACGAAAAACAATGGAGCTGGTTGAGCGAAGGGAGCAGGTTTTACTCGGCGGTGGCGAAACTGCAATAAAAAAGCAGCAGGCCATGGGTAAAATGACTGCAAGGGAAAGAATCATTTCTCTTCTGGACGAGGATTCTTTTCAGGAGTATGACCTCTTTGCCCAGCACGAAGGCCGGGACTTTGACATGGATAAAAAGGAACTTCCCGGAGACGGCGTGATCACCGGAACGGGCAAGATCTATGGCTCACCTGTTTGTATTTTTGCACAGGACTTCACAGTGGCCGGTGGTTCCCTGGGGCTCATGCATGCCCGGAAAATCACCAAGATCATGGATCATGCCCTCAAACTGAAAGTTCCGCTGATCGGAATTAACGACTCCGGGGGTGCCAGGGTGCAGGAAGGCGTAAATTCACTGGCAGGATATGGAGAAATCTTCTACCGGAACACCCTTGCATCCGGCGTAATACCGCAGATATCCGTTATTCTAGGCCCGTGCGCCGGCGGTGCCGTTTACTCCCCTGCCCTTACCGACTTTGTTTTTGTGGTCGACAAGATTTCCAAAATGTTCATTACCGGACCTGAGGTTATCAAAACCGTTCTGGGCGAAGAGATCTCGATGGAAGATCTCGGTGGTGCGAGGATTCACAGCACCATGACCGGCAATGCACATTTCTTCTCTTTCAGTGAGCAGGAGTGTTTTGAACAGATTAAAACCCTGATCTCCTATATTCCCTGGAACAACTCACACAAAGCCAAGCGGTTGCGGCCCAGGAACCCAAAGAACGCCTATAAGATCGACGATATCGTGCCGGTTGATCCCAAGCAGCCGTATGATGTCAGGAACGTGATCCGTGCCATTACCGACAGTTCCGAGTTCTTCGAGATCATGGAGCTCTTTGCTCCGAATATTGTGATCGGTTATGGAAGGATGAATGGACAGACAGTTGGTTTTATCGCCAACCAGCCGATTTACCTGGCAGGGGTGCTCGATGTGGATTCTTCTGACAAAGCCGCCCGGTTTATCCGGTTCTGCGATGCCTTTAACATTCCGCTCATCACCCTGGTTGACCTACCGGGCTACCTGCCAGGCGTAGATCAGGAATATGCCGGGGTTATCAGGCATGGGGCTAAAGTGCTCTACGCGTATAGCGAGGCTACGGTTCCGAGAATTACGGTAATTCTCAGGAAAGCCTATGGCGGCGGATATATAGCCATGAACAGCCGCCACCTGAATGCCGATATTGTATTCGCATGGCCATCGGCCGAAATCGCAGTGATGGGGCCGGAGGGAGCTGCCAACATCATTTTCAAGAAGGAAATCACTTCGGCAGAGGATCCTGAGAAGATGCGGAAAATCAAGATTAAGGAGTACAAGGACAAATTTGCCAATCCCTATGTGGCTGCAGCCAAAGGTTACGTTGACGCCGTCATTGAGCCTTCCGAAACCCGGAAATTCCTCCTTCATTCACTGGAAGTACTGGAAACCAAAGATGTACCCAAGCCGCAACGTAAGCACGGGTGTATCCCCTTGTAACGGAAAATCGGAATACATATGGAAATAAAAGACAAAGACCTTAAAATTTTCTCGTATGAAGGGACGGATTACCAGACTCTCCTGACGCAAAAATTCCTGGCAAGGAAAAAGTTTGAGCCTGAAGATCCCACAAGAATCACAGCCCAAATCCCTGGCACCATCGTTAAAATCATGGTAAAGGAGGGACAGCAGATCAATCCCTCCAAATGCCTCTTTATACTGGAGGCCATGAAAATGAGGAACCGGGTGTACTCATCCATTCCCGGCACCATCAGGAAAATTCATATTGCTGAGGACCAGAGAGTATCGAAAAACGAAATTCTTCTGGAGCTGGATTTGCCTGTTGTCGGTAAGAAATCCCACAAAATAGCAGAGAAGGAACCAAAGGAAGAAAAGGCTGTCCGCAAAAAACGGTTCGGCCGGAGAAGAGACAAATAATCAGGGAAGTATCTCTTTCCAGATAAAGTAAGGGTCAATTTCAGCAGAAATCCCGGCTTCTCCCCTAAAAAGGCCATATACCGCAGACCCGCTTCCGGTGAGGCTGCAGTATATGGCTCCTTTTTTATACAATTCTTCGACAATCAATCCTATTGCGGGTATCTGCGTTATCGCATACGGTTCAAAACCATTCCACAATTCACCCTTCCACATTTCGACAGGCCGCCTGCAACGTTCTCCAAAGTTGTCCGGATCAGGCTCAACCAAAACGTTCTGGTAAGCCTTAGCTGTCGAAATCCCGCCGGCCGGCTGGAAAAGATAAAAATGGTATCCGGAAAGGCTTACTGCTGACGGTTCGAGAATCTCTCCCCTTCCCCTGGCGATTGAAGGGATTGGATTCAGGAAAAAAGGACAATCACTGCCCAATTCAAGCGCCATCAATTGCATGGCGGAATCTTTGATTTGCAGGTTAAACAGTTCATTCAGTGCCCGTAGCATACACGCACCGTCCGATGAACCACCCCCAAGACCCGCTCCGGTCGGAATCTGCTTGTGCAGGAAAACCCTGACGGATGGAATATCATGCTTGCGGCTGATCAGCCGGTATGCCTTTGCCACAAGATTTGTTGCAGGCTCCCCTACCACCCCGATGCCGGTGAGCTGAATATCAACCGAACCGTGAGGAACTGAAGAATCTGGTAAAACTTCAAGAATGTCGCTCAGTCCAATGGGATAAAACAGCGTTATAATATCATGATAACCATCTGATCTTTTATTGGTTACATAAAGCCCGATATTGATTTTCGCATGGGGAAACAGAATCATGGAGCGTGTTTCAGATTTTTCAACAAACCCCAAAGTAACCCATTTTTTTCGTATTTTTCTGTTCATCTTTGCTCCCCCAAGGCTCATATAGAATGGCACAGAAAAAAAATACCGATACCAACAAGCGCGTTCAGGAAATCATGCAGGACCTGGGGAAGATCCCCCCACAGGCTGTCGAATTGGAAGAAGCTGTTCTGGGAGCCATCATGCTCGAGCGTGATGCAGTGGTTGCTGTCATTGACATTCTGAAACCGGATTGTTTCTATAAAGAGACGCACAGGATCATTTTTGAATGCATCCGCAACCTCTCCATCAATCTTCAGCCCATTGATATCCTGACGGTTACCGAAGAGCTCAAAAAACAGGGTAAGCTGGAAATAGTGGGAGGGCCATATTTTCTAACCCAATTGACCGGCAAGGTAGCCTCGGCGGCGCATATCGATTTTCATGCCCGAATCGTCGCCCAGAAATATATCCAGCGTGAGCTGATACGGGTCTCCTCCGACATCCAGGAAAAAGCCTTTGATTCCACTCAGGATGTTGATGAATTACTCGATTTTGCTGAAAGTGAACTCTTTGAGGTTGCCTTTGGAAATATTAAAAAGGAAACCCAAAAGATCGATGTACTGATCGACAAAGCCCTTAAACGCATCGAGGAGCTCTCAGGAAAAGAGGCTGGGCTAAGCGGGGTACCGTCGGGATTCGTAAAGCTCGACAGGATCACCTCGGGCTGGCAACCCTCCGATCTGGTCATTATTGCCGCCCGTCCGTCAATGGGAAAAACAGCCTTCATGCTGTCCATGTGCCGTAACATGGCCGTTGAGCATCAGAAACCCGTCGCCATTTTTTCGCTTGAGATGTCGAGCCTTCAGCTGGTCAACCGGCTGATCGTCAGCGAAACCGAACTCGCATCAGAAAAAATCCGGAACGGCCGGCTTGAAAAATACGAGTGGGAACAGCTTGAGATCAAACTACGGAGCCTGGTTAATGCCCCGATGTTTATCGATGATACGCCCGCCATCTCAGTCTTTGAACTCCGGGCTAAAGCCAGACGATTGAAACTGGAACATAAAATTGAACTGCTCGTAGTCGACTATCTCCAGCTTATGACCGGACCACCTGATTCACAGGGAAACCGCGAACAGGAGGTCAGCAGCATATCGAGGTCCCTGAAAGCTATTGCAAAAGAGCTGGATATACCGATCATTGCCCTTTCCCAGCTGAACCGGTCCGTTGAACTCCGGTCGGGCGACAAGCGGCCGCAATTATCGGACCTGAGGGAATCCGGGGCAATAGAACAGGATGCTGATATTGTCATCTTTATCCACCGTCCCGAGCGTTTTGGCCTTACGGAA
>MEOR01000134.1:5447-9123 GCA_001769295.1 Bacteroidetes bacterium GWF2_49_14 | reverse complement strand
TATTACCCCGGTTTTTGAAGTGCCCGACAATGGCTCCATGAAAAAATATGAGTCCCGGATGAACAAGCAAAACATGCCTCCAGACTATACCGATGCTTTCTGACAGGTTTCTACACCGGATTTCGCTGATTTTTTGTCTGACACTGATAATACCCCTCAGCGCCCGGGCCTCTTACGGACTAATCCCAATGGACAAGGACCAGCCGAACCATCTTAAGGCATATGGGGTCGCCTACTCAGCCCTGCAAAAGGGAATTGTGATGGAATGGCTGCTGAATTACCGGGGAGGAAGCTTCCTGATTCCCGATTATGAAGGCCTTACGCAGGAATGCATGCTAAAGGGGGTAACCATCGAACTGATCCCCGACGCCATGCGATTTCAAATCCTGGAAGAAATTGCCAGGCCAGACATTAACATGGATGTGATCAAGATGGAAAAGGCCCCGCGGATCGCGGTTTATGCCCCTGACACCAAACAACCCTGGGATGATGCGGTTATGCTGGCTTTGGAGTATGCCGAAATTCCCTATGACCTGATCTATGACACTGATGTCATTGAAGGAAGGTTGAAAGACTATGACTGGCTCCACCTTCATCATGAGGATTTTACCGGACAATACGGGAAGTTCTACAAAACCTTTAACCACATGGCCTGGTACCAGAAAGAGGTAGCCGACAACCAGACAACAGCATTAAAAAATGGTTTTGAAAAGGTTTCGAGAATGAAACTGTATGTTGCCCTTTCCATAAAGGGGTATGTCGGAAACGGGGGATTTCTGTTTTCCATGTGCTCGGGTGCCGATTCCTTTGATATTGCTCTCTCAGCGCAGGATGTGGACATTTGCGCTTCTATGTATGACGGTGACCCTGCCGATCCTGACATGAACAATAAGCTCGATTTCAGCCAAACCCTCGCATTCCAGAATTTTAAACTGATTGAAGATCCCCTGGAATACGAATTCTCAACCATAGATGCAACCCAATCACGCCGGATCGCACAAAATCAGGACTATTTCACTCTTTTCGACTTTTCTGCAAAATGGGACCCGGTCCCAACAATGCTCTGCCAGAATCATACACGGATCATAAAGGGATTTATGGGGCAAACAACCTCATTTATTAAAGATTACATAAAGCCATCCGCCCTCATTATGGGCGAAAACAAGTCACTCAATGAAACCCGGTATATTCACGGTGAATTCGGAAAAGGAACCTGGACCTTTTACGGTGGTCATGACCCGGAGGACTACAGTCATCTTGTTGGCGATGAACACACGGATTTGTCGTTACATCCCAACTCTCCCGGCTATCGATTGATCCTCAACAATGTGCTGTTTCCGGCGGCGAAGAAGAAGAAGCAGAAAACGTGATTCTCGTAACGCGTGACCCGTGACCCGTGACAAGCAGGCGTCACGCGTCACGCGTCACGTGTCACCAACATTCAACTATCGCCCCTCAATGACCAAAACTATCTCACCTTTCATCGTCTTGCTCCCTGCCCATGCGGCAATTTCAGTTAATGTTC
The DNA here is from genome assembly GCA_001769295.1 of Bacteroidetes bacterium GWF2_49_14. Taxonomy (GTDB): domain Bacteria; phylum Bacteroidota; class Bacteroidia; order Bacteroidales; family UBA12481; genus UBA12481. The sequence continues at coordinate 7,598 of MEOR01000134.1, read as the reverse complement.
CGCGAACGGTTTCTTCATGCATTTTTGACAATTCACGGGAAACGGAGCACCGGCGGTCCTCACCGAACGCAGGAATAAGTTGAAGAAGCGTTTTAGCCAGGCGCATCGGTGATTCATAAAGAATCACAGTTCGGCCTTCCGAAGCAAGTTCGCGGATCCGGGTTTGCCGGCCTTTCTTAACTGGGAGGAATCCTTCAAAAATAAACCGGTCACAGGGAAAACCTGAATTTACCAGGGCAGGGATCAGGGCTGTGGCACCCGGGAGACATTCAACTTCGACCCCTTCCTGGATACAGGCCCGTGTCAGGAGAAAGCCGGGATCAGAAATTCCCGGGGTACCCGCATCGGTGATCAGGGCAGCACGTTCGCCTGAGGCCAGGCGTTCAACGATCCGCTGAACAGACTTATGCTCGTTGAATTTATGATGTGCTACCATAGGCTTATGAATCTCATACCGTTTAAGCAGGGTCCCGGAGGTTCGTGTGTCTTCGGCCAGAATAAAATCCACCTCATTCAGTACTTTGACCGCCCGGTAGGTAATATCCGCAAGGTTGCCGATCGGGGTAGGAACAATATAAAGTCTGACATCACGATCTGTCATCAGGAGTGATTTTCTTCATTGTAACAATTACGGCACAAAGGCTCATAAATATCCTGCTCGCCCAGTACTACCAGCTGATCTGACAGGCCTTTCCGATGAGAATAATGGGCCAGGTTGCCGCAGTTTATACAGATGGCATGTACTTTTGTCACATATTCGGCAATAGCCATCAGGGCCGGTATCGGACCAAAAGGGTTCCCCCTGAAATCCATGTCGAGGCCGGCTACAATGACCCGAACACCCTGATTGGCCAAATCAGTGCATACGTCCACAAGGCTCGAATCAAAAAATTGCGCCTCGTCGATCCCGACAACATCTACCTCACTGGTCATCAGGAGGATATTCCGGGGAGAAGGTACGGGTGTGGACCGGATGGCTTTGGCATCATGTGACACAACATCTTCCACCGAATACCGTGTGTCAATCATAGGCTTAAATATTTCCACCCGCTGCCGGGCGATCCTGGCGCGGTTCAACCTACGGATCAGCTCTTCGGTTTTGCCGGAAAACATTGACCCGCAGACCACCTCAATCCATCCTCTGGGAGCAGCAACTTTTCTGCTGGTTTCCGGAAAGAAAAAACGGTCCAATAACAGTTTTAATTTTTGATCGTTATTTTTACAAAAATATGAGAATTATGGACAACCAAACAATCATAAACAGTCTGAGGGACAAAATCGCAGAAATCGAAAACACCATCGACTGGATGGAGAAATCCGGACAGATTCATCCTATCGATTTTGATCTGCTGTTAAAAAAGACGCGAGACCTCTATGAACGGATTATCCGGATGGCCGGGGATGCTGCTGATGAAGGATCACATAAGCCAATCCTTTCAAAAAGTAAGATAATAAGGGAAAAACAGGATGAAGACCGGCAGCATCCTCAGGCTCAGGTCCAGGCCCAGCCAAAGCAGGAACCGGAAAAACAGCCCGAAAATCAGAAGGAATTCCAGCATCCAGGCGAGCAGGAAGCCCTGGTTGAACCTCCCCTGTTCTTTAAGGCGCCCGTACTTTCTCCGGAACCGGTTCAATCACAACCAAAACCCACTGTCATTGAAGAGCCGGTTCCCGTTAAGCCAACCCCTGCTGTACCTCCGCGCCCAAAGCCAACAGTCCAGGAGACACAATCCCATACTGTTCATTTTCAGAGAGAAGAAAGCCTAAATGATGCGCTCCGAAAGCAAAAGCCCATTCAGGACCTTGCATCCTCAATTACAGAAACACCGGTAGCTGACATCTGGTCGGCAATTGCGATAAACGACCGATTCCTGTTCACACGCGAACTTTTTGGAAACGATTCCGAGTCCTTTAAAACAACGGTCTCCCTGCTTAACAGCATCTCATCCTGGGAGGCTGCTCAGAAATATCTCACGGATCATTTCTCCTGGGACAAAAGCAGTCCGGTATCTAAGGATTTTCTAACTGTCATCAGGCGCCGTTTTATATAATGACACCTATCATCTGTGAAGAAATTGCATCCCTGACAGGCTCTGAACTGATCGGTTCGGGTGAACTCTCAATCCGACATATCTGCACCGATACACGAAG
>MEOR01000134.1:0-5434 GCA_001769295.1 Bacteroidetes bacterium GWF2_49_14 | reverse complement strand
GCCGATACTCTTTTTGTGGCTCTCAAAGGTCCTAATCACGACGGGCACCGTTATACCCAAGAGGCCTATGCCATGGGGATCAGGGGTTTTCTGGTCACAATAATTCCTGAGGATTTCCCTGGCCTGGAAGATTCTGTTTTTCTTTTAAACCCAAACCCACTGGAGGCCTTGCAGAAACTGGCCCGCAATCATCGGAATCAACTATCCGGGACCCTGATTGCCGTCACAGGGAGCAATGGAAAAACGATTATAAAAGAGTGGCTCGCCCAGATTCTGTCTGGATTTTACCGGGTCAGCAAAAGCCCGAAATCTTACAACAGCCAGCTTGGTGTACCTCTCTCGGTTCTGTCGGTAAATCCCGCCGATGATTATGCCATACTGGAAGCCGGTATCTCAAAACCCGGTGAAATGGAAAAACTCGTATCAGTCCTGAATCCGGATTGGGGCCTGTTTTCAACCATCGGGGATGCACACCAGGAAAACTTCACGGGAACAGAGCAAAAAATCAAGGAGAAGCTCATCCTTTTCAGTAACTGCATAAAGCTTTTTTATTGCCTCGACCATCAGCTGATCGATCAGGAAATCAAAAAATCGGGATCAGGTGCTGAACTCCTGACATGGTCAAGATACAACGATGCTGCACTCAGGATTACTGATGAAATTATATCCGCCCACAAAACTACGGTGAAAGCCCTCTATCGGGGGAAGCCGGTCACCTTGATCCTTCCTTTTACCGACCCAGCCTCGGTTGAGAATCTTATGCATATCTGGCTGATAACCCTGGTGATGGGACTCAACACCGACCAGATCCAAAGGGAAGTCCTGGCCCTTGAGCCGGTTAAGATGAGGCTTGAGCAAAAAGCGGGAATTAATAGTTGCACCCTGATCAACGATTACTATAATTCTGATTTACAAGCTTTTAAAATTGCTCTGGATATTCTTTTCCAACAGACATACCAGGTCAGGAAAACCATAATTTTGTCTGATATTCTTCAAACCGGATTGCCCGGACCGGAATTATATGCGGGAATCAACCGGCTACTTGAAGGCCGGGCAATCCATAGGATCATCGGCATTGGACCGGCCATTCATGCAAACCGTGATTGTTTCACGGTCCCTGTGCAGACATGGCTGTCAACCTGGGACTTTATCAGCAATTTTAACCCCGATGAGTTCCATGATGAGGCAATCCTTCTGAAAGGAGCCCGCCCCTTCACCTTTGAGGCCATCAGCAGGCTTCTGGAAGCCCGGATCCACTCTACAACCCTTGAGATCCGGATGGAAGATGTAAGGCACAATCTCACCATGTACAGACAGAGCCTGAATCCTGGAACCGCGATCATGGTAATGGTGAAGGCCTTTTCATATGGCAGCGGAGGTATTGAGATCGCGCGGTTCCTTGCACATGAGCGTGTGGATTACCTCGGCGTAGCTTTTGCCGACGAAGGGGTGGAAATACGAAAGGCAGGCATCGGCATTCCTGTTATGGTAATGAATCCGGATTACCGGCAATCGGATATCCTGATCGATCACAACCTTGAACCTGAAATTTACAGTTGGACCGGTCTGCTGGCATTTTCGCGGGCTGCCCGTGAATTCGGCGGTGCACCGGCAGCCTGTCACCTGAAGTTTGATACGGGCATGCACCGGCTTGGATTTCAGTCCGATGAAGCGGCGCTGTTGGGAGATTTCATGGCTGTACACTCTGAAGTATTTATCCGGACCGCCTTCAGCCATCTTTCGGCAAGCGAAGACCCGGCTGCCGATGATTTCACCCGGCTCCAGATTTCCAGGTTTGAAGAGGCTTGCAAAACCCTGTCAGCACATTGCAGGTACCCATTTAAAAAACATATTCTGAATAGTGCCGGAATCAGGCGGTTCCCGGAAGCCCGGTTTGATATGGTACGGCTAGGGATCGGATTATACGGATATGGCGCGAGGGAGGAAACCGGGCTCAGTCCCGTAGCAACTTTACGGACTATCATCTCCCAGGTGCATGATTTGCCTGCCGGGGAGACCGTTGGCTATGGCAGGCTTACCACCCTCAAAAAGTCCGCCAGGGTAGCGGTCATTCCGATCGGGTATGCCGATGGAATTGACAGAAGGCTTGGAAACGGGAATTACAGGATGATGATAAAAGGGGAAGCCGTTACAACTATCGGGAATATATGCATGGACATGACCCTCCTTGATGTAACCGGCACCGACGCAGGGGAAGGGGATGAAGTGGTGGTTTTCGGGCCGGAGAATCCGGTCACGGTAATGTCGGAAATTCTCAACACCATACCCTATGAAGTGCTGACCTCTGTCCCGGCACGGGTTAAGCGGGTATTCCTGTTTGAATAATCAGCCTATCTCGCTGATATGCTCAAGCTTAGCCCGATTTAGAATCACCACTCTCCGTCCGTCGGTGGAGATAATGTTCTCCTCGCAAAACTGTGTTAGCGTCCGTATGGCATTTGAAGCCGTCATGTTCGACAGGCTTGCCAGATCATCACGAGAAAGATATGCTCTGATGGTCTTCCCGTCCTCTTCAAATCCATAGGTATTCAGCAGAAACAACAGTGATTCGGCAAGTCGCCCCCGTATGTGCTTTTGAGTAAGGTTAACCGTACGGGAATGTGAAACACCCAACTCACCGGCAAGGGTTTTCAGAATCTTAAGCGTAAGATCCGGGCGGTTCTTAACGGTTAGCAGAATCTCTTCCCTCGAGAAAAGGCAGACCACTGAATCTTCAAGCGCCATAGCAGAAGCGCGGTAATTCTCCTCAGCAAAAAAAGCCCTGTATCCTATAAAACCGACAGGCCTGGCCAGTCTTATAATCTGTTCCCTCCCTGTGATTCCTTCCTTGAAGATCTTAACCTTGCCCTTGGCAAGACATAAGATCCCATTGGGCTTCTCACCTTCGCGGTAAATAAGCTCGCCTTTCCGGTAAAACCTGGAAGTGTGTGACCGGGCCAGGCGATCCTTCTCCTCCTGCGGCAGATCCTTAAATACCGATCCGGCAGTTTCGAGGCAAGTTTGACACGCTTCAAGAATCTCTGTCATTTCCATCCTGGGTTTCAGGCAAAAGTAAGGTCCACCATGCGATACATACCTTTTTTTTGGTTAAAAAATGTTAATGCCCCTGCATATGGTTCCCAAGACGGAAAACCACTATATTTACGGGATACAACCATTAATTTTTTGATAGCATGAAAAGATTTCCACTAGCACTGTTTTTACTATGCGGGACAGGGCTGGCTTTCGGACAAGTTTCGAAGAGTCAGCTGGATGCCCCGTTCAAACAGAAATCGGCCGCTGAACAGAATTTCCAGTCGGGATCTCTGAAAGGAAGTGGCGAAGTTTTTTGGCAGACTTCTTTTAACTGGGCCGATCCGAACGAACCCCGCGGCTGGTCATTACCCGCAGGTTGGGAGATTAAGGATATTTCCGATAACGGAAACGTATGGACCTGGAGGAATGACACCATCAAAGGGAACTTTACCACTGTGTCTGCTCCTTCCTTTTTTGCAACCGGATCGGATGGCTTCATCGCAGTCCCAATGGATGAATACAACAGTCGTGACGGATTGGTAACTACAATTGTTGCCGATACCTATATTCAGACTCCACCGATCGACTGCTCTTCCAAATCTTCGGTGGTAGTGAAATTCACCCAGTATTACAGGCTTTGCTGCAGCAATTACAATCTTAAAATGCTTGTAACAAACGATGGCGGCGTGCATTGGGCCGAATATGATGTTCTGTATGGCGTTGCGGGTAACCTCTTTACACCTGAAAAATACCGCAATGTTGAAGTCAACATTTCGGATGTGGCCGCTGGTTTATCCACCGTTCAGATCCGTATTTACATGTCGGGAATGAAGTATTATTTCTGGATGATCGATGATCTTAAACTTGCCGAAGCCTATTCCAATGACGTAGTTATGGAAGATTACTGGCTGGATTTCGACGGCGGCTTCGGTGCATCCATCGGCCAAATCAACTACTGGCCATTAAGCCAGATGGGCATGGACGGTGAAACCTCAGGAAAAGTCGGCGACCTGTACTTCAAGGCTGCTTTTCTCAATAATGGGAAAGATGATGCAGAAAACAACAAGCTGAATCTCAAAATCCTGAAAAACGGTACCGAAATCGTTAACGAACTTTCCGCTGGAAACACAATCTGGTCACTTGAGCGCGATTCGCAAAACATTGCAACTCCTTGGCTGGCAAGTGATTATGGAGATTATCGCATGGATTACTCGTCAGTTTTTGATGCTACCGATGAAGTACCTACCAATAACGCAGCATCTTATCGCTTTACCGTTAATGACACTCTTGGACATCGTGCCGACTTCTCAGCTGAAACCTCAACCAATACCGGTGGATGGACAGGCGGGGGAAACGCAGGTGACATGGTTACTGTGGACTACCATCTCTATGCCCCCGCAGAAATTAATTCGATGACTGCCTATATCGCCGGGTTTACTGCCGCTGAAACTCCTCAGTTCCAGTTTGTTCTGATGAAATACATCGATGAGGTATGGGAAGAGTTTATTACCACCGATGTGACCGATATGGACTCATCCTACCGGAACAGCTGGGTTACCCTGCCGGTTGCAAAAGACGGCGAAGCTGAATTTCTGCTGCCCGGTGATTATAAAACATGCGTCAGAATGTGGGGCGTCAGGGCTGACCGGCCGAACGGAACACAGGGGATGAATGTTGGAAGGGACCTCTCGACGAAATTCGGTGGTTGCACACAATATTATGCAGTTGGTGGTACCTGGACTGGCCTGGCAGGAGCACCCTTGTTCATGATCGGATACAACCTCAATAAAACGGGTGGCCCAACCCAGGCACCTGTTACCTTCAATGTAAACCTAACCAAGCACATCGCCAACGGTGAATTTCACCCGGGAACCGATAAGGTTGACGTGGTTGGCTTTGCTGCATCCTGGTCGGGCACGGCTGATATGGCCGATGCTGACGGTGACGGAATTTATACGGTTACGGTTGATGCACTATCGGTTAATAAAAATCTGGAGTATAAATATCGGGTTAACGGTATTGAAGAAGCTTACCCCACAACGGGTAACCTTCACAGAAATTATGTTGTACGCTACTGGAACGTATTGAACAACACCTTTAACAATGGTGTCACGACCGGTATTCCAAGTGAATCCCTGACTTCTTCATTCAGCGTTTTCCCGAACCCGACTAACGGAAAGTTCACGGTTTCTGTATCCAACAGGGTACACGCAACCATGGAAATATCCGTAGTTAACATGCAGGGACAGGTTATTTATACCAACCGCGTTTCCAACTCCAAAGAACACACCGAAACCATTGACAGCCAATTCGCAAAAGGCGTTTATTTCGTCCGTGTCAATAACGGAACCGAAGTAAAAATTCAAAAGGTTGTGGTTCAATAAGTCTTTCCAACCTA
>MEOR01000133.1:13596-25650 GCA_001769295.1 Bacteroidetes bacterium GWF2_49_14 | reverse complement strand
GGATTATCATCCTTTTTACCTGGGCAGGCATCATGAAGCCGGTCGCTTTATCAGTAAATACCTGGATCAATTCAGTCCACCTTCTTCCTTTAAGCCCTATTCTGAGGAAAGACCTGATTTTTATTCGGATTATGGCGTGGATTCCGGCCGGCTCCGAATTATGCCCTTAACATCCGGAACGGGTCAGGTCCAGACCCTTGTGTCGGATATTGGGAATTCGGGAGGATTGCCAACCTTAATCGTTCTTTCTGACGAATCACTCCTGCCCGACCTGATCAGCGCCTGGAATCCGGGCTCCGGGGAGGTGAATTTTACTTCAGGCTTTCCTTTGGCAACAACCCGGGCTGCCTCTTTTTTCAGGAATTATTTAGCAATGTCAGAAGGGGTTAGTGATTTAGGATTCTCAAATGAGTTGGACCGGAATCTGATATCCGATTTTAGCAGAGATCCCTGGTTTAAGCTGATTGGCCTTTCTGAACCCGGGTTTTCAGGTTTGTTCGACACCCGTGTAATGCCAACTGACCGGTTAGCACATCTGCGTGATAAGTTGAATGCCATAGTGAATGAACTGGAGCCACTTGAGAAAGCTGCCCTTAAATTGATTTCCGGGCAAATCGACCGTATTAATGCCCTGAAACTGTCTACCGGTTTGGATATCAATTCAAAAGGCCTCAGGAAATTGCTGGACAGGTTTTCCCGCAGCACGAAAATCACACTACAATCAGACCATCAGGCTATTAACCAGGTCTCCGGAATACTTGAAACCCGCCTTTTAGATTTCGAAAGAATCTACATACTTTCATTTAATGAAGGGATCTGGCCCTCGAAAGGCTTACCGGGGTCATTAATTCCTTACTCCCTGCGCCGGTACTTCGGATTGCCGACTGCGGAAAACCGCGATGCCATGTATGCCTACTATTTTTACCGGCTGATTCAGCGGGCTGGCACGGTAACACTGTTTTATACAACCGGACAGATGGACGAGGTTATCCGTTCAGGCGAAAAAAGCAGGTATATCAGCCAGTTAGAGTTCGATTCTCCAATTCCGGTTACGGTACTTCAGGAAAAAGCAGCGGTTATAGCAACCCGCAAGACACCCATCAGCATAAATAAGTCGGGAGTTGTGCAAAGTGAACTGATGGAATATGTCAATGCCGGTTCTGGCAGGAAATTGTCAGCCAGCGCACTTAATGATTTTCTGGATTGCAGCCTCAGATTTGCTTTCAAGTACATTTATAATTGGCGGGAGCCTGATGATTCGGGTACTCCATCTGAGCCGAAGGGATTCGGTCAGCTGTTGCACCGGGCGCTCGAGCAGCTCTATAAACCTTTTGCGGAGAGCTCGACGGCTCCGGATTCACAGTGGTACAAGGTGCTCTTGAGTAAAACTCAACAAATTGATGCCCTGCTTCAGGATGTTTATACTGATTTGCTCCAAAAACCGGGGTTCATGGCGGATCCGGGCAAGGATCAGCTGGCCTTGATCGTGGCCAGGGAGTTTTTGGTAGAAACCTTGCGGAACGATAGCCTGAATGCTCCGGATAAGATTATTGGAATTGAAAAGGTGATTGAAATGAGCTTGCCTCAACAACTAAATGGAGAATTGTTCCATGTAAATTTTAAAGCTGTAATCGACCGAATCGATATTGTTGGATCCGGGATCAGGATCATTGACTATAAGACAGGAAGTTGTGAATTGAGTTTTTCCGCGGTTGAGGATTTGTTCAATGGAGCCAAGACACAAAGGCGCAAGGAGATTTTTCAGGTACTTCTCTATTCGGAACTATTCCTCAGGTCAACAGATTTTTCAGGAACCATTCAGCCTTCATTGTTCCGTTTTATCCGGTTACGGGCCGGGGATCCCGAAACCCGAATCAGGTTTGATAAGATGCCTTTGGAATTTAACCTGATACGTGAAGAGTTCAATGCTTTTATTAGCCAGCTGTTCAACGACCTCTTCAATGCTGATCTGCCTTTTTCTCAGACTGCGAATGAGTCTTTGTGCAAAAATTGCTCATTCTCCTTGGTATGCGGAAGAAGTTAATCTTTTAAAAGGTCGGGTCGCAACTTCTTTGTACGTTCAATTGACTCTTCCAATTTCCAGTTTTCAATTTCCCGGTCGTTACCCGACAGGAGGATGTCAGGAACACGCCATCCTTTGTATTCGGCAGGCCGTGTGTAAAGCGGAGGGGCAAGAAGATCGTCCTGAAAAGAGTCGGTAAGGGCCGATTCTTCATCCGACATGGCTCCGGGAATCAGTCGGACGATGGCATCAACCATAACGGCAGCCGCCAGTTCGCCTCCCGTCAGGACATAATCGCCTATCGAAATCTCCTTGGTAATCAGGTGGTCGCGAACCCGTTGGTCGATACCTTTGTAATGGCCGCACAAGATGATGATATTATTGAGGCATGACAGACGGTTGGCCAGTTTCTGAGAAAACAGTTCTCCATCGGGAGAGGTATAAATCACTTCATCATAAGCTAATTCTGATCGTAAGGCCGACAGGGCCCGGTCTATCGGTTCAATGGTCATCACCATGCCCCCGCCACCGCTGAATGGATAGTCGTCAACACTTTTATGCTTATCCGTTGCGTAATCCCTGAGATTGTGGATCCGGATATCAACAATCCCTTTCTGACGGGCACGGTTAATGATGGAGTGGTCGAAGGGACCCGCAAGTAATTCCGGAACCGCTGTTATAATGTCTATACGCATTTCAGGGGTTTTTATCTGCAAATATAGCGCTGTTCCTGTAACCGGCAGGTGCGGAGTACTGTCAAATAGTCTTATCAAGATAAGTTCAATAGTGACAAAATGACATATATTCGCGGTGGTATGAGGTTTGAACGGTTGTTAATCAACAGAAATTAATTTAAAAAGGAGATAATTACCATGACACTTGTAAGAGTAAACAACAGGGACTGCATGCAGCAAAGATCTGCATACAGGGACGTTAACGATTTGTTTAATGCTTTCTGGACCGTTAGGGAAGGTTCTGCAGTTAACCGGCAGGTACCTCCGGCCAACATTATCGAAACTCCTGACACTTTCAGAATCGAGTTCTCGGTGCCGGGGTTGGACAAAAAAGATTTCGGTATCAGTGTTGAAGATCAGCTGCTTACTGTTTCCTATGCTGCTGCCGGATCCGATGAATCCAAAAACGAGCGTTATGCAAGACAGGAATTCTCGATCAATCCCTTTACAAGGAGCTTTCGTTTGTCGAGGTGGGTGGATTCGGATCATGTCACTGCACGCTATGAAAGTGGTATTTTGATCATTGAAATACCCAAGAGGGAAGAAGCCAAAACTCAGCCAGCCCGACAAATCGAGATTGCTTAATCAGTATTGGTTTATATGTGAGAGCCATCTCCGGGCAGAGATGGCTTTTTTTATTAAAATTTCGGTATTTTTGTCCACTTGTGTGCATCTGGGCATGTGCCCGGTTTCTGTTCGAATGAACAACTCAGGTTTCCTGAGGTATTGTTAGATTTAAAACGCGTAAAATGACTAAGAAAGACGAGCCCACCGATGAGCAGTTGCCAACCCAGGCAACATTAGAAAACCAGAATTCTGAATCTGTAGAAATCCACACTCCGGTTGAGGAGGTTCCTGCGGAGGAACCTGAAGCTGAACTCCCCAAAGAAGAATTTGCTGAACCTGAAGTTACAGAGCCAGAGGCGGCTGAAACAGGTGTGGAGGAAGAACAAGAATCGGTTGCGGAATTGCTTGAGACAGAACCGGTGGAAACTGATGCAAATGAACCCGAAGAGGACCAACCGGAAGAGGCCCAACCAGAAGAGGAGCAACCGGTACTGATAGAACCGGAAGTTGCCGAACCTGAAAAGGAGGAACCGGAAATGACGGAACCGGAAGTTGCCGAAACTGAAAGGGAAGAACCGGAAATGACGGAACCGGAAGCGGCAGGTCCTGAATTGGAAATATCCTCGGAGAGAGTCAGCAATGAAATACCTCCGATCCATGTGGATTATTCCGGTTATACCCGCCAGGCTTTGATAGATGCATTGGGGTTGCTGCTTAGTCAGCGGACCATTCAGGAAATCTCCCGCGATGTTGAGAATATACGTTCCACTTTCTACCGCAGGCTTAATCAGGAGTCCGATGAGAAACTGAAAAAATTTCTGAGCGAAGGCGGCGCTGAGGAGGAATTCAAGCCTGCACCAGACCCTCTTGAGGATGAATTCAAGATTCTTTATGAACAGTTCAGGGTCAGGAGAAGCGAATTCTCCAAGGTTTTGGAAGAGGAGAAAGACATAAACCTGAGGAAAAAACTGCATATTATTGATCAGATAAAGCATCTTTTGAATACGCAGGAATCACTTAACCGCACCTTTAATGAATTCAGGGAACTCCAGCATCAGTGGAGGGAAATCGGACCGGTTCCCCAGACCGAATTGCACAGCCTTTGGGAGAATTATCACCATCATGTTGAGTTGTTTTACGACTACATCAAAATAAATAAGGAGCTCAGGGACCTCGACCTGAAGAAGAACCTTGAACAAAAGATTCAGATTTGTGAAAGTGCGGAGGAATTGTTGCTTGAACCTTCAGTGATCAAGGCTTTCGGCGAACTCCAGAAGATGCATTCTCAATGGCGCGAAATTGGTCCTGTACCCATTGAAAAGAAGGATGAAATATGGGAGAGGTTCCGCGAAGCTACCAATCAGGTTAATAAAAAGCATCAGGATTACTATCTGAATCTCAAGGATGAACAGAAGAAAAACCTGGATGCCAAGAACCACCTTTGTGATCAGATCGACGAAATTCTTAAGAAAGAGGTGACCAATCCGAAAGATTGGAACGACCTGTCGCAGGAAGTTGTTAATCTTCAGCGGATGTGGCGCAGCATCGGTTTCGCTCCTCGCAGGGATAACAATAAGATATACGACAGGTTCAGAGCCGGTTGCGATGAGTTTTTCAACCGCAAGCGCGAGTACTTTTCACGTCACCGCGATGATCAGCATGAGAACCTGCAATTAAAGACCGACCTCTGTGTTCAGGCGGAATCCCTGATGAATAGCACGGAATGGCGGAAGACCGCTGATGAACTGGTGATTATTCAGAAAAAATGGAAAGAAGTTGGCCCTATCCCACGCAAATATTCTGATGCGCTCTGGAACCGGTTCCGAGCCGCGTGTGACGCTTTCTTCAAGAGGAAATCGGAATTCTTTAGTTCACAGGATACTGAACAGGTTGAAAACCTAAAGAAGAAGCAGGAACTTATTGAGAAAGTCAGGAATTTCAGCCTGACGGATGATCACTCCCATGATCTTGGCATTCTAAAGGATATTCAGAAGGAGTTCACCTCAATAGGGCATGTTCCGCTGGATAAGAAGGATGAGGTACAGCGTGATTTCAGGGAAGGCCTTCACAAACTTTTTAATCAGCTCGAAGTTGACGAACCTCAAAAAGAAATTATACGATATAAGCAAAAAGTTGATAACTTTGTTCAATCCCCCAAAAATAGAAACCGGATTTCGTCCGAAAGAGAAAAACTGGTGAATAAACTGAAGCAAATGGAAAGCGATATCGTTCTCTGGGAGAATAATATCGGCTTCTTTGCCAAGTCGCAGAAATCAGAATCCCTGATCCGGGAAGTTGAAAGCAAAATACTCCAGGCCAAGGAGAAGGTTCAGCTTTTAAAGGACAAAATTGACATGTTGGACCGTTTTGAATCCTAAACCTCAAAATTTAACCATGAAAGCTTTAAGATTTCTTCTTGTCATCTCAGTGTGGGGATTGATGTCTGGCCTTTCCGGATTTGCACAAACCGGAACCATCCGTGGAGTCGTTTACGATAAGAAAACCGGAGAACCCGTAATTGGCTGCAACGTTTACCTCGAAGGTACCACGATGGGATCAGCTTCGGATATTAATGGCTTTTATAATATCAGCAGGGTTCCACCCGGCAAATATCAGTTAGTCGCACAGGCGATCAGCTACAAGAAGCTGGTAACAGATATTGTGATTGAGGCCGATAAAGTCATCAATGACAAGTTATACATTGAAGAACAGGTAGAACAGATCGGAGAAGTAGTGGTTTCCGGGGAACGGCAGCAGAGCAAGACCCAGGTTCAGACTTCGGTGGTTAAAGTGACCCCTAAGCAGATGGAGAAGATTCCGACAATCGGTAGTGAGCCGGACCTGGCTCAGTATCTCCAGGTGCTTCCAGGGGTTGTTTTTACCGGTGACCAGGGTGGTCAGCTGTACATCAGGGGTGGGGCGCCCATCCAGAATAAGGTTCTCCTCGACGGAATGATCGTTTACAATCCCTTTCACTCCATTGGACTGTTTTCAGTATTTGATACCGACATTATTAAGATGGCGGATGTGTATACCGGCGGTTTCGGTGCCAACTACGGAGGTAGAATCTCATCCATCATGGACATAACCACCCGGGACGGAAACAAGAACCGGCTATCCGGTAAGTTCTCAGCCAGCACATTTATGGCGAAAGCCCTTCTGGAAGGACCAATAAAAAAAGCCAAAAACGAAGACGACGGATCCGTTTCATTTGTTCTGACTGCCAAGCACTCCTTCCTTGAACAGTCATCGAAAGTCTTTTATTCCTATATCGATACATCGGGATTACCCTTCAATTTCACCGATATCTACGGTAAAGTGTCCATTAACGCCAAGAACGGAAGCAAGGTTAACTTCTTTGGATTCAATTTCATGGACCACGTAACTTACCGGAATATCACCGATATCGGATGGAATACATTCGGCGTGGGATCCAATGTGGTATTGATACCTGGCGATTACCCCGCCTTGATTAAGGCCAACATTGCCTATTCACGGTACCTGATTGAGATGAATGAAGCTGAACAGCAGCCAAGAGAAAGTTCGATCGACGGATTTAACGTTGGCCTTGAGTTTGTCTATTTTTTCGGAAAGGATCAGCTCGAATATGGTATTGAAACTCTCGGCTTCAACACCAATTTCAACTATTTTAATTCGGTTGGAAGGAAGATTACCCAGCAACAGTTTACTACTGAACTTGCAGGGTTTGTGAAATATAAAATGACAATTGGCAAGTTCCTGATTGAACCGAGTTTTCGTTTGCACTATTATGCATCACTTAGCGAGGCTTCCCCGGAACCCCGCTTGGGTTTCAAGTATAACCTGAGCGATAATTTCAGAATTAAGCTGGCAGCAGGCATGTATTCTCAAAACCTGATAGCCGCTAACTCTGACCGTGATGTGGTAAACCTGTTTTACGGATTTCTTTCAGGACCTGAAAACCTGCAAAAGGAGTTTGACGGTAAATTGATTAACACCAAGCTACAAAAGTCAAATCATGCCATTCTGGGGTTCGAATTTGATCTTACCAACCGTTTGAACCTTAACGTTGAGACCTATATTAAGGACAATACCCAGCTGACTAACATCAACAGGAACAAATTGTATGATGATACAGGTGAAAACCAGGATAAGCCCGAATACCTCAGGAAAGACTTTATTATTGAAACCGGAAAAGCCTATGGTATCGACTTTTTGCTGAAATATGACTACAAGCGCATTTATTTGTGGGCTACCTATTCCCTGGGCTGGGTTACGCGGTATGACGGAGTAATTAAATATCCGCCACATTTCGATCGTCGGCACAATGTCAACCTCGTTGGCTCCTATACCTTCGGGAAAGACCTCACCTGGGAGTTCAGCACCCGGTGGAACCTGGGTTCCGGATTTCCTTTTACCCAGACTCAAGGGTTCTATGAGAAGATTCCGTTCCATGATGGAATCAATACTGACTATACAAGGGTTAACGGTGAGTTGGGTATCGTTTACGGACCGCTCAACCAGGGCAGGCTGCCTTACTACCATAGATTGGATGTTAACCTTAAAAAGCTGATTCCGACCGGTGGTGACACCGAGTTGGAAATTACCCTCAGTATAACCAATGTTTACGACCGTAACAACATCTTCTATTTTGACAGGATCCGGTATGAGAGGGTTGACCAGCTTCCCTTTATGCCTTCACTTGGCTTAAACTGGACGTTCTAACCATAATGGCTGCGAAACAGACAAAGTATATTTTTGTAACCGGAGGTGTTACATCATCACTTGGTAAGGGGATCATTTCCAGTTCACTAGCAAAGCTTCTGCAGGCCCGGGGCTTCTCGGTTACCATACAGAAACTGGACCCCTATATTAATATTGACCCGGGAACCTTGAATCCTTATGAGCATGGTGAGTGTTATGTGACGGATGACGGGGCTGAAACAGACCTGGATTTAGGACACTATGAAAGGTTTTTAAATGTTCCAACCTCCCAGTCTAACAACGTAACAACCGGACGGGTATATCAGTCGGTCATCAATAAGGAGCGCAAGGGTGATTATCTGGGTAAAACCGTTCAGATCATCCCGCATATAACGGATGAGATCAAAAGGCGTATCAAGATTCTCGGATCCAAAGGCAAATTTGATATTGTGATTACGGAGATTGGAGGAACCGTGGGTGATATCGAGTCGTTACCCTACATAGAATCGGTTCGTCAGCTCAAGTGGGAAATGGGCGATCGGGTTTTGGTTGTCCACCTTACCCTCGTTCCCTATCTTAGTGCCTCCGGCGAGCTGAAGACCAAACCTACGCAACACTCCGTAAAAATGCTGCAGGAGGAGGGAGTTCAGGCAGATGTTCTTGTTCTGAGGACTGAAAGACAACTGAATCGGGAAATCCGGAAAAAGGTAGCCCTCTTTTGTAATGTTGATGAAAGGTCGGTTATTGAAAGCCGGGATGTGAGCACCATTTATGAGGTTCCCTTGCTTATGCAAAAAGAAGGCCTCGATCAGATTATCCTGGAGAAATTTAAATTACCGATTCTAGATAAGATAGATATTGAACCCTGGCGGGAATTTGTAAAATCCGTTAAGAATCCGGCACAAACGGTGAAAATAGGCCTCATCGGAAAATACGTTGAACTGCATGATGCCTATAAATCCATATCGGAATCGTTTATTCATGCCGGTGCCGTAAACAACTGCAGGGTGGATCTCCAATGGATTCATTCTGAATCTCTTGAACAAGGTGATATCAGGCAAAAGCTTGGTGACCTCAAGGGAATACTCGTGGCTCCCGGATTCGGACATCGGGGAATTGAAGGAAAGATCAATGCGGTACGTTTCGCAAGGGAAAATAACATTCCTTTCCTTGGAGTTTGTTTGGGAATGCAATGTGCTGTAATTGAGTTTGCCAGAAATGTTCTGGGACTTACTAAGGCACATTCCACCGAGATGGACAGTAAAACGCCGGACCCGGTTATCGACCTGATGGAGGACCAGAAAGATATCATAGATAAAGGGGGAACCATGAGGCTCGGTGCTTATACCTGCAACCTTACCAAAGGTTCCCGGGCTGCCAGGATATACAAAAAGGAGTGCGTCAGTGAAAGACACCGGCACCGGTTCGAGTTTAACAACGCGTATATGGATGTATTTAAAAACGCAGGAATGGTCCCATCCGGAATTAATCCCGATACCAACCTCGTCGAGATCATGGAAATCCCATCCCATAAATGGTTTGTCGGAGTTCAATTCCATCCCGAGTATAAAAGCACTGTAATTCAGCCTCATCCTCTTTTTGTCAACTTCGTTAAGGCTGCCTTGGAATAATTCCTTATTTTAGCCCGCTCAATTTTTGGGTAATCAATAGAAATTCTGGAAATGGATAAAAGGTCACTGATTGGCTTATTGTTGATGGGTTTGCTGCTCATCGTCTACAGCATTTTTACACGGCCGTCAAAGGACGAAATCGAACGGGCAAACCGGCAAAGGGACTCTATAGCAAAGGTTGAAATACAGAACAGCATTGAAGCCCAGCGCCTCAAGGCCTCCTTGGACACGGTCAGGCAGGATCCAGGGATTCTTACCCCCGAGGCTTTGCAGCAGCAGAGAGTTAATGAGCTTGGCAGCTTTGCCGAAGCCGCTGTGGGACAGGAAGAGTTCATTTACCTGGAAAACAAGAAACTAAGGGTTAAACTTTCAACCAAAGGTGGCCGTCCCTACTCGGTCGAACTCAAGGAGTATAAAACAAGCCGTGGGGAGCCCTTAATTCTTTTTGACGGTGATTCATCTCGTTTTAACCTGAATTTTTTCTCCCAAAACCGCCAGATTGCAACACAGGACCTATATTTCATTCCCCAGGGTGAGGAGAGGCTTGTATCCGCTGAAGAACAGGCCAAAACCGTCATTCTCCGGATGAATGCCGGTCCGGATAGCTATATGGACTATGTGTATTCCGTAGAACCGGATTCCTATAAGGTCAGCTTTTCCATCAAATTGCATGGCATGGAGCAACTGATCGGGGCCAACACCAACATGATTTATCTGGACTGGTCCTCCGATCTCCGTCAGCAGGAGAAGGGGTGGAAATTTGAGAAAGACTATTCTTCTATCTATTATAAGTTTTTTGAGGATGAGGTTGGAAAGCTTCAACCCCGTAAAGCCGGTAGCGAGGATCTGACGACGAAGATTGAATGGATTGCTTTCAAACAGCAGTTTTTCTCTACTGTTTTGATGGCAGGAACCCCAATGAGCAGCGCCCGGATCAATACAACGGACAAAACGGAACAATCCCGGAAACTTAAAACGTGCACCGCAGAAATAGCCATTCCCTTTGACAGCAAGAGTGTTCAGGAAATCCCTTTCGCATTCTATTTTATACCAAACCATTACAAAATCTTACAGGCAGAAGGGCACGAGTTGTCCAGTCTGGTCGATCTGGGTTGGAATTTTATAGCATGGATAAACAAGTGGTTTGTTATTAACATCTTCCATTATTTAGAGGGTGGAATCACGAATTATGGGATTATCATTATCCTGTTAACCGTGTTTTTTAAACTGTTGGTTTTTCCATTAAGCTATAAATCATCGGTTTCAGCGGCTAAAATGAAGGTACTTAAGCCGCAGATAGATGAACTGACCAAAAAGTTCAGTACGCCTGACAAGGCTATGGAAAAGCAGAAGGCTACCATGGCGCTTTATAAAAAGGCAGGGGTTAATCCTTTAGGTGGATGCCTTCCGGCCCTTTTGCAGATGCCGATCTGGCTGGCGCTTTTCCGGTTCTTCCCATCTTCCATTGAATTAAGACAGCAAAAATTCCTTTGGGCTACAGATCTCTCGTCCTATGATTCAATACTTAACCTTCCTTTTACGATACCGGCCTACGGAGATCATATAAGCCTGTTTACCCTCCTGATGGCAATATCCATGCTCGTGACGACCAAGATGAGCATGGACCAGACCAGTACCGCCCAGCCAGTCCCGGGGATGAAATTAATGATGTACCTGATGCCGGTAATGATGCTGGTTTGGTTTAATAGTTATGCTTCAGGCCTTAGCCTTTACTATTTCTTCTCTAACGTTATATCTTACCTGCAGCAAATAGTTATTCGGCGCACCATTAACGAGGAAAAGATTCTCAACAAGCTGAAGGAGAATCAGAAGAAACCGGTTAAGAGGTCCAAATTTCAGGAACGACTGGAGCAGATGGCAAAGGAGAGGGGTGTTCAGCCCAGAAGATAATTCTGGAATGCAGAATCAGGGGCGAAGTCCGTTTTTAAGTGCAATCATTTGAAGTGCCGTAACCGCAGCTTCAATACCCTTGTTGCCATGTTTTCCCCCGGCACGATCGAGTGCCTGTTCCAGAGAGTTGGTTGTCAGAACCCCAAAAATTACGGGCACGTTGGATTTCAGGCCCAGGTCCATGCAGCCCTGTGCCACTGCCTGACAGATAAATTCGAAGTGGCGGGTTTCTCCCTGAATGACGCATCCCAAAATAATAACAGCATCAGGATGTAAAGAATCAATCAGGAATTGAGCACCCATCGGGAGTTCAAAACTACCCGGCACGTGATGCACGAAAATGTTTCCAGCCTGTACACCATGCTGAAGAAGCGTTGACTCAGCACCGGAAGTAAGGGCATCGGTTACCTGTTTGTTCCATTCCGATACAACAATACCGATGGAGAGACCCTTTCCACTGGGAATGCCATCAGTTTCATACTTTGAAAGGTTCTTAAGATGAGTT
>MEOR01000133.1:0-13574 GCA_001769295.1 Bacteroidetes bacterium GWF2_49_14 | reverse complement strand
TTTTTCAGTCCAGCCTGGGCTCGGGCTATGTATTTTTCAATCTTTCGTCCTTCCGCCGACTCAGGATACTCTTTTTGAATTTCTTCATAGAGGCTGATTGCTTTGCCGTATTCCTTACCTTCTTCCAGAAGTTCTGCAGCTTTCATAAGGAATATCGGTGTGGTAAAGGAATTTGAGTTTTCCCTGGCAGCCTTGGTATAATAGCTGATCCCTTCCTTATTGTTCCCAAGCTCCACATAGGCATCACCGATAGCACCAATGGCCATCGGCTTCACCAGTTTGTCCTTCAGCGTGAACTTCTTGAGTTCATCAATTGCCTCCTGAAACTTACCCAATTTCAAATAGGAGATACCCGCATAATACCTTGCAAGTTTCCCGGGTTTGGTCGATTTGTATTTGTCAATTACATCGAGAAATCCGAGATTATTCCCATCTCCGTTAAGGGCGAGGTTGAACGAATCTTTTTCAAAATATTGCTCAGCCGCAAAAATCTCATTCTTTGCATCCTTTTCTTTCGGACTTACAATAAACCTTTTATATCCCAGAAAGATTCCAACAACTGCGACGATAACAATCAGTGCGATTGTAATATTCTTTTGATTCTTTTCAATAAAATGTTCGGTGCTGCTCAGTGCATGCTCAACAACTTCTAAATTATCTTCCTGTTTACCTTTTGCTTTGCTCGCCATATGATTTTCAAATAAAAAACATGCAAATTTAGAACAATTATCCCTGATTTGAAATAGCACCGGTAAAAATATGAGAAGGGCATTTTCCCACCCCGACTATTACTATTTTTAGGGCCAAATATAAACCTGATGCACCTGCGGAAACTTAGTCTGTCCAATTTTAAAACCTACGGTGAACTTGCCGTTGAGTTTTCCCCGAAATTGAACTGCTTTGTAGGCAACAACGGTGTTGGAAAGACTAACTTATTTGATTCGATTTATTACCTGGCGTTTTGCAAGTCCTATTTCAATTCCCCGGACGGTGAGATTATCAAGCATGAGGAGGATTTTTTTCTTATCGAGGGTGAATTTGTTTTTGATGATAGAACTG
The DNA here is from genome assembly GCA_001769295.1 of Bacteroidetes bacterium GWF2_49_14. Taxonomy (GTDB): domain Bacteria; phylum Bacteroidota; class Bacteroidia; order Bacteroidales; family UBA12481; genus UBA12481. The sequence continues at coordinate 12,515 of MEOR01000133.1, read as the reverse complement.
AGAGAATACAATGTGCATTTAAACCCGACCAAAAGAAAAAAATCCGTAGAAATGAAAAGGAGTATCCCAGGCTCGCTGATCACATCGGACTGATTCCCCTGGTTATGGTATCACCTGCCGACGGAAGCCTGATCATGGATGGAAGTGAGGAGCGCCGGCGGTACATGAACAGTGTTATCTCGCAATACGACCGGCAATACCTTGAGGATCTCATCCAATATAACAAAGCTTTGACCCAGCGAAATCGGATCCTGAAGGATTTTCACCGGAATCAGTTTTTTGATGACGACCTTTTGGTCATGTGGGATGAGAAGATGGCAGAAACCGGCAACCGGATTCATAATCGGCGAAAAGAGTTCGTTTCTAACCTGATGCCAATTTTCCAGAATTATTACACCACCATTTCATGCGGCAATGAAACTGTAGGGCTCAGGTATCTTTCGCAGCTGGATGGGGGAGATACACTGGCGCTTTTGCGAGAGAACCGAAATCGCGACAGAATCCTTCAGTTCACGACTTCAGGGATCCACCGTGATGACCTTATTCTCCAGTTGGCCGGATATCCGATTAAAACCCAGGGCTCTCAGGGGCAGCAAAAAACGTACCTCGTTTCCCTTAAAATGGCCCAATATGATTTTCTCAAGCGGGTTGCTGGCGTAAGACCGATAATTCTATTGGATGATGTTTTTGATAAACTAGATTCTGAGCGGGTTACCCAAATCATCCGCCTCGTAGCCGCCGATCATTTTGGCCAGATTTTTATTACAGATAAAGACCAGCAGCATTTGAACAGCATTCTTTCATCGATACCGGTCGATTACAAACTATTCAAAGTTTCACCGGAGTCCATTAAACTTCAGGAATAATGGTAATCCGCAGGACAACTACCCGAAGTCTCGGTGACATAATCGAAGAATTCCTTACCGATACAGGTTTGCAGAAAAGGCTAAAGGAACGTGAAATTGTAGCCCAATGGGATGATATTGTAGGTAAATTAGTTTCTCGAACGACCCAATCGGTTCATATCCGGGATCGTAAGTTGTTTGTAACCATCCGTTCATCGGTTGTAAAAAATGAATTAAACCTAATCCGGGAAGGATTAATGCAGGAGATCAACCGAAGGGCCGGTTATCAGATTATTGACGAGATCATCATCCGATAAACCTCGCTGCCTTACTCAGGGGACCAGTTCCAGAAAGTTGCCGTGCCGGTCAAATCGCTCACTTTTGGAAAAGAAAAAATCAGCCTCTTTTCGGGCATTTATATCCGAGTCTGATCCGTGTACCGCATTACGTTGAATCGATTCGGCAAACAGTTTCCGGATCGTACCGGGTTCAGCTTTTGCGGGGTCCGTATTGCCGATTAATTTCCGGTAAGCCTCAACTGCATTTTCACGCTCGAGAATGGCAACAAGAATAGGACCGGATGTCATAAAATCCACCAATCCATCAAAGAAGGGTTTTCCCCGGTGGACATCGTAGAAATATGAGGCCTGACCGGGGCTCAGCTTAACGTATTTCATTGCCGCTGTCCAGAATCCGGCCTCTGAAATCATTTTCAGGATATCTCCGATATGCTCGTGAGCAACTGCTCCCGGCTTAATGATTGTAAATGTTATGTTTCCAGACATGATTTTTTACTTATTTCATAAAAGTAGTGAATTACCTGATTGGGTGTTTTGACATTGCTATCTTTGGCTGATAAAAATAAAGCAAGTTGTTGCCCAATTGTGGAAAATATTTTGGAAGAGTTTAAAAAATTTCTGTCCGAACCTCGTAACCTGCTAATCCTTAGTCATAAGAATCCCGATGGAGATGCAGTGGGATCAGCCTTGGGCTTTAAGCACATCCTTACGGCGATGGGGCACACCGTTACTGCTGCGGTTCCTGACGCTGCTCCTGGTTTTTTAAAGTGGCTGCCTGGCCACAAGGATCTTATAATTTTCGAGCGGAAGAACGGAAAGAAAGCAGCTGCAGAAGCGTTTCGCACTGCAGATATGATTATTTGTGTCGATTTCAATTCCCCTGACCGGCTTGGCGATTTGGAGTGTCTTTTCAGGGCTGGAACAAGTCCGACCCTATTGATCGACCATCATCCACCTCAGGAACAATTTACGGATATGACCCGTATTGATCCGACAAGGGGATCTACAGCGGAATTAATCTACCTGATGGCTGTTTCACTGGAGATGGAGGCCATGATTTCGCCGGATGCGGCGACGTGTCTGTTAGCAGGAATAATGACTGATACGGTCGGATTTAAGGTCAGCTGTTCTTATCCTGAAATCTTCGAGACGGTTGCCTCCCTTATGAGACTTGGAGGGAATAAAGACCGCATTTATGAGGAGGTTTATGGCCAGTTTTCTTCTGACAGGATGCGCTTGCTAGGTTACAGCCTTGTGCAAAAGATGAAGATCATCCCCGGAACGGGTGCGGCATATATTGACCTGACAAGGGCCGAACTTAAGCAATTCAATCATAAAAAGGGTGATACAGAGGGTTTTGTGAATTATCCACTCTCAATCGGGGAGGTTATTTTTTCTGTTTTATTTACCGAACAAGAAGATCATATAAAACTCTCGCTTCGGTCCACGGGCAATTTCCCAGCCAATGAGTTTGCCAGCCGTTATTTTAATGGAGGCGGCCACCTGAATGCTGCCGGCGGACGATTCTTTGGCAATATGGAACAAGCCTTGAAGCATTTTGAAGGTGCCGTGGAAATATACCAGGGATTGCTAACAAATTCGAAATCCTGACTAACCATGCGATCGGGTGGGATTGTGTTCATGTTTCTGTTTGCTCTTTTCCTTTCAAGTTGCCAGCATACGCGGCAGGTTCCCCCTCCTGACAATCTTGAAAAGATCAGTAAGCAAGAGCAATTGTTTAAGATAAACCAATATCTTGTCCGTCAGGATGCAACTATTATCCGATCTGAAGCCATAAGGAGGGGCTGGAATCTTAAGGAAACCGCTACCGGCCTTTTTTACGAGATTTTACCGGACAACCAGGCTAAATCTGAAAAAAATCCCGATATCTCATCAGGGGATGAAGTTACCCTTGATTATACCATATCATTGCTTGACGGAACCCCATGCTATTCTTCCGTAAAATTGGGTCCGAAGGTATTTCGCGTTGAGAATTCTGAGGCTGAATCCGGACTCCATGAGGCAGTTCAGCTGCTGCACCAGGGTGACAGTGCCAGGCTCATTCTGCCACCTCACCTGGGCTTTGGAATGGTAGGTGATGGGAATAAAATCCCGCCGAGGGCAATTCTGTTATACAGGATAAAAATCCGCACCGTTACAAAGTTGCGAAACAGTTGACAATACTATATTTGTCGAAAATTTAAATTATGAATCGGAATAACTGGATTGCCAGCATTTTCATTGTCCTTGCCTTTCAATCCTGTAACCAGTCCGAAAAGGGATTTCACAAGCATCCATCTGGAATCTCCTACCGTTTCTTTACAATGAACCCGCAGGGAGTAACTCCATCCCCTGGTGATATTCTGGTAGTATCCATGAAAATATCTACTGGGGACGGAACAGTGGTGGATCAATCAGCCTTTTACAGAATGCAGCTTGGCAAGCCAATGTATAAGGGTGACTTTTATACAGCCCTATCCCTGATTCAGGTTGGGGACAGTGTTTGCTTTAAACTGGATGCTGCCAGCTTTTTCGAAAAGCACAAAAAAAGGGATTTACCAGTCGAGTTTCAGCAAGGTGATCCCGTTTATATTTATTTAAAACTAAAGAACATTTTAACTTCTCAGGAACTGGAGGAAGAAAAAGCCAGTATTTATCATACAGATCCTGAACAGGAGATGGGACTGCTGAAGGATTTTATCGAACTGACCAATACAACCGCAAAACCTTCTGCATCCGGTCTTTACTACGTGGAGTTAAAACAAGGCAACGGCAGGAAGGCCGAGAATGGCAAGACCCTGGTAGTCCATTACACCGGAAAGACTATTGATGGTAAGATATTCGACTCCTCGGTGCAGCGCGGAAAGCCATTCAATTTCGTACTGGGCCAGGGCCAGGTGATAAAAGGCTGGGAAGAGGGCTTTCTTTTAATGAAGGAGGGTGGACAGGCGAGATTCATTATTCCCTCGGATTTGGCCTATGGCAAGAACGGATATTCTAACCTGATCCTGCCATACTCAACGCTCGTGTTCGACGTTGAATTATTGGAAATAAGATGATTAACACATGAACAGAATTTTCATTCCATTCCTTCTCAGTTTGAGCCTGATCCTGTGCCTGAACGGATGTACCAAGGATGATCCGATCGAAAAGGAGAAAATGGCTATGACAAAATATCTCGAAGATCACGGTTATGCCGAAAGCCCTACGGCGAGTGGACTCTACTATATAGAAACAAAGCGGGGTACTGGTGCCGATGCAGATAAGGGAGACCTGGTCAAGGTCAGATATAAGGGTACCTTTACTGATGGAACTGTTTTCGATTCAGGAATCTACACATTTACGCTGGGATCCGGGTCAGTCATCAAAGGATGGGACGAAGGCATTGCCTATATGAAAGAGGGGGGAAAGGCTATTCTGCTGATTCCTTCTGCGCTTGCATATGGACCTTACGGTAATTCTGGGATTCCCGGATATTCCCCGCTCGTGTTTGATGTGGAGCTGATAGAAGTCAACTAACCGCAGATTGTCAATCCATCATAGCCCGGCTCAATTCTGTCCGGCAATTTTTTCAATAAGTCAGCATGCAGGCCCGCCTGATGGGACAGATGGGTCAGGTACGCCTTTTTTGGTGAAATAGTCTCAATAAGCTTAATTGCTTCCTTGATGCTGAAGTGCGACATATGTACGTCCCACCTTAGCGCGTTGATTATAAGAGTGCCGGATCCCTTAATCTTCTCTATTTCCTTTTCTGGAATGGAGCTTGCATCGGTTATGTAGGTTATATCACCAAAGCGAAAACCGAGGATGGGTAGTTTGTAATGGTATGCCCGGATAGGGATTATTGTGTTGATTCCGATGTTAAAATTTTCAATATCAATTGAATGAAGAATCATCTGAGGAATTCCCGGATATTGTATAAGTGCAAAAACGTAGGCAAAATCTTTGCGGATTGAATCCTGAACCCGTTTTTCAGAATAGATATCAATTGCTTTTTTATGGAGAAAATTAAGCGCCCGAATGTCGTCCAATCCAGAAACATGGTCTTTGTGTTCATGGGTTAACAGGATGGAATCCAGGCTGGTGATGTCTGCGCGCAGCATTTGCTGCCGGAAATCAGGGCCGGCATCTATAAGCAGGGTTTGACCGTTCCATTTAATGAGGGCTGATGACCTCAGCCGGTTATCGCGTGGATCCGATGAGGTACAAACCTTGCATTGGCAGCCGATGATTGGAACACCAAGTGAGGTTCCAGTGCCAAGCAACGTAATGGAAGGTTGGGAAGTCATTTCGAATAGTGATCTGCAAAGATAGCAATCATAGGGTTTTTTATACATTTGAAGGATGAAAGGGACTCTCTGGCTCATACCCAATGTTCTGGATGATGGTAATCCGACAAGTGTGTTATCTCAATGCGTACTCGAACAAGTGCGCAAAATCAGGTACTTCATTATTGAAAACGAAAAAAGCGCCCGTCGTTTCCTTGTTAGGGCCGGATTAAAGGAGGTTTTGGATGAGATTGAGTGGGGCATGCTTAACGAACATACACGTGAACCTGAACTGGCCCCATTGTTAAATCCTATCCTTCAGGGTGCTGATGGGGGAGTGCTGTCTGAATCAGGTTGCCCAGGCGTGGCAGACCCTGGTGCTGACATTGTCCGGCTGGCCCATCAATCGGGAATTCTGGTTAAACCCCTGACCGGCCCCAGTTCGGTAATTCTGGCACTGATGGCATCCGGATTGAACGGACAAAGTTTTGCTTTCCTAGGCTATCTTCCCGTGAAACCGCCCGAACGAATAAAAAAAATAAGGGAGATTGAACAGAGATCCAGATTGCACAAGGAAACTCAGATCTTTATCGAGGCTCCTTACCGGAACAGGCAATTGCTCTCCGACCTGATCCAAACTCTTTCACCGGAATCCTGGTTGTCTGTTTCGGCGGACCTGACATCCACTTCTGAGTATATTCGAACCGCCCAGGTATGGGAGTGGTCACGGAAAGTTCCTGACCTAAACAAACGCCCGGCTATTTTTTTGGTGTCGGCTAAATAATTATTTTTACATAACCCTCAACGAGAGGTCTGTTTTATTTAATAATCAGCCAAATGTCGCCACGTTTTATAAGATTTCTGATAGTCGCAATACTCCTTATCCCGTTATGGAGTTTTCTGGCATGGGCTTTCCGGCCCGTCAGACCGATAAATATTTTCATTCTGGACAAAACGGTACCGGAGAATTTTTGTCCTGAGCACCGATCATTCAACTGGATTCTTACACACCTTAAATTTGCAAAGCCCGACCGCAAAATGTACAAGATCAAGAAAGATTACTGGGGCTTTTTCCCGGTAGAACGAGGTGGAGATTATAATGTTTTTGATCTTGATAGCATTGTTTCAGCGACGGTAGATTCCTCAACGGTCAGCTCCACCGGCATTGCCAGTTTTAACAAGATTTCCAAGGCCAACCTTACCTATCAAGAGATCGATTCACTTTCCAATGAGCTGGATATGGTCTATTATACAGATATGTACGGTATTTATTTTAATGAATGGTTCAGGGATACCCTCCTTTGGAAAGAACGCTCAAGCGAGATTTATGGCGGCATGACAAAAAAAGAGCTTTATCTTTTACAACGCATGAAGGCCCAGCGAAAGCTGATTTTAACGGAATTTAATTATTATCACCATCCAACAAACAGGGACATCCGGTATGAAGCGGGTAAAGTGATAAATGCAAAATGGACAGGCTGGGTTGGTCGCTATTTTGATCCGCTGGACCCGGTCGAAAATAAAGAACTTCCTATGTGGGTTTACACCAATTATCTTAAACAGCATGGTGGAGTATGGCCATTTATTAAAGGTGGAATAGTGTTTGCAAGGGAGGATGACTGGATTGAGATTCTTGAGGATTCAACACATCTTAACGTAATAATCCCGTATATCTATACAGGAGAGTATGGACAAAGGAAATTCAAAATGATCGATAAGGTTCATTATCCTTTCTGGTTTGATATCTCGCTTCCCTCCAACGATAGCAATACCATTGTTTCAACATTCCGGATCGAGGCGAATGAAAAGGGGGACTCCATTTTGAATTTGTTTAATATTCCCTCTGAGTTTCCCGCCGTGATGGAATCAACCGGACCTTCTCCCTATTATTATTTCGGAGCAGATTTCAGCGACAACCAAATAAAAACAAGGTCCGCCTATTTCGCCGGTACAGGTCTGCTTTCGTTTACCTTTTATAATGATGACATTTCTGAGCGTTCGAAATTTTTCTACAGGCTCTACCGCCCGATGATGAAAAAAATAATGAATGACTATTACCGCACATTGAAATGAATCAAAAACCCGGAAAGTACAGTGAATTGGAAGGACTTGCAATTATAAAAATTGCTCTGATTTTCATTTTGCTGTTACTTCCATCGTGTGCAACATACCAACCGTCATTACGGCAATTGAGGACTATTCAGTTTTCTGGTTTTACGTGGTTTGTCAAAGAGTCATCATCGGTGGTTGGACCGGGTCCGAATTTTTTTGGCTCGGGAACTGATCAGGTATGGGTCGATGCTCAAGGATTCCTGCATCTGAAGATCAAGGAAAAAAACGGGCACTGGTATTGTGCAGAGATCATTTCACAAAGGAAATTCCCTGACGGAAAATTTACTTTTCAAGTGGCTTCGAGGGCTGACAAGTTAGACCCAAATGTGGTAGCCGGCCTGTTCACATGGAATACACATCCCCGTTTTCACCATCAGGAGGTTGATATCGAACTGAGCTGTTGGGGCAATCCGGAAAATTTTAATGCACAATTTGTTGTGCAGCCCTATACCCGTAGCAAGAATATTCATCGTTTCCAGGTTGAGCTTAAAGGCGACTACAGTACCCATGAGTTTACTACCGGTAGGGATTTTGTCTTCTTTGAGAGTTACCACGGCCATCCTGAAAAATCCTCTCAGGGTGGTTCCATAAATAGCTGGCTCTTTAACAGTGCCCAGGGACCCCGGATTCGAAATGCCGAAATTCGGATTAATTTGTGGCTGGTTGATGGCTTGCCCCCCAATAATAGGAGAGAAGCAGAAATAATTATCCGGAGGGTCGGTTATATTCCGATGTCGCAGCTCCGGTCTTAGCCACTTAACATTTCGTTATTTTCAGCGTTTTACTAATTTGCATGATATTTGCGAATAGTAAGCATTTGGCTAGAATTAGTAGTATGATTTCATGAAACAAATACCATTGTTTTTTTTCTGGAATTCCTCATTCGGTGCCTGGATACTGACTTTGTTTTTTATTTTTTCTTTGACTTTTTCTGCACAGGCTCAGATAAAAATTAATGAGTTTTGTTCCGATAATGACAATGGAATACAGGATCCGGATTTTGCTGAGTATGGCGACTGGATAGAATTGTATAATTCAAGTAACCAGGCAATAAGCCTCAATGGAATGTTTCTTTCCGATGACCCAGCGAACTTGTTTAAATGGGCATTTTCAGGCGAAACCCAGATTTCTGCAGGCGGTTTCCTTCTTGTTTGGGCTGATAATAAGAATTCCACTGTACATACTAACTTTAGGTTGAACATGGCCGGTGAGTATATTACCTTAACCTCCACGATGGGGATTATGATGGATTCGGTAAGGTTTGCATCGCAAGTATCTAATGTATCATATGGCAGGCTTACGGACGGGTCGGATGAGTGGGTTTTCTTCCTGCAACCGACCCCCGGGCAAACTAATAACGGACAGACAGGCAATCTGATAAGTCCGCCACCCACATTTTCGATCGAACGCGGATTCTATGGAGGACCGGTTTCAGTTACTATATCCATCCCGGGCGGATCCGGTATTATCCGGTATACCCGTGACGGCTCGGATCCGTCGACGGGTTCTGACCGCTATACAATTCCCCTTGAGATCAAGGAAACAACGGTTATCCGTGCTCGCGTATACAAGGATGAAGCTTCAGGGTCACCCATCGTGACACAGACTTACTTTATCAATGAACCTACTGCCCTTCCCGTTTTTTCTATCACAACAAATCCTAAAAACCTCTGGGATGAGGATACAGGGATTTATGTTCCCGGTAAAAATTATGTTTGGGGATGGGGGAATGGCAATTTTTGGCAGGATTGGGAAAAGGAGGCATTCGTGGAGTTTTTTGAACAGGACCGGTCTGTGAAAATCGCCCAGTTATCAGGTTTAAAGATTTCCGGCGCACTGTCCCGAACGGCCAGTCAGAAGTCATTAAGGCTTACTGCCCGTCGTGAATACAGTGAACCCAGGTTTGACTACAGGTTTTTCAAGGATAAGCCGATAAAAACATTTAACGAAATTAAGCTCAGAACCTCCGGTAACGATTGGGCCTTTTCAATGATGAAGGATGGCATGTCCCAAACTATAATTGCCGGACGAATGGACATCGACTATCAGGCGTACCGTCCATCGATTGTTTTCCTGAACGGAGTTTACTGGGGCATACATAACATTCGGGAATTTATCGGAGATGATTATATTGAGGACAATCATGGTTTTGATAAAGCCAACCTCGACTTAATTTCACAGCTTGCCATGGATGTTAAAGAAGGGGATTCCAAGAATTATACGGAACTCCTGACTTTCATAAAAAGCAACGACATGACCAATGCCGATAATTTTGCCTGGGTAAAGGACCGGATTGATGTACAGGAATATATTAATTACAATGTTGCCGAGATTTTTTTCGCAAATAATGACTGGCCTGCAGGGAACATCAAATATTGGCGACCCCGGATTGAGAACGGAGTTTGGAGGTGGATCATTTTTGACCTTGACCTTGCATTCAATTATGTATGGCACAATACTCTCGAATGGGCCACACTCGAGAATCCCCCGGAATATCCCGGCTCAACGGATTTCTTTCGTATCATGATGACCAACCCTGAATTCAGGGATCTGTTCCTGAAAACTTTCCAGAGTCACCTCAACACCACCTTCGCTTCCGACCGTATGCTGCACATTATTGACAGTCTGCAGTCGAACATCGCCCCTGAAATGACACGCCATATCTCGAGATGGAAAAATTATCACGGCTGGACATTTATGGATCCGATTCTGGGCTATTTTGAAACACCTGCTCTTGAGAGTTATTCCAAATGGGTTGATAACGTTGATTACCTGCGGAATTTTGCCCGACAACGGAAAAATTTTGTCCTTGGATTTTTACAAACTTACTATGACTTGGCGGACCCGGTGGAAGTCTCATTTTCAGTTGATCCACCCATAGCAGGCCAGTTGCTGGTTGATAATTCCATGACCGTATCAAAAAACGTCAACGCAACCTATTTTACCAATCAAACATTATCCATTCAGGGTTACGCGAATCCCCGGTATAAATTTGACAATTGGGAAGTTAAAACGAATGCACTGACCACCGGCGATACTGTTAAGCTGATTCCTCCGCTAAGCAACTGGAAATACCTTGATACCGGTATATATCCGGGTTCATCATGGAAAGATGTGACATTCTCTGAAACCTGGCCCCAGGGTTGCGCCTGGCTTGGCTACAATGATGAAAATGCCTGTACCATCATATCCTATGGCCCTGACACTCAGAACAAATACATTAGTTCCCTTTTCCGAAGAACATTTCGGGTAAAATCAGCAACTCAGTGGTCAAAACTAACAGTTGGATTGCTTCGCGATGATGGTGCGATTGTTTACCTGAATGGTACCGAGGTAGTTCGTTCAAACATGCCGGCAGTTTCGGACTTTGGAACCTGGGCATCTTTGGGAGCCGATAATGAGGCCGAAACCACCTATTTCCAGTTCGACATTCCTACCTCAGCCCTACGATCCGGAGATAATGTGATAGCAGTGGAAGTTCATCAGGTCAGTCCCACGAGTTCCGACTTAATTTTTGACTTAACGCTGACGGGAACGGTCGGAACAGAAAGCTCAGGAAGTCAGTTGTATACTGAAGGAGAGCTCTCCCAAAAGTTCGAATGGAAATCGTCCATTGTCGGCCACTTCAGTTTCACCGGTGATATTCCTGATCTTTCAATTAATGAGGTAATGCCCGTCAATCTTAGCTATTATCCGGATCGGCTGGGATCCTGCTCTGATTGGATTGAAATTTATAATCCGGGGAACACGACCGTTAACCTGGGGGGAATGTATATAACAGACAATATCGATAACCCCGGAAAGTGGCTGATTCCGGGTAACAGCCCTTTGGTCACAACGGTACCTCCGAAAGGATATCTCGTATTATTTGCAGACGAGCGGCACACCCTGGGGCCGGATCACCTTGGATTTAAACTAACCGGAACGGGCGAGTTAGTTGGACTTTCCGTCAAGACCTCAACAGGTTTTACCTGGGTTGATACCCTCTATTTTCCATTATTGCCATCAGATATCTCATTCGGGCGTTACCCTGACGGAAATAACCAATGGAAAAGTTTCAATGTCAATCCTACGCCGGGAGCCGAAAATAAGGAGGATGGTGAGACCACCGAGGACATTGTCAAACTCTATCCGTCATTTCCGAACCCATTTACCAGTCGTACATATATAAGGTTTTCAGTAAAAGAGGAGTTACCGGTTCAGATCCTTATCAGGGATATTGGTGGAAATCCTGTTTACCTGGTAACCAACCGTACTTATCGATCCGGGATTTACCGCCTGGAATGGACCGGCCAGAATTCTGGAGGCAGGAATGTGCCTCCCGGGATATACCTGATTTCGATGATAACTCCTTACACAGTTGATACTTATAAGGCGATTTTAATACGTTGAAAGAATGTCAGCTGAGCGAAGAAGAGTAATAATTAAAGCATACTTGCCCGGATTCAGGAAGATCGGGATGCTGTTACTTTTTTTTGTTTCGTTTGGCCCCCACATGTTTTCGCAGAACACGGTCCTTATTCCGGTTGAATCGACCTGGAGTTACCTTGATGACGGAACCAATCCGGGGACCCTTTGGAACCGGATCACTTTTAATGACACCAATTGGAAGACCGGTGCAGGAAAATTCGGTTACGGGGAAGGGAATGAAAAAACCGTATTGAGCTACGGACCGGACGCGGCCAATAAATTCGTAACCTATTTTTTCCGAACCCAGTTTGAAGTAGCTGATCCCGAAAAGAATAAGTCGCTGTTGATTAGGTTATTGCGTGATGACGGTGCCATAGTATACCTAAATGGCACGGAGGTTGTCCGGTCTAATATGCCTGAAACTTCGAGCTTTTCAACACTTGCCGTGGAAGGGGTCGGCGATGTGGATGAGCTGACATATTTCCCCTTTACAATAACCGCTGACAAACTCGTAACGGGTAAGAACCTGATTGCTGTTGAGGTTCACCAACAGGCTGTTGGAAGCAGCGACCTCAGCTTTG
>MEOR01000132.1:3641-11572 GCA_001769295.1 Bacteroidetes bacterium GWF2_49_14 | reverse complement strand
GATACCGGATTCGAAAAAAGAAGCTGATCGTGAGAAGCAAAATGTGATCATGCACTGATACTGATTCCAGATATTGACCATCCGGTCAAGCTTTTCATCGCCGGAATCAACCGAGAAAACGCTCAGCAGGTTATCCCAGTACTCACGGAGTTCTTCCAAAGCGGCATCAACTTTGGCAACTGTATCGAATCTGGCAATGGTTTCCCGGGCTTTCGTCTTGTTGATGACGTTCTTTGATTCCCATTTTTCCTCCTCCTTGTTTTCGGCATAGCCCAAAACAAAGACAAATTCTTTGGTTTCTTCGGGCTGAAGCTCAACTTCGAGGTAATGTGAAGCAACCGGAGACCATCCATGTGCTTCTGAATTCCTCGGTCTTCCTTCTAAAACCACTTGTGGTTCTTCAAAACCATTGTATAAACCGAAAAAGGATTGGCGGTCGGTATCAAAGCCCTGCACCGGAACATTGACGGAATAATAGGCGTAATGGTTTCGGCGCTCTTTGTATTCCGTTTTATGGTAGATCACGGAACCTTCAATTTCAACCTCACCGGTTGAGAAGTTGCGCTGGAAGTTTTCCATATCTGCAGCTGCATTCCACAGGCACCATTCCACAAAAGAGAATATCTTTAACCTCTTGATTTTCTTAGAGTTATTTGTCAGGCTCAGTTTCTGGACTTCAGCCCATGTTTTTAACGGGACAAAATAAAGCGTTGTGGCTGTTATGCCGTTCTTCTCACCTTTTATTGATGTGTAGTTCATCCCATGACGGCACTCGTAGGTATCAAGTTCTGTTTTGCAGGGTTTCCAGCCAGGAGACCAGATCATCTCGCCATCCTTGATGTAGAAATACTTTCCACCGCTGTCCATCGGTACGTTATTATACCGGTAGCGGGTTAACCGCCTGAATTTAGCATCCTTGTAAAAGGAGTACCCCCCGGCACAGTTGGAAATAAGTGAAAAAAAATCTTCATTGCCAAGATAATTGATCCAGGGCCATGGTGTGCGTGGGTTGTCGATCACGTATTCCCGGTTCCTGTCGTCAAAATGTCCGAATTTCATAGATTTGCGGGTCAGGTTATCAGCGTAAACTTTTCTTTTCTCTTGCGCTCATATACATCACGGCTGAACATATAATATCTGGCCGGTTTGTGTGCCACTCCTACCTGCTTCTCGTTGAGGGATACCACAAACTCCAGGTTTGCCAATTTCTTCCGGAAATTGCGCTTATCCAACATTTTTCCAAGAATTACCTCGTAAAGGTTCTGGAACTGAGAGGCCGTAAACTTTTCGGGCAGAAGCTCAAAAATTACGGGTTTACTCATGATTTTCTCGCGCAAAAAATCCAGGGCTGTTGCAAGAATACGGGCATGGTCAAAAGCCATGTCGCCAATATGATCGAGAGTATGCCAGCACGGATTTTTTCCATACCAGTCGGGCAACAATTCGTTCCCGTTTTGTTTCAGGTAATATCTCTCCAACGGAATGAGTGAAAAAAAACCAGCCGTTATCACCCTGTTTGAGGGGTCTTTCCCGATTGCCGACAGCCATTTCTGATCCTTTGGATTATCCAGCCGGACAGGATCACTGAATACGGCAAATTGCTCAAGATAAATGTCATTAAGGCCGGTGAGCTCAAAGAGTATCCGCTGGGCCGCAGTTTCCAGGTCCTCATTGTTTCGTATGTGGTTGCCAGGCAAGGTGAGGTCCTTGAAAATAAGAGTTTTCCCATCAGGCTTATGAAGATGCCGTTCAAGAAGCAGGACTTTAAGGCTTTTCAGATCGTATCCAAATATGACACAGTCAACCGAGATGTGTTCATTAAAGGCGCTATTCATTGGGTTTGTGTATTTATTACACTATTTAGGTCCAGGAACCAAAATTATGTATTAAGATTCAACCTGCAATAAAACGTAAACTATTTTTTTTTAGCATTTTCTTGCTTTTGAAAAACCTTCTCAATAACTTTGATTGTTGTTAGTGTACTTATTACACATAGAGTACTGTTTGTTGGGGCGGGCAGAACACTGACATGACCTGTGAATTTTTTATAAAATCTTACTATAACTCGTTACTAAAACTTTATCCTATGAGAAGACTTTTGCTGTTTGCAATTGTTGCCACGCTCGGGTTGCCGTTAATTGCCCAGCAGCGTACGGTAACAGGGCGGGTTACCTCGGCTGAGGACGGAAGTCCGATTCCGGGCGTAACAGTCCTTATAAAAGGGACAACCAGCAGGGGGACCGCCACAGATGGGACCGGGAATTACTCAATTCCTGTTCCGCAAGCCGGGGCAACCCTGTTGTTTTCTTTCGTTGGGAAAATTCCCCAGGAGATTCCGGTCGGAACCGGCAACGTGATCAACGTTGTAATGAAGTCAAGCCTGGTAGGTCTCGATGAAGTGGTCGTTGTAGGGTACGGTACGTCAAAGAGGAGCGACCTCACGGGAGCTCTCTCAACCGTAACCGGTGAGAAACTCAGGAATACTGTCACAACCAACATCGACCAGGCCCTGCAGGGCCGCGTTGCGGGTGTGCAGGTGACTCAGAACTCCGGCCAGCCGGGCGGTGCAGCCTCCCTCAGGATTCGCGGTTCCAGTTCAATTACAGGCTCAAGCGAACCTTTGTATGTCATTGACGCCGTTCCCTTCCAGGGCGACGGTCAGGTGGTTGCAGGCTTCGATTGGGCCGGTGGCGCCAACGGGCAGAACCGGGTGAATCCCTTGTCGACCATTAACCCTGCCGATATTGTCAATATCGAAATCCTTAAGGATGCATCTGCTACAGCCATTTATGGATCGCGCGCTGCAAACGGCGTGGTCCTCATTACTACAAAACACGGGCGCAGCGGCGAAGCCAAAATATCATACAACACTTTTTATGCGGTTCAGTCGCTGCAAAAGAAACTGCCGATGATGGATCTTCCGCAGTTTGCCGATTATCAGCTTCAGATTTCAAAGGATCTGGACATGACCCCGAATGAGCGCTACCTTGATCCATCCCTGCTTGGACCGGGTACCGACTGGCAGAATGAGGTTTTTCGCAAGGCTGGTATTCAAAGTCATCAGCTTTCTGTTACCGGAGGTACCGATAAGACCACCTATGCGATCAGCGGAGGCTGGTTCAACCAGGACGGAATCATCATCGGATCCAGTTTTGACCGGTTCACCACCCGCATGAACCTCGACAGTCAGCTTAAAAAATGGCTTAAAGTGGGTGGCAATCTTTCCTATGCAAAAACAAATGAAAAAATAACCCTCAATGACGGCGGCGACGGTGTGATTATGCAGGCCCTCTCCATGCAACCCGATGTTGCTGTAAAAGATATGTATGGTAATTATTCCGGTCCCGATGTTTCCCTGGGAGGAGTCAGCTACAACCCGGTTGCAGCCGCCCTCCAGCGCAACAATACCCTTGCCCGCGAAAGGGTTATGGTGAACGTCTATGCCAATGCCACCCTCATGCAAGGCCTCGACTACCGGTCGGAATTCGGCATCGATAATAATAATTCGATGAACCAGGCCTTCCATCCCACTTTTAAATGGGGGGCCCTGATCAATACCGAGAACCAGATGCGCCAGCGGGTTGAAAAGACTTTTTTCTGGATCTGGAAAAATTATCTGACCTATAATCTGCATTTCGGAGAAGCACATAACCTCACCGCAATGGTTGGAACAGAGGCCCAGCGTTCCGATTGGGAAGGCATCCAAATTACCAAGAAAAACTTCACTTCCAACGACATCCAGAATCTGAGCCAGGGCGACGACAAAACATCCAGCACCAGCGGATGGAAAGATGCCGCTTCGCTGCTGTCCTACTTCGGGCGCTTCAATTATAATTATGCAGACCGTTACCTGGCAACCTTTACCCTCCGTGCTGACGGATCGTCAAAATTCGGACCCAATAATAAATGGGGATACTTCCCATCGGGATCCTTTGCCTGGAGAATCAGCAACGAAAAATTCATGGAAAAGGCTGATAAGATCAGCAACCTGAAATTGAGGGTCGGATATGGTCTCGTCGGCAACCAGGCAATCGGAACCTACCTGTATGGTTCTTCGCTGATCACGGTTAAAACGCCTTTTGGAACCGCCTACCGGATGGAAAAAATATCGAATCCGAATCTGAAATGGGAAGCCACTTCGCAGTTCAACCTCGGATTAGACATGTCATTGTTCTACGGCCGGGTTGACCTGTCCGTTGACCTGTACAACAAACAGACCAAGGACATGCTGCTGCAGCTGTCGATACCCAGCTATCTCGGCGGAACCGGATGGGACGATATATCCGCTCCGTATGCCAACGTTGGTAAAATGGAAAACAAAGGGGTCGAAATCACCTTGCTGACCCGTAATATAATGCGGGAGAAATTCAGCTGGACCACCGATTTCACCTTTACCCTTAACCGGAACCTCGTAAAAGAACTCGACGCTGCCGACCGGGTTTATTGGGGCAGTCTTTACTGGTACAGCGAATTTCAGACCGTTTCCATGACTGCTGCCGGGTATCCGCTGGGAGTTTTCTACGGATATCAGACGGAAGGAATTTTCACGGATCAGCAGGATATTCTCAACCATGCCGTCCAGATCGTAGATCCAACCTCTGTGTCCTCTGAAACACCAAAAGGGAAAAACCTGGTCAATAAAACAACCGGCGTCTGGATTGGGGATATCAAATTCAAGGATATGAACGGCGACGGGGTGATTAATACCGATGATCAAACCGTTATCGGCGATCCCAATCCCGATTTCTCCTTTGGATTCAACAATACCTTCTCATACGGTCCCTTCGACCTGTCTATTTACCTGGCAGGTGCTTACGGATATGACATCCTGAATTATTCCAGGGTGGTAACGGAAGGCATGACCAGCATCTATAACAACCAGTCGGCTGCTGTAGATAACCGGGCTCGTATCGGACTGATTGATCCGAACGGATCCGACCTGGATCCCGCCAATGTTTACCTGCTCAATACGGATGCTGCACTTCCCCGTCCCACCACAACGGATAACAACCGGAACAACCGTATGTCTGACCGCTTTATCGAAGACGGATCCTACCTGCGGATTCAGAATGTCAGCCTTTCTTACACCCTGCCGAACCGATGGGCTCAGGCACTGAAGGTTGATAAGCTGAGGGTTTATGTGAACGGGCAGAACCTCCTGGTGCTATCCAATTACAGCGGATACGATCCGGAGATTGGCGCCTTTAACCAGAACTCACGGATGCAGAACATCGACATGGGCCGGTATCCGACTCCAAAAATGGTCTCATTCGGACTTGATATCGAGTTTTAATCATGACACCGATTCGTACATCCAAAAAAGAATATCGTATGAAAAACATTTTGAAATATTTCATGGTAGTATCGGTCGTCCTTATGCTGGGATCATGCGGCAAGGATTTCCTCGATATCGCACCCCAGGATAAACTGACAGCTGATAATTATTACCGGAATGCATCGGAAGTTAAAGCCGCCACGGCTTCCCTTTATGGTTTTCCATGGTTCGGGTTCAACGACAAGTTCTTCTGGCTCGCCGGCGACATGCTTTCGGGCAATATGTATTACACCTGGGACCAGGAAGGACAGTTCTTCTATTTTAGTTTCACCGAAGGGAATGCTCACATATCGGCCGGCTGGAAAAGCCTTTTCAGGGTTGTTTCCTATGCCAATTCCATCATCAACGACATGCCGGTTGCGGCTCAGGGGAATGTTGATCAGGCTGTTATTGATCAGGCTTTGGGCGAGGCCCGGTTTATACGCGGCATGGCCTATTATTTCCTGGCTGAACTGTGGGGCGAGGTGCCCATTGTGGAGAACTCAACCGAACTGGTTGCGAGTAACAACACGATGCTGAAGAAGAATACACGGTCGAGTCTTTATGAATTTATCCGGCGCGATTTACAATATGCCGTTGATAATCTTCCTTCATCTGATACCCCCGGCCGCATTACCAAATGGTCCGCTACCGGGATGCTGGCCAAGCTCTACCTGACCATGGCACAGAATCCGGACGATGCCAAATCAGCCGAATATTTTGGAAAAGCGCGGGATCTGGCGGCCGATGTCATCACGAACAGCGGTGCCTCCCTGATGCCCAATTATGCCGATCTGTTTAAAATCGAGAACAACAACAATTCCGAATCCCTGTTTGCCTTCCAGTTCATGGAGGGTAACTACGGAATTGGCAGCAGCCGGCAGGCCAACTGGGCCCGGAGCAGCGTAATCACCGGCAACACGGAATGCTGGGGAGCCGGGAAATGCGCCTCCTATGATTTTACCCAGACCATTGAAAAAAACGACCTACGGCGGAAATCCATCTACATGACCAAAGACGATCTCTATCCCGAAATCCAGAAGGCCGCCGGCGGATACCTGTATAAGCTGGTTAACCGCGATCCCAATGATCCGAACATCACCCTCGAAGGAGCCACCGCGATTCTGAACAGCGTGAAGAAATATGTTGTAGGCAGTGCAGAAGATACGAACGGAAAAGTTTCTACCGGACAAGCTACGGCTATTAATCAGTACATTCTCAGACTTGCCGATGTATACCTTATTTATGCCGAAGCTGTTCTTGGTGCCGGTTCGTCGACGAGTGACGGAGTGGCACTCGGATATTTCAATGCCATCCGGACCCGCGCCAACCTGGTGTCGAAAGGAAGCATCACGTTCGACGATATCCTGAAAGAACGCCGCGTTGAATTCTGCTTTGAAAGCCTCTATTGGTTCGATATCAAGCGATTCTACTACAGGGATCCTCAGGGTGCAATGGACTACCTCAACAGCCAGCAGCGGGCTCATACCTATCGCCGGCTAAGTGGTAATAACGTGCCGGATGAAAACCTGTTTGAAGGGTATGAACTCATCCCGCCGGATGCACCGGTTGTGGTCAGCGAAAGCCAGATGTTCCTGCCAATCCCGGCCGCTGAGGTTGTGGCTAATCCGCTCCTGCTGGAACCGGCAGTTGATTATATTTTCAAGTGATCTAACCGTTTAAATATCTGGAAATGAAAAAGTTTATCAATCATATCCCACTTTTGCTGATTACGGGGATCCTGACCGGAATGCTCAGCTTATCCACTGTATCCTGCAACAAGGAGACCGTTGGTGATCCTGAAATTTTCTATGTCCGCGTGACCGACCCCGCCAAGTCAGATTCGCTGATGGTTGGTGCCTATATGGGTAACCTTGTTGCCATTGTAGGGCAAAACCTTGGTAATGTTCAGGAAATCTGGTTTAATGACCAGCGAGCCACGCTGAATCCTGCTTATGTAACCGATAAAACCATCCTTGTAAGCGTTCCCAGTTCGGTTCCCAGCGTCGTGACCAATAAAATTCGCCTGATATTCAAGGACAAGAGCGAAATGCTTTACGACTTTTCAGTCAACGTTCCCGGTCCCGTGATTACGGGAATCAAGAGCGAATATGTTCCCGAGGGGGAGCTGATAGAATTGACAGGTGACTTCTTTTTTGAACCCAAAGTGACATTCCCGGGTGATATTGAGGGAGTTATTGCCGATTTCGACAAGATGATCATGCATGTAACGGTTCCTGCAGGAGTCGGATCCGGACCCATTACGGTGCAAACCAATTTTGGCAAGGTAAATTCCAAATTCCTCTTCCGTGACAACAATAATGTCATTCTGGATTTCGACAACTGGTCCCATGAAAGCTGGACTGCTCCGGTTGCCCAGGCCGCATCCAATCCCGACCCGGCCCCTTGCTCAGGCAACTACGCCTTCTTTAAGCATGCCAGCGTCGGCGAATGGATGTGGACCAATGAACTGACCCTCCAATACTGGGCCCCCCGGAATTCCAGGGGTAATGTCCCGGTTGCCAAAGGGCAGGTCAGCGATCTGGTTTTCCGGTTCGAAGTCAACGTTCCGATTGACTGGAAAGATGTCAGGATGGAGATTTTCTTTGCCAGGTAT
>MEOR01000132.1:0-3630 GCA_001769295.1 Bacteroidetes bacterium GWF2_49_14 | reverse complement strand
TGGCCGTGATAAGGCCGGTGTGGCGATGGCCCGCTGGAAGCCCTGGAAGGACGGTCCCTTTAAAACGGACGGCTGGGTAACCGTGTCGATCCCGCTTTCTGATTTCAAGTTCGGTCCTAACGACGGTACAACCGACGAAATCGGCTCTGCCAGCATCCAGAATCTTTCGGAGCTGACCAATGTGACCATGATGCTTTTCGGACCCTTTGAAACGGGTGCTACGGAAAAATCACCGGTACACATCTGCGTTGATAATTTCCGCATTGTTTCCAAATAACTAACATTAGCAATCATGATTAATAAAGTAAAAGGATGGTTAGCAGTCCCTGTTGCATGCCTCATGGTATTTGGATTGCTGATGACATCCTGCCAAAAGGAAAAGGACACAACGATTGTCCTGAGCAGTTACGGGCCTTCACCGGTCCTTCGCGGAGGTTCGCTAAAATTTATCGGCAGCAACCTCGACCTCGTTACCGCGGTGGTGCTTCCCGCCAATATTGAAGTCACCACCTTTGAAACAAAAAGCCCGGAATTGCTGGTTATCACCGTTCCCGAAGCAACAGTTGACGGGAAGGTGACGCTGAAAACACCCCAGGGTAACATCGAGACAAAAACACTGCTTAAAATCTCAGAACCCATTGCAGTAACTGCAATAGCACCGCTCCAGGCACGCCCCGGAGAGGTAATTACAATCACGGGTACCTATCTCAACCTGGTTAAAGCGGTAATTTTTGCCAAAAACAAGCCGGTAACGGTTTTTACTCCTCAATCAAAAACTGAACTTCAGGTTAAGATACCTGCGGATGCACAAACCGGAATCATCGTTTTATCAAATGGGGAGAGTGACCCGATTCTCGTTGAATCTGAAATGACGGTTACCGTTACCCTTCCGGCAATCACCCAATTGAGCCCGAATCCGGTTAAAGCCGGTACACTCCTTACGCTTCAGGGAACCAACCTTGATCTCGTACGGGACGTGTTATTCGGAGGCGGCAAAAAGGTGACCTCATTCGTTTCCAAAACCGGGGGCAAACTGGAGCTGACGGTTCCGGCTGATGCCAGGGACGGCAAGATCAAACTCGTGGTAGCTTCTGAGGTTGAGGTAGAATCTGCCGCCGATCTGGTGATGGCAGTTCCCGTTATCGCGGGCCTTGCTCCGAACCCGGTTAAGAACGGGGCTGCCTTGACAGTCACCGGGACTAATCTTGACCTGATCACAAGCGTTTCATTCGGAGGCGGGAAAACCGGCGCAATACTGGGCGGAGGAACGGCCACCGAGATAAAGGTGAACGTACCCAAAGATGCAACCTCGGGAACCGTCAGCTTTGGAACAGCCGCCGGCAAATCTGTTACTTCCGGCAGTCTCGCCATGGTGGTCCCGACTATTGCATCAATATCCCCTCTGGCTTTGAAAACCAATGCCGGACTGACCATTGCGGGAACGAACCTTGACTTGGTGGTAAAGGTTCTGTTCACCGGCGGCAATCAGGTAACAGTAGCCAACCCGGGTGAATCGGAAATCATGGTGACGGTACCATCCGGGACCCTATCCGGTCCGGTAACCGTTATCACCTCAAATGGTACCGAAGTTGCATCAGGTGAATCTCTTACGATTCTCGCGTCCAATGTACCCGTTATCACAAGTATGCCGCTCACCATGAAGCCGGGCCAGATGATCACCCTGATCGGTGAGAAACTGAATCTTCTCACCGATGTGATATTCCCGGGAGAGGTGAAAGCAACCATGTTTGGTGAAAAAACCGCAACTAAACTTGAAGTGGTTGTACCGATGGCAGTAACCAAAGGGAAGGGTAAAATCAAATTTGTCACCAGCGACAATGAGTTCTCGGAATCTCCCGAAGTAATGATTTCTGGCGTTGATCCTGTTAAAGATCCCACCCTGGTCTTCTTTAATTTCGATAATCTCAACAGCTGGTGGGGTGATGCAGGCGCCGCTGAAAATGATGCGGCACTTTCACTGGACGGCACAAATTACTGGCGTGTTAACAAACAGTGCAGTGGATGGACCGGACTCTTCTGGCGAAACGGGAAAAACGATTTCCCGGCCGACCGGATCGGTACCGATGTTGCCCAGTATGTGGTCAAGTTTGATATCAACATTCTTGAGCCCATGACCGGTGGACAATTACGCCTGCGTTTCAACGGTTCGGAGGGAGACTTCTGGTACCTGTGGGCACCTTGGGCCGAATCAGGATCCTATAAAACAGATGGCTGGATAACCGTTACTGTTCCGATAACCGATTTCCGGGATCAGTGGGGCAGCGGATCCAATCAACCGACCGATCTCTCCAAGGTTGATGCCGATTTTGGAATAGCATTCGATGGTGGAGCCTCCATGGTAAACATCTGCATTGATAACATGCGATTTGAAAAGTTAGACTAAGTACAGTAGATTCTTTTCATAGTGGTTGAACATGAGGGGTTATCAACTTGAACACATTGGTAGCCCCTCTTTTTTCTTTCTATTTTTATCGTATGAAAGCAGGAAAACGGATTTTAACGGTATGCCTGATGATGGTCGCTGTTATAAGCGCAATCCGGGCACAGGGCGCAAAGTATGAGGCAGAAAATGCCCAGCTGACTGGTTCCCTCAAGGTAGAGTCCACATTGGCAGGGTTTTCAGGAACGGGCTATGTCAGTAAGTTTGAAGCCGATGGAGATAAGCTGACCTTCCGGTTCACCCTGGCTGCTAAACAGGCTTACGACCTCTTTATCGGCTATGCCGCTCCATACGGGGATAAAATCAACATCGTTGAGATAAACGGCGGCCGTTCGGAAGTGCAGTTTAAGAACCTGGGAAATAATTTTCGCGAAGTATCGTATGGAAAAATCCGCCTGAAAGCGGGTGAGAATCTCATCTCAATCAGCAAAAGCTGGGGATGGTTCCTGATCGATTACATCCGTATTGTGCTAAATAATACCCCGGATACTCCCTTCTCCATTTCAACGGTGATGGTTACACCGGTACCTGCTCCAATCGCCCAAAGAGAGTTCAATTACCTGCTCGAAAATTTCGGAAAGAACATTCATTCCGGCGTTATGGACATGAAAGAGGCCGAATGGCTCAGGACCAACACCGGCAAATATCCGGCCCTCCTGGGGCTTGACCTCATGAATCATACCCGGAATTATTCCTGGTTTGACAAAAACGTCCTGATCAACGAAGCCACAAGCTGGTACGCAAATCATGGCATGCTCGCACTCTGCTGGCACTGGCGTGATCCCCTGCGCATAACCGAGGAGTTCTATACCGAAAAAACCACCTTCAATGTGGCCAGGATTTCTGATACCCTGTCGGTGGAATATAAAGCCATGGTCAGCGATATAGATCTGGTGGCCGTCTGGCTTAAAGCATTGCAAAATGCCAATCTCCCGATCCTGTTCCGGCCCCTCCACGAAGCCTCCGGAAAATGGTTCTGGTGGGGCGCCAAAGGACCGGAACCCTGTAAGGCCCTTTGGAAACTTATCTTCAACCGACTTACCGTAACACATGGAATACATAACCTGATCTGGGTATGGACAACAGACAGCAAGGACGATAACCTCGACTGGTATCCCGGTGATGAATATGTTGATATTCTGGGCGTTGATATCTACTCCCAAAATGGG
>MEOR01000131.1 GCA_001769295.1 Bacteroidetes bacterium GWF2_49_14 | reverse complement strand
CCCAATCCCATTACCGGAACCATCACCAGCACCCCCAACAAATTCAACCAGTTCAACCAGTTCAACCACTTAAACCTTCCTTTCATCTCTGCACCCTTTCATGAAAAGTTATTCTCAACTCTTTCGTAACCAAGTTAACACATATAACACCCTGATCAAAGAAATCGAAGCCCAGGATTCCGCTAACGGGGTAATCATAAGCGACCGACAGGGCATTCAGATTAGCAATGAGCGTCTGCATGGGCTTCATTTTGAGCCCTCCAAGGACAAATTCATTCATCGTTCCAAACAATACCTCGGCATCTCCTCCTCCTACCCCGGTTAGTTCAGACCGGCCGGTTATACTGATTGTTTCCAGAACTTTCTTATTGACGGAGCTGCTGATCACATTACTTTCAGCTCCGGTATCCAGACAAAAATCCAGAGTTTTTCCGCCTACCATCCCCCTGAGAAACATTATTTTCCTGATCATCATTATTTTACCACAGAAATCTGTTGAATCCGGCCGGATCACTTCATCGATTTGGGATGGCGTCTTGCGAGACCTTACGGTTTTTGTCAGTTTCAGGGATGCGTTATGTAGGTCGATTTCCATCTCCATTCCTTCGAAAAGGGCCATCCCCATCAGTCCCAGGATTTTTGTCTTTCTTCTGTTCTCAATATGTCCCAACTCCGTAACGTCAACTGTTTGGTTTTCCAGCAACAATCCGGAAGCAGATATTCTTTTAACCTGGGTTATGTAAATGGGTTGTGCCATTCCGGTTAACCCGCCTCCCTGACCCTCAGCTGCAATCATCTCTTTCCGGAAATAGGTTTTATTCAAAACCATTTTATCGGCACCGGTGTCGAAAACAAAATTTCCCGTTTCACCATCAACCGTGGCCTCAACAAGGAAAAGCCTTCCAGCTCGTTTCAACGGGATTACTGTACTCACGAAGCCTCCATCGGAATCGGTAGAGAATATCGCATTGACGAATTCAATCTTCTCAATTTCGGGCAAGACAACCACTCGCGGCTGCTGACCATTAGGTGCCGGGCATGTCATCATCAGCAGAAGACCCGATAGGAAGATCCTCAAAATTTTGCTGAAATGCGGGCATTCACGAGTCATGAATCAAATGTACATAACTCGGCACAAACAAAATCGACCGAATTTTGTTAACCTATTCACAAATCACCGCCTAATGAATCCCATACCCAACCTGCCCCGTTCTGAAAATAAAAGAATCGTGGTGGCCGGAGCTGGTTTCGGTGGGCTCCGGCTGGTCCGAAGCCTTGAGAACAAGGGCTTTCAGGTGGTACTTATCGACCGGAATAACTACCACCAGTTCCAACCCCTTTATTACCAGGTTGCAACTTCAGGTCTGGAACCCAGTTCAATTGCATTTCCTTTGCGCAAGCTCTTTCAGGGTAAATCCGATTTTCATTTCCGGATGGCGAATCTCGAACGGATAGATGCAGAAAAACGAATTTTATATACCGATCTGGGAATCCTCGATTATGATATCCTTGTGCTGGCAATGGGAGCTTCCACGAATTTCTTCGGGAAAAAAGATCTTGAAGAAAACAGCCTGCCAATGAAGTCGATTCCGGAGGCGATCCGGATGAGGAATATCCTCCTCGAAAACTACGAGAAGGCCCTTAACCTGACCGATCCGGACCAACAGGAGCAGGTGATGAACATTGTGGTGGTCGGAGGCGGACCTACAGGGGTTGAGCTTGCCGGTTCCATCGCTGACATGAAGAGCTTTGTTTTTCCTGCCGATTATCCGGAACTTGATTTTGACAGGATGAATATCTTCCTTATTGAAGCAACCGCAAAAGTGCTGGCCCCCATGTCGGAGGCTTCCTCCCGGGAAGCTGCCGGGTACCTGAAACGAATGGGCGTGACGGTCAGGACGGAAGCAGCTGTCGAGAGTTATGACGGTGTCAGTATCCGGCTGAGTACGGGCGAAGAAATCCGGAGCAGTACAGTCCTTTGGGCAGCCGGGATTCAGGTTCCTTTCCTTCCCGGACTAGAAAAGGCTTTACGGGGGCGGGGCGGACGGCTGGTGGTTGGCCGCACAAGCCGGCTGGAAGGATTGGAGAATATTTATGTGATCGGCGATCAGGCCCTGATGGCGGAAGAAGCATTTCCGAACGGTCATCCCCAGGTAGCCCAGCCCGCCATCCAGCAAGCACGCCTGCTGGCGAAAAACCTGATCCGGCAACGAAAAAAGCTGGACCCTCTGCCATTTTATTACAAAGACAAAGGATCCATGGCCACCATCGGACGCAACAAAGCGGTTGTCGACCTGGGGAAAGTGCATTTTAGGGGTTTCTTTGCGTGGATTGTCTGGATACTGGTTCACCTGGTGGCGATCGTGGGAACCAAGAACCGGTTCTTTATCTTAATCAACTGGGCCTGGAACTACATGACCTATGACCAGTCACTGAGACTGATCATCAGGCCCAATAAACATCCGTAGAGACGCATATATGCGTCTCTACAGGTCATTTTGAAATCTTCCTGAAATATTTCCGATAAACGGCAACCGCCATCAACAGGTAGGCAATGGTTTTCGGGATCATCAGCATCCCCAGCAAGGGAACCTTTTGAACCCAGAGGATGACCGGTGCATAAAAAGCAAAGGAGATGAAGATAAGAACTGAGAGATAGGAAAAGAATGGATCCTTCTTTTTCTTCGCATGGAACAGCATCAGGATAGCCAGTCCGAGTCCCAGGACCGCTAGCGGAATATTCCGGTAGAGTGACATCTCCGCCGGCGGTATGGAGTATTCCCAGTGGTTGCCTTGCAAGGCCATCACAACAAACCTCGAAAGACCTGCCAGAATCAGAATAATGTAAAAAAGATTCCAGGGCATGTTGAATCGCCGCCTTTCGGCCTCAGCCATCAGCATGTAAAGCACCGTTACCAGGACAGCCGTGGAGAGTGCTCCTGCCCCTACAAGCGGTATCGTCATTCCAAACACCTGTACCGTTGCATCGAGTGACCCAAGCGCATATGCCCAAACCCGGAACCCCACATGACCGGTGTCGCCAATGGCAAGAAACAGAAAACCAAGCCGGAACAGGTGCCCTACCCCGCGGTCTGTGTAAGACCGGTATCCGTTGGCCCGAAACATCCTATAAACCAATATCCAGATAAAGATCAGGTACAAGACATTGAACCCGATCTCGGTGATCATACGCATGCTCTCACTCATGGAAATAAGATTGACGATTTACGATGGACAATTTACGATTTTATCGTGCAAAACCGTTTTCATCCATCGTCAGTCATCGGTCATCGGTCATCGGTCAATTCCCAAAGAACCACCGCATCATCTCCGGCAGCACCGCCCTCCAGTTTCCCCATGAATGCCCCTCGTTCACCTCCTTGTAAATGTAAGGCACCTTGTTTTTATCGAGGATCTCCTTCATCTCAAGGGCCTGTTTCTGCGTATCATATACCACGCCGGTCGACATATAGACACGAAAAGGAAACCATTCCGATTTGGCGAAGCGGTCGAGAACCGTTTTGTTGAAGGCAGGCGACTGGATACCCAGCAGGTGAAAATCGTCGAGCCGAACGGCTCCGAACCAGGCGGAATTCATTCCGCCGAGGGAGGTTCCGAGTATGGCCCGGTCGTCAGGACAGGCATGTGTCCTGTACTGCATGTCGATAACCGGAATCAGCTCAGAACCAACGAAATCTGCGAATTTCTCACTGCATACATACTCCTGCATCCGGCGGTTCTTGCTTTCATCAGCCGGATCGCGCGGATCGATGAATACCGCCATCACCGGTTTGATCTCACCGCTGAATATCAGGTTATCGAGCACAATCACCATCGCCCCCTTCCGGTCATCGGCATACTCATGTCCATCGGTCACATAGATCACCGGAAGATTCTCGGAAATGCCATAATTGTATGGCGTATAAACCTTGTAATTAACATCATAACCCAGTTTTTCGCTTTTTATCCTGATATTTTCCGTAACACTGCCCCGGATTACACCCGGGGCAAGCTCGGTTTCGTAAGGAAATTTCCAGTCGGGCATCCTGAGTTCCGAATTGGGACCCATCCCGCTCCATTGAACGTTGGGATTATCCGGGTCGAGTATCCAATTATCATCGACTACGATTTTATAATCAAGTCTCGAATCGGGCGCCATCTTCTGACAGGCAATCCAGATATTCGAAAAACCTATCCGCACACCGGTAAAGCCAGGCAACGCCGGCTGCCAGCGGTTAAAATCACCAGCCCAGGATACCGTTTTTGCCTCACCCCGATATAAAAATGCCACCGAATCGCCCATTCGGAAGGGAATCTGCTTCCCCGCCTTCAGCTCATTCCATAGGACATCCGTGAGCTTAATCCGCTCCGGCGGGTCAGGGATGGTGGCAATCCGCTCAAGGTTATGCCGGAAAGCGGAAAAAGTTTTGAAGGGATATCCGGAGGGCTGACCCCATATTGCCATGGCTGACAAAAAAAACATTGTAAGGACCAGAATAGATAACCGTTTCATTTTTTTGTTTTTTCGGGTTGAATCTCAAAAAACCGCAGATTCACGCTGTCTTTCAGGATCATTCCACTAAAGTTCTTACCTCCTTCGGGTTTCAGCGTTGAGGCATTGGCATGTCCGAGGTAGATCAGGTTTTGTCCTCTGTTGACCGACAACCCGGCGCTGCCGTCTGAATCATCCACAGATAAGGTAACAGCCTCGGTTCCGTTTTTTCCGTCCAGTCCAAGAACGACACGGTTACTTCCGCCCACACTCAGAATCCCGTAACCGGATCGCTCAAATCCCTCTTCATCATTGATCTCGATTCCGGTTGCCGGCCCGATCCGCTGACCGATGTTCGGATCCGGTGTTGGGTTTCCAATAGCAATGCGGTCAAAGCCGTTTTCATCCAGGATGATGATTCCATTCGCCGAATGATTATAATTCGCATACCACTCCATGTATCTCTTTGAAAACCTTTGTCCCCAGATCTCCCTTACGCGGGCGGTATCGGTTCGAACACGGTTGGCAGCTTTTGGTACAGGTGCCCCGATCAGAATACGTTCTCGACCTGCGGAATCCTCAACAACAATCCCCTTAACCCGCAGAATTCCATCCTCGCTGGAAACTGGCTGATTGCTGATCAGGACCAGGATCCCACCAAGAAGGAGCATCACGGACAAGCCGGCGAGTGCTTTTACTTGCCTTTCCAGTTTTTTAATTCTTTCTTCCATAGCTATTTGATTTCAGCATGAATCTTAGGGTTGAATCGGCCACCGGGCCAATCGCTGAGCCGGCAGTCTGCTCCCAGAAACTGGTATTGGTTTCCGCGAGAATCTGGGTATAGACAATCCAGCTCTGGATCCATCCGGTGAGTGTTCCCCAGGCACCCCAGCCCGCATCGGCATTGGAGGCCCAGTAGTCGTGCCGCTCATAATCATACGCCCTGAACCAGGCGCCATCGAGGTCTTTCCACCGTTCGCTTTTCACCTGGATGCGGGTCAGGAATTCCGACAGTTTTTCGGTCGCCACCTGGTATTTGGGATTACCGGTTGCACGGCTGGCCTCCTGCAGTCCGAAGAAGGCAAAATTTGAAGTGTACAGCATGTCGGCCACCGGATCGCCATTCCGGAAGATCAGCGGGGCTTCGTACAATCCGTATTGGGCATTTGAATGGGTCTGGTCGAACGGGCTCGATCCCTTCCCGAGCTCCTCGCGGATGGCCCCGCAGCCTACCTGGTTTTCAAGCAGTTTATTAACCACAATGTCCAGCCATTCCCGGTGTTCGGGTGTATCTGCCACCCGCACCAGCCAGGCCAGGGGCAGGATCATACGGGCCCGCTCCTGCTGGATACCGTTGGTCCACGACCATTTATCGGGATAAGCCGCCATCGTCAGCCGGATGGCCCGCTCGGTTTTCTCAAGGAGAGGCTGGTACTTTGTTTTATCATAGAGCCACAGATAGGTTGCCCAGATCCAGGATTCAAAATGCGGATGCGGATTGATCAGCTCCTGCTTTTGGAAATACTCCAGTCCGAGCCTCGTAAGATCCTGCTCATGAATGCGTTCCCCACGAAAACCATTCACCCCGGTGGTCCGGAAATTAGCCAGTATCCCCTCGGCGATCTGCCGGTCCCATTTACCGGTTCCGATATTGGCCGATGCTCCGATGATGCCCAGCAGCGACCGCGCATTATCATCCTGATAGTAAACCCACGGATGCGTCAGCGACCAGCCCATCAGGCCATAATTGGGGTCTTTGGGATCATTCCGTGGCCCGTTCCGGATGATGCTGCTGAAAATGAAGTCAATCAGGTTGGCCGATATCGTTTTGTATTCCTCTTTATCCAGATAGCTGCCCGCAGCAGCAAGTGCCATCGAGACCTCGCCCTGCACATCGTTGCGGATCCAGTATCGGTATTCCTCTGCTCCATCCCAGGCCACCCGGGAGGCATGGCCTTCGAGAATCCCGAGCGAGCCGTCGCCGTTGAGATACTCCTGCGGCACAGGCGGACCGAAAGGATTGGTGCCGTCGCCCTGGTATTTCAGCCACATCTCTTTCCACGAAGGATCGATGAAAAAACGGCCGTTGAAAAACCATTCAGCTCCCCGCGAAATGGAACTCTCCCTTGCGCCGTAAGGCAGAGGTATGCTCCGGAAGCTGGGCCCCAGATATTGAACCCAGTTGGGAAATTCCAGGTGCCGGCTACCACTGACCGTTGTGAGGATATAATTCCAGATTTTCTTCCATGAATCAACCGGTCCGTAACGCCCTGAAGCAAAATGACTCAGCTTGGAAGTTGCGATTAATATCCCCTGATGTTCAAAGAGCAGCGGGTAGTTGGGAACCCCTCCGGTCCCGTACTCTGCCTTGTCGAAACCGGCAACCTTTGCCATGATGATCAGGCTTGAATCAACCTTAACAGGCTGTATATAACAATGATTCAACCCGATAAGTGACATCGGTGGTAATCCCTTATGAATGTCCTCAGAGAGAATTACCCCTCTCTCAAGGCTCATCAGAATCGGTTCTTCACTCAGGTTCAAACCGGGAATTTGGTCGGGGAACTCTATATAAAGCTTCAGGTGCTTTCGTTTGGCCCTCTTGAGAACATCTTCTGAAATCACCGAGGTTTTAAAGGGGTATTCCTCTGCCAGGATCAGTACACCCGAACCCTGGCGGGCTGCTTTAACCGCCTTTTCGGGGAGGTCAACGAGCTTATATTGCTGCCCGGATCCTTTCAGCGACATCACCAGGTCATTATCGGCACTACCGCAAATGATAACCTGATGGCGGGTATAAAACAGCAAGGCCGCCATAGCCAGGACGATCACCAGGATCATTTTGTTAGCCCAGGGTTTCATTTTTTACGGCTTGATTTTGCACGCGGATTGAAATCATATGCCTTGTCGATCCACCTTTCCAGATCCTCATCAAGATCCACATGCTCAGGATCCACCATCACAAATCCCTTCATCGAAGCACCGGTAAAATCCATCGGCTTAGCACCCGGCTTTGCACAGGCATCTTGATGGTCCGCCGGATCAATGCGCACCATCAGCTCCTTTTTCAGCACGCCCACACACATCTTTTCATCGATCATGTAACATATGCCGCCAAACATTTTTTTGCCGTAAAACGGGATGTTCTTATCATGCAAAACCCGTTCAATCCTTTCCGCCAAAAATTCGTCGTATGCCATGGTAATCTGATTTTAATCTTTTTCTAAAACGGGCGGACCATGGGTCCGCCCCTACCATTTCAACCATTTCAACCATTTCAACCAATTCAACCAATTCAACCATTTCAACCAATTCAACCATTTCAACCCTATTCCAGCGCCGTTTCCAACGTTAAACAAACCACCGTCACCTGCGGATCCACCTGATCCTCCGGCACATCGATATACAACTGTCCGGGGTTGCTGCTCCACCACGGCTTCATCATCACCTGCGTGTTGATAGTTACACCGGTGCCCACCACCCAGGCGGTTGCAACCTTGTTTTTCAGGCCTTTTACCACGATCGGTCCATTGGGTTTATGCTCGATGAACAGGTACAGCTTTTTGCCATCCTTCGACCGGGTGCTCGGACCGGAATACCAGTCGCGCGGGATGCCGGTACGGGTTCCGTAGATGGCATCCGCATGTTTATGAGTCCACCGTCCCAATTCCTTAAGGATGGCTACCTGCTCCCCGGGAATGGTACCATCTTCCTTTGGTCCGATATCCAGCAGCATGTTGCCGCCAAGCCCTATGCAGTCGGCGAAAATGCGGATTACCTGGTTCGGGGTTTTGTAGTTTTTATCGGTAGGCTGATAGCCCCAGGCATCGTTCATGGTCATACAAAGTTCCCACCACGGACTGGTCGGTTTGGTAATGGGAACGCCGTTTTCCGGGGTATCGTAATCGCCGTAACCCTGGAGGCGTGAATTGACGATCACCCCGGGATTATAGGTTAACAGTTTCTGTTTGATCTGCGGGGCGCCCCACCCTTTGGCATCGGCCTCCCAGTCGCCGTCGAACCACCACAAATCGGGCTTAAAGCGGGTGGCGATCTCGTCGAGTTGACCGTTCATAAAGCCAAGGAACTTGTTCCAGCGGATGGTATCGTTTTCGTAGCGTTTCTTTTCCTTGGTGAAATTCGGATAATCGGGGTGCGACCAGTCAATCAAAGAATAGTAAATCCCAACCTTCATGCCTTTGTCGCGAACCGCCTTGCAAAACGGTTCCACGATATCCTTTTTGCCGGCCGATTTCTTCACAACACTCAGGTCGTTCATTTTGGTGTCATACATCGCCACGCCGTCGTGGTGCTTGCTGGTTAGCACCGCATACTTTGCCCCGGCCTCCTCAAACAGTTCAGCCCACTTAACAGCATCAAACTTTTTCGATGTAAAGCCTTTCAACTGTTTAAGGTAATTCTCGTGCGAAATCTTTCCATTATAAAAGGACCAGGATTCGTCGATCCCGTCGACTGCGTATATCCCGTAATGTACGAAGATGCCGAGCTTGGCATCAGCGAACCAGGACATCCTTGATTCTTTTTCTTGCACGTCTTCTGTTTGAGAAAAGACGAAAGAAGAAAAACCAAAGACTAAAGAAAGAATAAAGAAAAGAAAGATGCGTTTCATTTGCTGGTTACCGGTTACTTGTTACTGGTTAAGCCTGATGCATCCCCTTGTGCCCCTGTGCCCTTTTGCCCTTGTGGCTCTTTGCCCTCGTGCCCTTGTGCCCCGGTATGTCCGATATCCCCGAACTCATTATAATAAATCTTGACCAATGCCACAAACAGAGTGATGGTCAACGGCCCGAATATCAGTCCGATCAAACCGAAAAGCTTAGTTCCCAGGATGACCCCGAGGATTGTAATCAGCGGATGAACATTTGCCAGTTTTTTTTGCAGCATGAAACGGGCAACATTATCCACGGTGCCGACCAGGACAAAGCACCAGATCATCAGCCCGATACCGGGCCCGAATGACCCCGTCGCCAACGTATAAATCACGACAGGAAGGTACACGAACATCGCACCAACCACCGGGATCATCGAAGAGATGGCAGTAAGAACACCCAATAGCCAGGGTTCGCGGATCCCGAAGATGAGGTATCCGATCAGGGCAACGGAGCCCTGAAGGAATGCCACGGTCGGTATGGTGATGGAATTACTTCGCACCATCCGGGTCACCTCGTTCAGAAGCTTTTGCCTGTTGACATCACTGAAAGGCAGGTTCTGCCGAATGAATTTCTCCATCTTTCGACTGTTGACCATCATGAAAAACAGGAAAGTATACATGAAAACCAGAACCAGGACAGTCATCAGGGTACCACTCAGCGTTTTCTGGGCGAAGCTCGTCAGCGTGCCGCTAAATTTCTGGAGTGTATCCTGACTCAGAACTGCCAATCCCAGCTCATCCTTCAAATAGGCATTGATCTTGGCGAAAATATCGGTGAAGAACTCCGGCGACTGAATCAGCGGCTGAGCCCTTTCGATTAATAATTTGATGATAAACCAGAGTGGAACCACGAGAATGACAACGGTCACCAGCATCAGGAGTACCGATGCAACCCAGTCTTTCATGTGTTTCTGCTTCATTAGCCATGCCATCGGATCCTTCAGAAGAATATAGAGGGCGACTGCTCCAAGAAATGAAGGAAACAGAAAACTCAGCTCCTTCCACAGCGTCCATGCCAGGATCAGGATAATACCAATCAGGAGGTACTGGTAGATTTTTGCAGGGGGAATGATGGTGTTCATAGCAGTGCGTTTGACACAAAGATAAAATAATGTAGGGACGCATACATGCGTCTTAATCGGTTGCCGGTTGCCGGTTGCCGTACCCACCCCCTGTCCCCCTCCCTCGACCAGGGAGGGGGTATGAGCACTGGCGCAGCATCGGAGCCGGGCCCCTCCCTGGTTGAGGGAGGGGTTGGGGAGGGTATGTTGCCCAAGACCCAATTATGCATCCCTACCAATTTATTATCTTTGGTCCAAACACCCGACCCCATGAAACACATCTTTCTTCTCTTATCTCTTTCTTTCTTCTTTCATCTTTCTTCTTTCGTCTTTAGTCAAACTGTCCTTCCCCTCACCGACAACATGGACATCCCCTCGAATTCCAACATCAGGCTAACACCAGGAAATTACCAGTTTGCCGATGCGGCCAGGGATGGCGTGATCCGGATCGTGAACAAGGAAAATATCACCATCGATGGTGACAGCGTGGAGGTTACCGGTACCGGGTATGAAGGGTTCCTGATCTACATTGAGAATTCACGGAACATCACCATTAAGAATTTTGAGTCTGTTTCAACCTATTATTATGCAGTTTCCGCCAGGCTGTCATCGGAATTAACTATTACAGAAAACAATTTCTCCTATAACAAAAAGGATACGGTGGGATGGATCTTTATCTGGACCGATCAGACTGAGGCGCTTGGAGGCGGGGTGCTGATGCACCGGTGCACCGATTCCGAACTCTCAGAAAACCATATGGTTCAGCAGAATGACGGGATTGCGATGTATGAGTGCGACGATATCCGGATTCACGACAACGTGCTGAACTGGAACTGCGGCTTTGGCATCCGGATGAATTTCACAAACAATTGCCATGTGTGGCACAACGACTGCTCGCACGTGAACCGGCTCACCGACCCGAGCGACTGTGCAGCCATCCTCCTGATCGTCTCCAACAACAACATCGTGGAACAGAACGACCTCACGTATTCGGGCGACGGCGTATTCCTGGGCCAGTATGAGTATTCCGATATCCCAAACAACAACCAGTTTCTTTACAACGACTGTTCCTATTCGCCGCATAACGCCATTGAAGCTACTTTTGCGGATGGTAATATTTATAAGGGGAACCGCTGCAATTTCAGCCATTACGGGTTCTGGCTGGGTTATAGCTTCAATTCCATCGTGGAGGACAATGAGATCATCGGGAACTTCCAGTCGGGCATTGCAGTGGACCGCGGTTTCGGTAACACTTTCCGGAGCAACCTCATCAAGGAGAATCCCTTCGGATTTGAGCTCTGGGAAGGAGGAGTCATCGAACCCTATGCAAACCAGTTCTCGCATGATTATAACATTATTGACAATGTGATTGAAGGGAACGTTTGGGGAATCAGCGCCCTCAACACCGAACACCTGGTCGCCAAGGGCAACACCTTCAGCTGCAACAAGGAGGACATTCACATTGAAGGACAGGCCTTTAACGATACAATCACGGGTAACATCTTCAAATCCCCCACACTTTACCATATTAACAGCTCGTCAGGGGATGCCGTCCATGCCCCTGACAACACCTTTATCCCGATGATTGACAGCCTGATACACAACCGGATCACAGGCAATATCACCTGGATGCCCTTCACACGCACCGATGAGCCAAAAATTCAGGATGCACCTCCGTGCGACATGGCCGAACGGCCCGGTGTCTGGACCATTTATGCCGATCCTGGTTTCGGATACCGTCGCGATGAGATCCTCGAATGGGATTATTCAGCCAAAAAGGTCGGTGCTGCCTCCATTAAAATGTACACCCCGCGCGGCTGGGATGTAGGACTGAATTACCGGCCATCGGAAGACTCCCTGGCGGTATGGAACCTGAATGAAACTGATACGCTCTCCTTCTGGGTCAAAACTATCAAGCAGCCCAGCTTCGGGTTTCAGGCCTTTCACGTCCGCATCGGGAACACAAATCAGGGTTACTATGAATATACCGGTGCCACCACGCTGCTGAACAATGCGCATAACACCTGGAAGCGCTACCGCATCCCGGTGAAGGGCAACTCCACCTACCCGCGCGCAACGGTCGGGAACATGAGTCTCAGCAACGTCAATTACGTGGAATTCAGGGCCGATACCTGGGATTTCGGCTACACCCTCTGGCTCGACGGGGTCCAGTTTAAAGCCTGTAATCCCACGGGCATTGATGACACTCCAGGACTCACCACCCTGCAATCCGGCTGCTATCCGAACCCATTTACCGAACAAACAACCGTTTGGTTCGACCTCCCCCAGCCCGGACCGGTCAAGCTGGCCGTGTACGATCTCAACGGGCGGTGCGTGGAGGTGCTGTGCAATGAAGAATATCCTGCTGGTCATCATGAGACAGTACTCACCCTGAAAAACCAGCCCGGTGGCATTTACCTCTACCGCTTGCAAACGTTCGGCCAGGTGGTGACTGGCAGAATGATGGCCGGAACCCTGTAGGGCCGGTTAAAATTTCGTATTTTCGGGTTCCTAATCACTATCCTGATACCATGAAACCCACCTCTGCTTTTTCTGTTCTCCTTATTTCTTTGTTAATCTGCCTCCAATCCTGCAAATCGGAACAACCGGATTCCCTTAGCATCATGTCCCATGTCACAGTCTCCGGAAACGAAATCCCGGTTTTCGATCTCGGCCTCCTGCCGGATTCGGCTGAGCGGATTCCGCTTTCCGAGGTATTCAGTAAGGTTGACCTGGTGCCCCTCGAAACTTCAAAGGAGTGCTACATTAAAAATGTGATGCCAGGTTTTACCGGTCATTCATACCTGATTGCGACGCAGACCGACGGGCTGGGCCCGGTGCGGGTGCTGGAGTTCGGCCTGGATGGGAAATTCATCCGGGAGATCGGCCGGGGTGGTAAAGGACCGGGTGAACATCAGGGATATATGGCCATGAATATGAGGTATTACCCGGAAGACAGCCTGCTGTTTATACCCTTTTTAGCCGTTTCACCAACTGAAAACCAGCTTTTCACGTCGAAGGGTGCGTATGTGGGATATGTCAATAATCCTATCGACCTGACAGACGGCATCGAACGCCTGAACGACTCCGTTTGGATGATACCCTGCAATATCACCGGGATCCCGGAAATGAAACGTGATTCCCTCATGCTCGTGTTGTTTGACCGCCAGGGCAAAATCCTGAAGAGCTTTCCCCGCGAAGTTTACCCCAGAAAGGTGCTGTCGGGGTATTTCGCTAACGGATGGAGCCCCTCCATGCTGAAAACAGACTCAGAATGGCATTTTTACAATCCCGGTAACGACACCCTGTTTCAGATCACCCCTGATAAATTAATTCCCCTGGCCGTTTTTCACCTGGGTTCCAAAGGTGAAACCTACAATGACCCGGTCGATGGGTCAAAAATCCCCGGAAGATATGGTATCCGGATCATTGCCGAAACCGGCCGGCACTTCCTGCTAAATAAAGTGCTGGTCACAAAAGCGGATCTGAAAGAGTATAAGCCCGGCCAATGGGGAGGTATGTTTACCGTGGATCAATCCTTCATCCTGATTGATAAAACCACGGGAAAAGCCAGGCATATAAAATTCACCGATGATTTTACCGGAATCATCCCTGAATTCAGGCTGAACTATTACGCGGAGTTTCCTGAAAACCTACAATTCATAATGGTTCCCCAGGCTCTCGACCTCCTCGACTGGCTGAAGAAACCGCAGATAGCCGAACCAAACCAGGAGGTTCGGGAACGGCAGGATTTCCTGCGGAAAGACCTGACGGAAATGAGCAACCCGGTGGTGTTTCATTATATCTTCAAGAGAGATTTCTGATTTCAAATGAAAAAACCGAAATCATGAAACTGAAAATAATTGCTTCTAACCGGGAATACGAGCAATATCTGGAATGGGTCGATCAACTTTTTGACAAGCGGGTTTCCCCGGATTCACCCGAAGGAGAACAGCTTCAGGTAGCTCTGCTCCTGATTAAAGATTATGAGGACAAACACTTTCCTGTCCCAAGGCCGGATCCGATTGACGCGATCCGCAGTAAAATGAACGATCTGGGATTAAAGAACAAGGATCTTGTCGGTAAAGTTGGTTCCAAAGGTTATGTATCAGCCATTTTAAATAAGCGTAAACCCCTGACCCTGGAGCTTGCCCGGCTTTTTCATCTGGAATTGGGTATTCCTGCTGAAATTTTGCTGGGGTAACCCGTAGGGACGGATAAATCCGTCCCGGGATACATGCGTCCAATTTTCATTCCCGAAATTTCCCTACCTTTGGTAATCCCCCGACGTTTTACCAATTAATAATTTTCCCATGTCGCATTTCAGGATCGTTGCGATCTGCCTTTTACTGGCCGTCTGTAATATGGCCCACGGGCAAAACCGGAGATATACTGTTTCCGGCCGGGTGGTGGATTCTGTAACCAGTCTGCCGCTGGCTAACGTAAACATCAGCATCGTAGGCACCTCTTCCGGTGGAACCACCAACCCGGCGGGAGAGTTTTCTCTTACCGTAACCCGATTGCCGGCTATTCTCTATTTCAGCTATGTGGGCTATGAAATCGGCAGCTATCAGGTTGAAAAATCAGGGGAAAAGGATATCCGGATCGCGCTTGTCCCTGAAGTTCAGGAGATCGATGAGGTGACAGTCAGGGGAGAACGAATCTCAAAAGTGATCCGGGGCGACACCCTCAATATCTTTGATTTTGAGATCTCCGGTGACCGGATCTTCCTGCTGGCCAGTCCGTACCGTCAAACCTATGACCAGCGGATCTACCTGGCTACCCTCAACGGTGATACCCTCGACCATCTCCCCGTTAAACGGGCGGGCAAGCAGATCAAGTTTTCCGATGAGATGATGCCCCGCTACGACTACCTTTTCCAGGATTTTACCGGTACCGTGCAGTTTCTGGATAAAAAATCCGCCCACGAGGTTCTGGCCAGGAACAATAAGCTCGTTTTCGGATACGACACACCGTATGAAGAATTCCTGGGCCGTGTGATGCCGGTCAAAGTGGAGATGATGGGAAGCCTGATCTTCCAGGTAGCCAACACGACCGAAAGTTTTACCCTGTTTTTCGGCTTGGGGAATCCGGAGGGTGAAATTCTTAAATATGTCCGTGATAAAAAGGGAGCCAACAGGACAATTGCTGCTGAGTTGATGAAAATGGCCCCAAGTTCTGCAGATTTCAATAAGAATGTCAGGGCTCCCCTGTTCAGGAAAAACAATGAGCTGTTTGTCTTTGATTTTTTCGAGGGGAACATCGAGGTCTTTGATTCAAACCTGAAGCGAAACCGGTATATACCTATTGATTTTCAATATACTACCATTCATGAAGCCTTGTTCCTTGAATATCAGGATATAGATGCCAAAAACTTCACCCAAAGCATCCTCTTCGATGAAAAAGCCGGCAAGGCCTATGCCTTCTACCGGCAACGCTCCGACAACCGGCAATCCCTTCGGGAAATCAACCTCGAAACCGGCAAAATCGACCGGGTCATTGACATACCTGACTTTCCCAATGTCTCAGACATCAGGGTGTATGACAACGTGGTCTATTTTCTCTATGACACCAAGGTCTATCCGTTCTACCGGCTTCTCTACCGTATGGCTGTTAACCCCTCATGACACCCTTTATGAAAAAGAATGCACTCCTTTCATTTTTTATCCTGATAGGCACGGTGGCTCCTGCGATCGCGCAAACCGGATCCGTTTCCGGGGTGATCACCGATTCCCTC
The DNA here is from genome assembly GCA_001769295.1 of Bacteroidetes bacterium GWF2_49_14. GTDB lineage: Bacteria > Bacteroidota > Bacteroidia > Bacteroidales > UBA12481 > UBA12481. The sequence continues at coordinate 2,451 of MEOR01000131.1, read as the reverse complement.
ACCGGTCAGCCGGTGGCCAACCTTACCGTCTTTATTCCTTCCTCTACCTTTGGAACCATCACCAATCAAAAAGGAGAGTATCATCTCGGCCGCCTCAATCCGGGGGATTATACCCTGATGTTCCGACATTTGTCGTACCCGACCACCACCCGCCTCATTTCCGTTGAACCGGGAAAACCGGTAATTCTGAACCTGGCGCTGTCCGAAGAATCCAGAAAGCTGAACGAAGTTTCGATCATCGGCAGAATACCGGATCAACGGCTTGCCTTCCACCTGTTTAAAACCTATTTCCTCGGGGATCAGAAAGAGGCCACGTGCATCCTGCAGAATCCGCAGGACCTGAAGTTCTATGAAGATGGCGGCACATTGAAAGCGGTTGCCAAAAATCCCCTGATCATCACAAACCGCCACCTGGGTTACCGGATCACCTTTTTTCTGGATTACTTCAATTATGTGGAAGACAAGAATCCCGATACAGGGCTGGGTCGGAACGATTATTTCAGCTACGGTGGCAGCGCCCTGTTTCAGGACCTCTCTGTCGTTATACCGATTATGACGATGGGATGGAGGGTAGCCCGTAAAAACGAGTTTAAGGGGAGCCTCAAACATTTCCTGGCTGCCCTTTACCGGGACCAACTTACGAAAGAGCACTATTACCTGAGAACGACCTTTCAATCACCCGAAGATCTCCAGCTGGCCGAGAAACGCAGCAACGCCATGACCAAAATCCGGTGGGCCGAAACCGACAGCCTTTTCAATATGGATCCGGCGATCCATAAATCCAGCTACCTGCACTATTACCCCGCTGAGGAATACCCACTCAGTCAGAATCAGATTACAGCAGGGCTCCAGACCGGGGAGAAGAAATTGCAGGCGGTTCCTTCCCTTCTGGTATTCAGCGACTACCGAAAAACCCGGGATCTGCGCGATGACTGGATTTCCACCCTCCGGATCCCTGAAAAGGGGATCATTTTCGATCAGGACGGAAATTACCGGGTACCCGAAGGAACCCTGAGCTGGATTAATCACGATAATTCTATGCAGATCATACGGCTGCTTCCATCTGATTATATGCCCAAACTAAATGAAAACCATCGGTAGGGACGGATAAATCCGTCCTCATTCCATTTAGCCCCTGCGGGGCTGGTGCTCCGAAGGGAAAATACTAACAAGGCGATATTTTGTGTTTCTTATTTGGGACATTACGCAATAAGCCCACTCTTTGCAGGTTTTATGATAAGGAAACCAATCTTACCCATCATGAAAATCAGGATCTTACTTGTTTTGCTGGCTCTGGCCAGTCTCACCGGCCAGGCACAGTTTCAGGTTCAGGCCGGATATCAGGTTAGCGATATCTGGCGTAGCAGTACCTTGGAATTCGGCTATGGATTCAAAAATAACATAGTATCAATTGGTTATCAGCTAAACCGGGATTGTTTTCCCACGACCGATAATGGAAACATGTTCCGCCATCGCTTTTACGGCAATACCCTGATCGAGAACTCAAGCCTTTCCCTGGGATACGAACACAAATTCAATTTGCCCCATCAATCCTGGCGTCCAGTCGTATTTGCCACGGCTATCGTTTCCCACGCCCCGATAAGGGATATATTCATCAGGCTCGACTCCACCGATACGGGCGAACCTGTGATTACGCATGATGTGGTTGAGTTCCCTGCCATGCTTGTTGTTGAAGCCTATGTCGGATGCGGCTTTGATCTGGATCTGACCGACAACCTGTACCTCTTCCAGCGGATGGGTGTCGGGTATGCTTCGATTTTCCGGTTTCAGAACCTGAATAATAGCGGCGAATTCGGCACAAAATTCCAGTTTGGCATCGAGTATGCCTTCAAAGGAAAGGCCAGAACCTCTTAGAGACGGATAGCAACCGGTTAATAAACGCCGTGAGGTTGGTATGGCTGATGTCCATGGAATGCATGTGGAGGTCGTAAAAAAAATTTCATGAGGATAGTGGTTTGGTTTATAAATGTGGTCCCCGCCTTCGCGGGAGGACAAGTGCTTTTTGGTTAAGTTTTAATGCAAGGAAAAAGTTAGAAATATTACTGCTTATACCATCTTGATTTTGTAACTTTAACAAATCACCACATCCTTCAACATGCACCTGTTCAGATTATTACTGCCAGTAATATCGCTATTACCAATGATTCTGCCGGGACAGCAGGTTCTGGACTCGACCGTCACCTACAAATACAGCGTTTCTGGTGATTCGGTACCCAGCCAGAAATCAGAAATCCAGTATAACCAGTCAGGGAAAATCATTGCCCAATCGAGCTATGAATGGATTTCCGCTGATCGGAAGTGGAGCAAAAAAACCCGGGCGGAGAATACCTTGAATGCTGCAGGACAGCAAATTCTCATGATCGCATTCCATGGAGATTCAGTTCAGGATGAGTGGGTTCCTGTCTATCGGTCTGAGAACGAATTTGATGC
>MEOR01000130.1 GCA_001769295.1 Bacteroidetes bacterium GWF2_49_14 | reverse complement strand
GAGTTATGGGGAGCTGGCCGGAATGATGCCGAAGGTGGGCGGCCAATATGTTTACTTAAGCGAGGCGTACAATCCTCTCATAGGGTTCCTTTATGGATGGGCACTTTTCCTGGTTATACAGACGGGATCCATTGCGGCCGTAGCCGTTGGCTTCGCCAAATTCAGCGGGGTATTGTTCCCATGGATAGCCGAGGAAAATATCCTGTTCCATCTTGGAAAGTTCAATTTCAACACCACTCAACTGGTTGGAATTCTTCTGATTATATTCCTTACCTGGATCAACACCCGCGGCATTGTTACAGGAAAAACCATTCAGAACATCTTTACTTCCACCAAGTCTCTCGCACTGGTCGGTTTTATCATTGTCGGACTGGTCGCCACAAAAGGTATCGACTCCTGGAGCATAAACAAGGAAGTATTCTGGGAGGCAAACCAGATCGGCGAAGGCGGTGCCGCCGTTCCGATTGCAGGGTTCGCCCTGCTGGTGGCGATGGGTACGGCAATGGTCGGATCCCTTTTTGCCTCCGATGCCTGGTATAACATCACTTACATTTCCGGCGAAGTAATCAATCCAAAGCGGAATCTTCCCCTCAGCCTCTTTTTCGGGACGCTGATTGTGTCTGTGTTATATATGCTCGCTAATTATGTATATATCAAAGTATTACCACTCTCAGGTTCTCCTGATGGGGTGACTGCCATTGAGCGAGGAATCCAGTTTGCCACGAACGATCGGGTGGCCACTGCCACCATGAGCGTGATCATCGGGGACTATGCCGCGATTATTATGGCTATTTTCATCATGATCAGCACCTTTGGCTGCAACAACGGGATGGTACTTTCCAGTCCGAGAGTATATTATGCAATGGCAATGGACGGTTTGTTCTTTAAGCGTGCCGGGAAATTGAATAAAAACGGCGTTCCCGGTTTTGCCCTGATTATTCAGGGAGTATGGGCCAGCCTCCTGTGTCTGAGCGGAACTTATAACAACCTCCTGGACTATGTGATTTTTGCAGTCCTTCTGTTTTTTATCCTGACTATCGGCGCAATTTTCGTACTGCGGGTGAAACAACCCGATGCGGAACGCCCGTACAAGGCCTTTGGTTATCCGGTGATCCCGGCACTCTACATACTCGTGACTACAATTATCTGTGTGATCCTCCTGATCTACAAGCCGAACTACACGTTTCCGGGCCTGATAATCGTGCTGCTCGGGATACCGGTGTATTATTTGTGGCGGAAGAGGCGGTAAGAGGTTGCCGGTTACCGGTTACCAGTTGCCGGTTATCGGGAGGGTGTGGGTGAGAGTTTGATTAGTTCTTCGCCGATGCCGATTTTATAGCCGGAGGAGAGGTATGTTACCCGGCCTATTGAGTCTACCATGATTACGATCGGAAATTGACCACTGAGACTTTTCCCTGATGATTTTTCCAGTTCATTCAGCGAACTCAGGTCGGACACTGTTCCGAACACCGATTTTTTTGGAAGCATTTTCCATGAGTCTTTTGTGAATCCTGCCGGAAGATTATCTGAAGGAATCAGGAAAACAAAGGGACATTTCAGTTTATCGACCTCCGTTTTCAATGAACCCAGATCCTGGAACACATGCTTTGTTGTTTCCTTGTCCGGCTCGATCCAGGCAATGACCATGTGTCCGCCGTCGGTTAGCTGAGGCCAGCTGAATTGCTCATTTGCAAGAGGATTAACTGTCCAGATTGGGTTGATGGAAGCGATGATTTCGGGTTCCCGGTTTGATTTTCTCAGTGTAATCATCATTTTACGGGTTTCGCCGACTTTCATTTCGAAGAAGGTGATCGTGCTGAGCACTCTCCCGCCGGGCTGCCGGTTTCCCGTCACAAGTGAATAGAATCCGGGATCCAGTACGAGCGGGGATTTCAGTGGATCGCCGAAATTATCATAGCCATAAACCTGGGTAACATATTTACCATCAGCAAAGCGGCCCAGGGTATAATGAGTTTCGTATTGTGGAACCACCGGATTCTGAGGATCATTGGAAAGCACCAGGGTTGCGGTTGGTCCACCTGTTTTTGTCACCTCACCGAATTCCATTACTGTCCATGCACCGTTAAAGAGGTACTCAGGCTCCAGGGTACCGGGCTTAAGCCGTGCCGGTAACCCACAGGTTCGCAGTAAGGCAACAGCAAAAACCTTTCGGGAATGCTCATCCGCAACCTTCAGGTTATAAACACCTGATGGCGTGAGTGGGGTACCATAATAGTTTTCGACATCATTGATCCGGATCTCCTTGAGGATATACTCACGAATCAGGCCGGGATCAGCCTGCATTTTGGCAATCATTTCACTGCCGAACGACTCCTGAAGCTCTCCCCTGTATGCGACCAGCATCTCGTTGGCGATGCGGGGGTTAAGGACGAAGGCAAGGAAATTATCGCGGGAGAGGGAAGCGGTCCCCGCTTTCGCGGGGATGACAACGCTACCGGATGTCGGGTATCGCATTTCAAGAAGAGAGCAATTAATGTGATCTTCCAATATGGAGGCTTTTGTGTCGCGGAGGTCTTTATCTGATATTACTTCGAGGAGATCGAGGGCGGTGGGCAGGTTTGCAGCCGGGATCGTTTTGAGAAAAGACATAATCTCATTGTAGTTGCCCCTGCTTTTCTGGATGATCAGCCAGATGCGGTCGGGTTCCAGGCCAAGAGTGCCTGCAAATTCAGCCGATTGTTGTTCTGTAGGGAATGTATTTTCATAGGCACCGCGGATCGAGTCCTCCATTCTCAGGAGACGGTTATTCTCTTCCCTGCAATCATTGGCAATCGCCAGAGGTTCCCGCTGGATCGGCGGTTCCATATCAAAACTCACCGATCTGTCGTAATAAGGTGTCTGATCCAGTGTGATTTTAACCGTATCAACGGATCCGACCGAGATTTTTTGAAATCCAAAGGCATTGCCTGAGCGAGCCCAGATAACCAGGTCGCCGAGTCCTGTGAGGAAATTACAATAACCCGCCTTATCCGTTTTCTTTGTTGAAATCGGATAATACTCTGCATAATTATACAATTGAAACTCAATGAAAGCTCCTGCTGCCGGTTTTCCATCCGCACCGGTTGCCATAACATGTATCTCCTTGGTAGGTGCATAAACACCCAGGGTATTCAGCAGGGCATAGTTTAATTCCCGGTTTTCGGCCCGCTCCGAGCCGAGGTAATCTCCGAATGCCTTGGTATGAATCAGCATCGAACGCCTGGCGGGCTCGGTAAACCAGCCGAGGTCCGGTACACATTCCGGCTCGCAGGCACCCATGTAATGCCATTTTCCCTCTGCCCAGAACTCAACCCAGGCATGGTTATCATCGGAATGGGCCCATCTCGGGGTATATACCTGCCGGGCAGGAATTCCCACAGCCCGTAAGGCGGTTACCGTAAATGTTGACTCCTCGCCACACCGGCCATAAGCTGTTTTCATGGAGGCCAGCGGCGCCGAGGTCCGGATATCACTGCCCCGGTAGGTTACTTTCTCATGGCACCAGTGGTTGACCTCCAGTGCGGCGTCCAGCATGTTCATGTTCCGTAATCTGCCTTTCAATTCATTGAAAATCACAATTCTTGCTGTGTCAAGATTCTCATTATTAACCCGATACGGAAGTACGAAATGCCGGAATACAACCTCTGGAATTGTCTTACCCCAGACAAAGGTATCCCTGGCTGCCAGGCTCCACCGAACCTGGTTCAGGAAAAATTCTCCGTCATAATCCGCCAGGTCGCTGAGCGGCATAAAGGCATTCAGGAACTTCAGACCCTCCTGTTCGGTTTCAGTCAGCTCCTCAGCAAATACCGAGAAAAGGGCTTCCGCACGATTGCCGGCCAGTGATTTCCTCTGTTCAAACCGCTGTTCAACATTCTTGCTGTAAGCCTCATCGGAATAGATGTGGAAAGGCCTGGAATTGCAGGATACCAGAAGGATTGCCGCCGCCAGAAAGGTTGAAATGGTTGAAAGGGTTGAATGGGTTGAAATGGTTGAAATGGTTGAAATGGTTGAAATGGTTGAAATGGTTGAAATGGTTGAAATGGTTGAAATGGTTGAAATGGTTGAAATGGTTGAAATGGTTGAATGGGTTGAAAGGGTTGAAAGGGTTGAATGGGTTGAAAAGCGGCGATCGGGGTTCATCCTATTAATCTTTAAATCATCAAATCATCACATCATCACATCATCAAATCATCTCATCATCAAGGCGAATTTACATTTTTATGCGAATTTCTTTGGATATTCAGTTTGCGTGCCTACTTTTGATGCTGAAATTTTGAGAGTATGAAAGAGTTTTCCAGCGTGTTTTACTACTGCTTTTTCTTTTTCGGCTTTTACTTTAAAAGCACGACCGGGAGATCTTTGATCAAGATGAAAGAATAAAGGAAAAGACATAAGATCAGAAGAGTCCCGGGCAGAAGAAGTCCGGGACTTTTTTTTTATACAAACGGAAAAGATGAAAGAAACAGAAAACATACGGGCAGCCATCCAGGGGATCGCCGGATCCTTTCACGACCAGGCGGCCCGCGACTATTTCAGCGACATGCCGGTAGATCTGGTTCCCTGTGTTGCATTCGAGGAACTTTTCGAACAGGTTCGCCTGGGTAAGGCTGACGTGGCGGTGATGGCGATAGAGAATACCGTTGCCGGATCCCTGCTGCCGAATTATGCGCTGATCAACACATCGGGATTTACCATTTTCGGAGAAATCTACCTGAGAATCAGCCAGAACCTTATGGCACTTCCGGGTCAGCTGATCGGTGACCTTCAGGAAGCCTATTCACATTATATGGCGATTGCCCAGACCCGGCCTTTCTTCAAAGCCTATCCGAACATTCATCTGATCGAGTCGGATGATACGGCTGCCAGTGCCAAGTGGGTGGCCGATGAAAACAGGCCGGGACTGGCGGCAATAGCCGGGGAGCGGGCCGCTGAGATGTACGGGTTGGAGATTCTGGCTCGTGGGATCGAGACCAACAAACGTAATTACACCCGCTTTCTATTCCTATACAAGCCCAATGGAACGGAGCATTTCAAGGTTGATAATCCGGAAAAGGCCTCGTTATCCTTTTCCCTTCCCCACCAGACCGGAAGCCTCTCGCATGTTTTGTCGATCTTCTCTTTTTATGGTGTGAACCTGACTAAGATACAGTCGATTCCGATTATCGGGCAGGAGTGGGAATACCACTTTCTGATTGACCTGACCTTTTCCGATGTGATTCGATACAGGCAGGCTGTAGAGGCGATCCGGCCCCTGACGCATGAATTAATCATCCTGGGGGAATACCTCCAGGGAAAACATATCCTATGAGTAAATTACTGATTGAACCGGCAGCAAGAATTCAGGGACTTGAGGAGTACTACTTCTCATCAAAGCTTCGTGAGATCCGCGAGATGAACCTTTCCGGCACCCCGGTTATCAACCTCGGGATCGGAAGTCCGGATTTAGCTCCGGATGAAACCGTCATCGAAGAACTCTACCAGCAGGCGATTCCCGCCAATGTACATGGTTACCAGCCTTACCAGGGCATCCCGGAGCTCCGTATGGCATTTGCATCCTGGTACAAGCGTTATTATGATGTGGATCTGAATCCGGACCATGAGATTCTGCCGCTCTTTGGATCCAAGGAGGGCCTGATGCATATTGCCATGTCGTTTTTAGGGCCCGGCGACGAGGCGCTGGTTCCTGATCCCGGTTATCCGGCCTATGCAGCTGTGACCCGACTTTCCGGGGCAAGGGTAAGAACTTATCCGCTATTACCGGAACGCGACTGGTTGCCCGATCTGGATTTTATCGAACTGATGGGTATGCACCGTGCCAAGGTCATGTTTGTAAATTATCCCCACATGCCAACCGGCAAGCGGGCCACCCGGAAACTCTTTGAGGAGCTGGTTGCGTTTGCCTCTTTGCATAAGATCCTGCTGATCAACGACAATCCATACAGCTTCATTCTCAACGATGAACCACTCAGCCTGCTCAGCGTCCCGGGCGCTCTGGAAACTGCAATGGAACTGAACAGCTTGTCGAAATCCCACAACATGGCCGGCTGGCGTATCGGAATGGTTGCAGGCAGGAAAGAATACCTCGACTATCTGATACGGTTTAAGAGCCAGATGGATTCCGGAATGTTTAAGCCGATGCAGATGGCGGCGGTCAAGGCCCTGGAACTGGGACCGGAATGGTATGAGAAAGTAAATGCTGTTTACCGTGAGCGAAAGGTAATCGTCCACGAGCTGCTCGATTTTCTGAAATGCACATACAGCCAGGATCAGTCGGGACTTTTTGTGTGGGCCCGGATCCCGGCTACGGAAGAGTCGGGCCGGGAGATGGCCGAGCGGATTCTTCAAAAGAGCCGGGTTTTCATTACTCCCGGGTTTATTTTCGGACCTCAGGGGGAGAAATATATAAGGGTTTCATTGTGCCAGCCTATGGAGGTAATTCAGGAGGCAGTGAATAGAATCAGATATATGTAATTGGTTCGCTGACGCTCACTAATAGGCTCGCTGACGCTCGCTAATTGGGGGATGAGACAAAATCCCCGGCCTGAAGGCCGGGGTTACTGATGAGTAACCTTCTACCTTGCTGAGAAGAGTTATAGAATAACGCAAGAGACAGATATTTAGCATAGTAAAAATCTTAGGAATGACGAGAAAACATCTTCGGCAGACATCAGTAACCCCGGGGTTCAGCCCGGGGCCTTTTGTCCCACGCCCTAATTGGCCCGAAGGGCATAATTTCTAATTACTAAAAACATGACAATAACGATTATCGGTTTAGGTTTGATCGGAGGCTCGATTGGGCTGGAGTTAAAAACCAAGCGGTTTGCTGAGCGTATTATCGGGGTTGATAAGAATCCGGAGCATTGCCGGGTAGCTCTGGAGCGCGGATTGGTGGATGAGATTCATAAGCTGGTTTATGCCGTTCAGCAATCGGACCTGATCATTCTTGCCATCCCGGTGGATGCAATAAAGACGCAACTGCCCTTTATACTTGATTATGTTACGCATCAGGCGGTTACGGATATGGGTTCAACCAAACTCAGCATTACCGAGCATGTGAAGGACCATCCGAAGCGAAGTAATTTCGTTCCCTCCCACCCTATGGCGGGAACCGAATTTTCCGGGCCTGAGGCTGCCGTTCCGGGGTTGTTCAACAAAAAGGTGGCAATCATCTGTGATATGGCGAAGAGCAATCAGAAATCGCTGGAGGCAATTACCAATCTGTATATGGCTCTGAATATGCGGCTTATCTTCATGAGTTCCGTTGAGCATGATCTGCATACGGCGTATGTGTCGCACATCTCTCATATCACCTCCTTTGCCCTGGCGCTGACGGTTCTGGAAAAGGAGCATAACGAAAAGAACATTCTGAACCTGGCATCCGGCGGTTTCGAAAGCACGGTCCGGCTCGCTGCCAGCTCCGCGGAAATGTGGGTGCCGGTTTTTGACCAGAACAGGGATCATGTGGTTGAGGTGATGGAGACCTATATCGAGAAAATGACGAAATTCAAGGAATATATCCAGGCCGGGGATACCCGGAAGGTTCATGATTTGATAAAGAAGGCAAACAAGATTCAGAAAACTCTAAATTCCAGTCCATGGAAACAGCAATAAACAAGACAATTTTTGAAGGTTGGGGGCTCGACTGCACCCGGCCATTGGTTATAGCCGGTCCCTGTTCGGCCGAGACTGAGGAGCAGGTGATGGATACTGCCCGCAGGTTAAAGAATACCAGCACCCAGATTTACCGGGCCGGAATCTGGAAGCCCCGCACCCGGCCAAACTCTTTTGAAGGAGTTGGAGTAAAGGGTTTGAAGTGGCTGAAGCAGGTTAAAGAGGAAACCGGGCTGTTTACCACAACCGAGGTTGCCAATGCCCAGCATGCCTATGAAGCCCTGAAATACGGAGTCGACATGTTGTGGATCGGAGCGCGGACTACCGTAAATCCCTTTACCATTCAGGAGATCGCTGAAGCACTCAGCGGGGTTGACATTCCGATTTTTGTTAAAAATCCGGTTAATCCCGATGTTGACCTTTGGATTGGGTCCATTGAGCGTCTCCAGAAGGTTGGAATCACCCGGATCGCCGCAGTGCACAGGGGTTTCTCAAGTTTTTCCGAGAATCGCTACCGGAATTCCCCGAACTGGCAGATCCCGATTGAACTTAAGCGGCTGAGGCCTGATCTGCCGATGGTTTGCGATCCGAGTCATATTGCAGGTAAACGGAGTCTTTTGCAGGAGATAGCCCAGAAGGCGATGGACCTGAATTTTGACGGGCTGATGATTGAGACCCATCCCGACCCTGATTTTGCCTGGTCAGATGCAAAGCAGCAGATCACCCCGGAAGAACTGGGAACGCTGCTGGACAATCTGATCCTGAGAAAAACCGATACCGGCAGCATCGGATTCATTCACAAGCTGGAGGAGCTGAGGGGTGAGATTGACCGGCTCGACCAGGAACTGATGAACACCCTGGAAGACAGGATGAAAGTCGCCACAAAAATCGGGCTGGTCAAGAAAGAGAATAGTGTCACCATTCTTCAACCGGCGCGCTGGGACCAGATCATATCGAAGTATCTTGAAGAAGGGCATTCAAAAGGCTTCTCTGATGAATTCATCCGGAAATTGTTTATGGCCATCCATCAGGAGTCGATCAATATGCAGACGAAGGTGATGAATGATTGATGACGGACGACGGATGACGGACGACGGACGACCGTCGGCGGTCATCGGTCATCGGTCTGACAATTTCCTGCTAACTTTAAGCATTTTGCAGCAAATATGTCGATAACGGTTTTACGATCAAAAATCAATGGAGTGGTAACGGCACCGGCCTCGAAGAGTCATGCACAGCGGTTGCTGGCAGGGGCGTTGCTGGCCAGGGGAAATTCGGTGATCCGGAATCCTTCGCGGAGTGATGATGCCCTGGCAGCCATGAGGATTATTGAGATCCTTGGTGCGCGTATTGAAGATAAAGAGGACCATTTGGTTATCCATGGCGGATTTAATCCGGGGAGCCAGAAGCTGGAATGCGGGGAAGCCGGGCTTAGCCTGCGGATGTTCTCCCCTGTTGCGGCATTGCATGATCAGACGATGATTATGAACGGCAGCGGATCCCTTGTCAAGCGGCCTGTTCAAATGGTGGCTGACGCCCTGAATCAGCTCGGCGCACGCTGTCAGACCCAGGATGGATTTGTCCCGATATGGATCCGCGGACCGCTGAAAAGCGGCAAGGCAACCGTGGACGGATCCATTTCCTCTCAGCTGTTAACGGGCATTCTTATGGCTCTGCCGGTGGTAAAAGGCGACTCGGTAATCGAGGTGCTTGATCTGCAGAGCCGTCCTTATATCGACCTCACCCTGGAGGTACTTAAAACCTTTGGCATCCGCATTGAGAACAAGAGTTACCGGGAGTTTCATATCCCCGGGAAGCAGAAATACAAAGCCGCCGATCTCACCGTGGAAGGGGATTGGAGCGGGGCTGCCTTTCTGTTGGTTGCTGGCGCCCTTGGGGGTACGGCAACGGTTCGAAACCTACAGGCAAATTCACATCAGGCTGATCGTCAGATTCTTACAGCTCTTGGTCGAGCTGGTTCCCGGATTGAAATTCTGGGCGACGGGGTAACGGTCAGCCGCGAGGAGTTGAAAGCTTTCGATTTTGATGCCACCCAGTGTCCGGATCTTTTTCCGCCACTGGCCGCCCTGGCAGCTCATTGCGAGGGAACCACGCGGATCATGGGCGCACACCGGCTCATTCATAAGGAGAGCAACCGGGCAAAAGCCCTGCAGGATGAGTTCTTCAAAATCGGCGTGACCATCAGGCTCGAAGCGGGCACCATGTATATTACGGGCCCATCCATGATGAAAACCGGGGATATTGATCCCCGCGGTGATCACCGGATGGCCATGGCAGCGGCCACCATTGCAACTTGTTCACGCACTCCGGTCAGAATTTCATCACCCGAATGTGTATCGAAATCATATCCGGACTTTTTTAAGGATCTAAGATCCATAGGAGGAAGAATCGATGAATAGCTTTGGCAATCAATTCAGGGTCAGTATTTTCGGAGAGTCCCACGGTCCTGTTGTCGGGATAACCATTGATGGTTGTCCGGCCGGAATTCCACTGGGGGCGGATGACTTTATATCCGATATAAAACGCCGGCAGCCCGGTGCAACCGGCACCACACCACGGGTTGAATCCGATGAACCGAGAATCCTGTCGGGTTGGTTCAACGGGTTCACCACTGGTGCCCCGCTGACCATTATGTTTGAAAATCAGAATATTAAATCAGGGGACTACGACCATCTGAAAATACAACCCAGGCCCGGGCATGCTGATTGGGTAGCCATGCAAAAGTTCAATGGATTCAATGACCATCGGGGTGGCGGGCATTTCAGCGGCCGGCTTACCCTGGCTATTGTCGCTGCCGGGGTTGTTGCAAAAAAAGTGATACCCAAAGCCGGGATCCGCGCAGTTCTGATTGAGGCCGGCGGGTTGACCGACATTCCTTCCGCCATCCGGAAAGCCGAGGAAGACAATGATTCAATCGGGGGCATTGTAGAATGCCGGGTTACCGGGCTTCCCGTGGGACTGGGTGAACCATTCTTTGACTCGGTGGAGTCCCTGCTTGCGCATGCAGTGTTCGCCATTCCGGCCATCAAGGGGATCGAGTTCGGCAGTGGATTTGCGGCCGGCAGGATGAAAGGATCAGAGCATAATGACCGGATCATAGCGGCAGACGGAACAACGGACACCAATTATGCCGGAGGAATCAACGGCGGGCTTACGAACGGGAACGAGCTGGTATTCAGGGTGGCAGTCAAGCCAACGTCCAGTACCTCAAAGCCCCAGCAGACCCTGAACCTCAAATCCGGCAAGGTGGAGGAACTGGTGATTGGCGGACGGCACGACCGGTGCATAGCCCTCAGGGTACCGGTGGTTGTGGAGGCGATGACGGCGGTGGTTTTGGCGGGGATTTGGGGAAGACTGTGAGACTGTAAGACCGAGAGACCAAGAGACCAAGAGACCAAGAGACGGAGATTATAACATAATTATGTAATTTAGACATAACTAATATACACGGTTATGATCAGAAAAGTTGAAAGTACGCTGAGCACCACTCCGGTCTTGGAGGGTGCAGGGGTTAAGCTGCAGCGGGTATTTGGTTATCCCCGACAGGGTTGGCTGGATCCGTTCCTGATGCTGGATCATTTTGGTTCTGACAATCCGGCGGATTACATAGCCGGGTTCCCATGGCATCCGCATCGCGGTATCGAAACGGTTACCTATATGCTTGCGGGAGAGGTTGATCACGAGGACAGCATGGGTAATAAAGGAAAGATCAAATCGGGTGATATACAATGGATGACGGCAGGCTCTGGAATCCTTCATCAGGAGATGCCCCGGAGTTTCGAAGGCACGATGAGCGGCTTTCAGTTATGGGTCAACCTGCCGGCAGCACATAAAATGATGAAACCCAGATATCAGGACATAGCCTCCCACCTGATTCCGGAGTTTGTGTGGAAAGGTTTGAAAATCAGGCTGGCTGCAGGAAAGTTCGGTGAATATACCGGCCCGGTCAAGGATATCATGGTAAAACCGGTTTTCATGGATATTACTATTCCTGCAGGTGTTCAGCAGACCATCGAGATTGATCCTGCACATACCGTCTTTGTCTATGTTTTTGAAGGATCGGGCTACTTTGATCAGATGATGAAGAATCCGATCGGTTCGGGCACTCTGGCAAAGCTGGTTTCAGGAGATCAGGTATTCATGGGAACCGATCAGTCGGCCACCCGGTTCCTGCTGGTTGC
>MEOR01000129.1 GCA_001769295.1 Bacteroidetes bacterium GWF2_49_14 | reverse complement strand
GTCCTGTCGAATTTTGCCGGAATTCTGGGTAATACCTTCATCGCGGTGCTTTCGATCTCCTTTATCACCTATTATTTCATGAAGGAATCGCAGCTTTTCGAAGATGCGCTGGTACTGTTCTTCCCGGAAGACAAGGAACAAAACGTCCGGCATGCGATCCACTCCATCAGCGATCTGCTCAAGCGCTACTTTATCGGGGTTTTGCTTCAATCCACCGGCGTGATCATACTGCATACCATCGGGCTTTCGCTGGTCGGGATCGAGTTCAGTCATGCCGCCACCATTGCCCTGATTGCCGGGGTGCTCAACGTGATACCCTATGTGGGACCGCTGATTGCCAGTGTGGTAGGAATTTCAGTAGGAGTCGCGGTTTCCATGCCGATGGACGTGGCACATGACCTTCTTCCACTTGTTTTCTGGATTTTTGTGGCCATGGAAGTTACCAAGGTGATTGATAATATTGTTTTCCAGCCCCAGATATTCTCCCGGTCGGTGAAATCACATCCTCTGGAGATATTCATTGTGATCCTGATTGCCGCCACCATCGGCGGGGTCATCGGCATGCTCATCGCCATCCCGACCTACACCGTTCTTCGCGTGATTGCAAAGGAGTTTTTCAACCAAAGCAAGCTCATTCAGAAGATTACTGAAGGGCTTTAATCTCTCACTTCATCCTTCTTATCAACTCTTCTTTCCTCGATCTCGAAATCGGAACCGCGCATCCGTCGCTCATCTTCAGGTACCCGCCGTCGCGCTTGATGAGGGTGGCGATATGGTTGAGGTTGACAAGGTGCGACTGGTGGGTGCGGATGAAGCCGCAGGACTCAAGGGCTGCCTCGAAGTCCTTGAGGGTGCGTGAAACCAGGATTTCCCGTTGGTTCTCGAGGATGAAGCGGGTGTAGTTGGATTCAGCCTGACAGCGGATGATGTGCTTTATCGGAATAAAATCGATTTTATCTTCCTGCGGCAGGGCGATCCGTTTTTCCTGTTCATGCAGTTTCTGGTTGTCCACCAGGTTTCTTAACCGTTCATTTTCTTCCCGGAGGTTGATGGAATTCGTGGCCTTGTCCACGCTTTCGATTAGCTTGTAAATATCGACGGGTTTAAGGAGGTAGTCTAATGCGTTGAATTGAAAGGCCTTGAAGGCGTATTCGTCGTAGGCCGTAACAAAAATGATCCCAAATCGAATATTCACCAGTTTCTCCAGCATGGTAAAAATGTCGCCGCCAGGCATCCTGACATCCAGAAAAACCAGATCCGGATTGAGGGTGCTGATCTGATCCAGAGCTTCTTCGTTCGTTGCGGCTTCTCCGATGATATGGATTTCCGGGCAATAGCGATTGAGCAATCCGGCCAGGTTTTCACGGTTGGCGGCTTCATCGTCGACGATCAGGGTGCGGATTTTCACTGCGTTGTTTTTTGGATCGGAAGTCTAAAGATAACGGTAGTTCCCGAAGAATCTGCTCCGGTTCCTCCTGTCGTGGCCAGATTCACCACTTCCGCCGAGACTTCCTGTCCGAGCTGTTCTTTCAGCAGCTGTATCCGTTGGCGGGTGAGCTTCCAACCCTGACCGAGCCCGCCGGTTTGATGGTTTTCATCCGGATGATATCCCGGGCCATTGTCGGTGACTTCACAAATTAATTGATTTTCTTCTCTCCTGAAGTTCACGGTAATTCGTCCGGCGGCGCCGAGAGCAGATACTCCGTGCATCACGGCATTTTCCACATGGGGCTGGATCAGCAGGGGCGGCACCTCGACGGCAAACAAATCGAGACCCGGATCGATCTGAATAGTAAAGGTAAACGGGAACCGGAGTTGTTCCAGTTGCAGGTAGTTCCGGATCATGTCGATCTCCTCGTTCAGTCCGATTGCCGGCTTCGACGATTGGCTCAGGATTGTCCGGACCAGTTCGCCAAATCGGGCTAAATAGAGATTTGCTTCCTCGATCTGGTTTCGGTTTACGAGGTTCTGGATTGAACTCAAAGCGTTGAACAGAAAGTGCGGATTCATCCTTGAGCGCACCGCATCCACCTCCAGCTGGGCCATTTTCCGTTTAAGATTGAGCCGGTTTTCCCTGCGCTTTGCCCGGATCCGGAGGGTTAACACAATGATGAGGGTCAGGACAAACGCGCCGGCGAGGGAGTACCAGAAGGTGGTGAGGTTGATGGTGCGGGGGGAGGGAGGGGAGTAAACTTTTGGCCAGGACTCCATCGTTTGCAAAGAATATCCGACCTCAGAACCGTATCCGGAAATGGTGTTGTCATAGGCTATTCCAACTAACATCTTGGGCAGACTTTGGATGTAATCGATGAATGGCCGGTTGAATGATAGGTCACCAAGAAAGATCGAGCGGTTATCTTTCTTTAGTTTCAATCGGTTACATTCCAACGAGTCCTTTGATGAAAAATAGACGATAAGCTTGGCATTTTTATCATTATTTCCCCTTGTTGAATCGAAGAAAGAGCTAAACCGATCATACCAGGTAACATTTGAAAAATCAGTTAAAAACCAGTAATGGCCAATAAAGTCTTTAGTTGAATGTTTCTTGCCATCCATATCGATGAAGTTAAAGGGCGGGATTTTTGTTCCAATTCTTCCGTTTTCATTCACCTTGTTTTTTTCGGCGAGGTGTCGTTGATAATCTGTGCCAGGATACAGCGCCGAGAAACGTAGAAAGAGTTTGTCGAAATCTACATCTGGAAATGTACTTAACTGGTTTTCAGCCAGCATTGCCTGATACCAATACAGATCCCATCCGCTTAAAACCATTGAAGCTATGTTGAAGTATTGTTCAGTTGAATTGTCGAATCTTGAAGTAAAAGGGATTTCAGTTCGATAAGTTTCAATGAAATCGCTGATGAACTCACGGTAAGAATCTGATTTGTAGCCGTTAGAACTGTTCAAGAATTGCCTGAATCTCCTAAGGCTATCGACCGGAGTTTGATCGGTTAATTTGAATCCCCACCGGGTGAACTCCTCCAGTTGATAAGATAGTATTGCATACTTGGTTTCAAATTCCATAAAGTCAATAAAATCCGGACTAAGCATGCTTTTATTCTGGATGATGCTTTTTTGATTTTCCTGCGAAGTCTGTATTGATTTCTTAGGATTACCTGGCATGAAATACCTTGATAATGAATTTAGTGCGACCTGGTCGGATTCCTGACAGTTTGAAAATTGCAATGAACTAATGTCATCTAGGTCCAATGAAAAGCTGACTGAGTCTCCCGGTTTTATAAAAACCTGTATCTGATCTTTGTTGCCAGGAGAAGCCCATAGCGGGTTGTTATAGGAATCATCATAGTAGTAAATATCAACCGTTCCGTAAGTCAGCTGGTAATCAAAGGATATCGAAAATCTTCCATCTTTATCAGGAAATATTGGAAATTCCCTGTTTGAAACCTGATCCCCGGGTAGATAAGCAATGATTTTTTTATTTGCAATATTCAGCATTTGGCCGTTGATCAGGACGTTATTCTTACCCGGAGACCGCACGGAAGTGTTTATTATCTCAATTGTCTCGAAAAAGTAATGTACATATCCTCCTGACAATGAAACCTCAAAGACTAAGCTTTCCGGCGTATAACCCCCAAATCTTATCTGGGCTGGATGTCCGGCAGACACTGGCCATTTGATGGTCATCCTGGTTACTGTGTCCTTAGTTGGAAATTGTCTGTAAAACGAAGATTCATGGTTTGTAATGTCATATGCCCTTGATAGGCTGAAAACGCCATTACTGTCGGGCACAGGTGGAAAAGTATCCCATTTGTTAATCCTCGATGCTTTCTTGTTGTCGTATTCAAAGCTTAGGGTATCAGGCGCAGGCCCATTAAGTGAAGGGAAGAATTCATGGATCAGGAACTTGTAGTATGAGTCGTTGTATCTGTTGAGTATCCTTGGAAATTCGATGATGTGCTTAATTTCCTTGTTAGATTCGGCCAATTCCAATATTGCACTGTACAAGGAATCGACACCATTAATATCAAGAATGTTTCCTTGATGGTCCATGACAAAGGAAATCGGATAATACAATTCCGTGTTATAAAGGGAGTATAAGACTCCGGGTTGGTACCAGTTGTTAGTTTTAGTATTCTCGTCTCTTTTAGAACTTCTTGACAGCCAGAAGTAATCCGAGGCTGTACCTTGATATGACATGGTAAGGCAATATCTTTCCAGGCTGGCACTATCTACCCTGAACTGATATTTCGTAATCCTTTTATCATTTGTCTGATAGGTAATCTGTGGATTAGTATGTGATGAAACAATCATCTCATATTCGAGGATATCTCCCTGGTTAAAAAAATACCTCAAATATTGTCCATCCGCATTGATGTGAAATGTCCAGATAAACAAGGTTATACACGATAACATTACCCGAATCCCGAACCCTGACCCCCGAACCCCAAACCCCATACCCTTTTTCATAGCTCTTTTATTTTCAATTTTAAAAGTAGGCACTCGAATCCGGATGCCGGCGCGTGAATGAGTGGTTGGCGGGGTTGGGTGAGTATTTGGGAACCCCGACGGCAGATCGCAGACGGCGGACGGCAGGGGTTCGTCTTGAGCCGGAAGATTGAAATCCTGAGGGGGCAGCATACTTGATGGTTTTGATTCTCCGTTTATGTATAACTCATATATTTGCATGAGTAGAAAGAATACCGCAAATGAACATCCAAGCTGAGAAGTTGCGATTGGTTAAGTTGATTCTTGAGACGGATAATCCGAATCTCATTGAGTCGATAAAGAGACTATTTTTGAAGGAGTATCAGCAAGACTTTTGGGAAACCTTATCTCAGGTTGAGCAGGATGATATTATCGAGGGGCTCAAGGAGATTGAGGCTGGTAACGTGGTGGATTATAAAGAATTCATGGGTAAATTCAAGTAATGCCCCTTCAGGTAAAAATCAGTAATAAGGCCTCATTAAGTATAGAGAGACTTCTGAATTACCTCGAAGCCAATTGGTCTGTAAGGGTAAGGAGCGACTTTATAATGAAATTAGACAGGGCGATAAATCTTATTCAATCTCAGCCGGATAGTTTTCCCTCCAGTACCGTTATCAAAGGATTGCATAAATGCGTTGTTACCAAGCAGACCTCTCTTTTTTATACCTATGATAAGGCTTACATTTATATTGTGGCCTTATTCGATAACAGGCAGGATCCCAAGAGGTTGAGGAAAGAAGTCAAAAGTTAGGTACTGGAAGTCTGAGATTTTAATTCAGGGAATACTCGAGAGTCATGCTATCGTCAGGAATTGGCTGACCGGTGGCCCGGAGTTCAGCAATGTAAAGCTCAATTGCCTCCTTAGCCATATCAATTGCATGAACCACATTGTCTCCATACGTGATGCAGCCTGGTAGTGCTGGTACTGTAACTGTATATGAACCTTCCGGCTCTTTATGGAGGAGAATTTTATAGGTAAGCGAGGTTGACTTTTCCATGGACACTATTTATGTAGCTATATTCAAACATATGCAGATTTCAGATTCAGGGGATCCCTGTTTTGAGGCAGGGGATCCCGATATTCATCGGGATGACAATCGCCGATCTCCCTGAATCTCATTTTCATCACTCGACACTCTGCGCCGGAGCCTCAACGATGTAATCTCTTACTTCGATAAATTTCTGATCTTCACCTTCATAATAACAGGATTGTCATTCGGTTTCAGTGAGTCAATCATCAGCAGCAGCTGCTTATTCTTCTCCGGATATTTAGGCTCAATGCGATCAAAGTCGCCGGCTTCTTTGGCCTGGATCAGGTCGATGGCCTGCCAGAGACAATACACATAGCCATCGCGGCAGGTGAATTGCCAGATGAGGATCGGACCGCCATCGAGATCATTAGGAATGCCAACGGGGCCCTTTCCATCGGGCATTACGAAATTCTTAATCTCGACTAATTCCCGGGAATGCTTAAAGAAGATCGAGGGCAACGTTTTATCCGGTGGTACGGTGTTGTTAAAAATGAAGACGGGCCCGAGATCCCGGATGTTCCCTGCATCATAATTTTGATTTTTGTACAGACTGTATCTGCCATAAAAGAACCGCTCCTCAAAGGGCATGGGATTGGGGCCACGATTAAACACCAGGTAAGGCGTCCATTCACCGTTTTTGGTAATCAGGTAACTGGTGTCCCGTGAAAAATTGTTCAAAATAACCTGTCCGCTGGAGGTCAAGGCAAACATTCCGTATGGCGTGGTTTGGGGTTCTTCTTTCAGATGGGGCAGGGCAAAGGGATACTCTTTCCATTTCGTTCCATCACTGTTGTAGATGGTTACCGGAGTGTATTTTTCTTTCGGGACCAGTGTGCTTCCTGATACATAAAACTTTGAACCGGAAACCAAAATCTGCATTCTTTCAGGATATTCCTGAAACCGCAGGGTCTTTTCATACTTCCCGGCCAGGTTAAAAAACTTTATCTCATTGGTGGTATCCCTTGACAGGCAGTATCTTTCGTTCTCTTCGTCGAACATGAAATTATTGGTGTACATATACTCTCCGGGACCGGCACCGTGGTGGCCAATTTTATTCATAAATCGCCCGTCTTTGGCAAACACCATCAGTTCCTGGCCGAAGTCGTTGATAATGAACCGGTCGGGGCCGATAAACAGGTTGCAGAATCCGCCGACCAGAGGTCCATCAGATTTTAGCCTGATATAGGTGATGTCATCGGCAAAATCCGAGAGAAAAATATCACGGGGTTGCGATTGGGTGAGGTTAATGTGGTAGGGAAGAGCCGATTGACTCGCCTTATCAGTATTGTGCCGAGCGGAATTGCATGAAGCCAGAAAGAATGCAAAGGTGATCAGCAATGCCGGGTATTTCATGGCAGGTTGAGTTTTGTTAAAGGTAGGGATTTTGAACGTTGATGCTTCAGCCTTGGAGGCTCTCCCTTCATCCTTCTGATCCCATACCCTTAGTCATGAGCCAGATGATTGAAATCCTGACGGGACTGTATACTGATGGTTCTGAATCTGAATGCCAGACTTTAAACGACTCCTTCATTTTCGGTTTTACCCAATCCGGCTTGCCGCAGTATAGCATGGAAGGTTCCTTTAGGGAGGTCTTTGTTTCCGTGAACGGGTACAACAATCACTTTCTTTTTATCGGGGTGATAATAAATGTGATGACTCCCATTGGAACGGCGGAATGCGTAGCCATTCTCTTCCAGAATCCGGATCAGGTTTTTGGCAGAATAATTCAATGTTCAGTCAGGTTCAGGGAATACTCGAGAGTCATGCTATCGTCAGGAATTGGCTGACCGGTGGCCCGGAGCTCAGCAATGTACAGCTCAATGGCTTCCTTGGCCATGTCAATTGCATGATCCACATTGTCTCCATACGTTATGCAGCCTGGTAGTGCTGGTACTGTAACTGTATATGAACCTTCCGGCTCTTTATGGAGGAGTATTTTATAGGTCAGTGAGGTTGACTTTTCCATGGATACTATTTATGTAGCTTCATTCAAATATAGGCAAATTCCTGAATCTCATTTTCATCATTCAACACTCTGCGCTGGAGCCTCAACGTTGTAATCTCACCCTTCAAAATTTCCCGCCCATGCTCTCTTGCCTGCCATACCCCGTCAGCTCAAACCGATCCGGATAAACGGAGAGGATCCCGAACGCGTTGGTGGTGCCTTCAACCATCCCTTTGAGATTGATGACCCGGACATTGCCGATTGTATCATCGCCGCCGGAGTGTTTGTGGCCGCAGAGGTAGAGAACCTGTTTATCAGCATGTTTCAGGATTTCCAGCAATTGCGGGGTGTCCCAGAGACTGTGTGCATCGCCCGGAAGGGCGGGCATGTGGCAGAAGAGGATCAGCGACTGATGGTTTCGGTTTGATTTTTTAACCTGATGCCGGATCCAGCGCAGCTGCTCTTCACCCAGGCCGCCATTCCATTCCTGTGCATTTGGCGCACCCTCAGATTTTAAGCGGTTATACGTCTCCAGCCCGATCTCATACTTCCTGCTCCCCTCCGGCCATCCTTCCATGCTGTTCACCATCCCATTCAGAAACAGCATCCTCACCCCCTCCTTAATCTTAACTTCTTGCCTTCTTATAATCTTTCTTTCGCTTTTCGCCTTTTTTCTTTCGCCTTCCGTAAGGTCATGATTCCCTGCCACAATCACAAC
The DNA here is from genome assembly GCA_001769295.1 of Bacteroidetes bacterium GWF2_49_14. Taxonomy (GTDB): domain Bacteria; phylum Bacteroidota; class Bacteroidia; order Bacteroidales; family UBA12481; genus UBA12481. Next base: position 3,881 of record MEOR01000129.1, on the reverse strand, counting down.
ATTCTTCCCAAGTGGCCGCAGCCTCTCAAACACCGGTCCGAAGCTCTTAAAATCCCGGTCAATCACATCCCCCAGCAGCACCGTTAAATCGACCTTCTGACTCACCAATTCTTTAACAGCCTCCTCGGTTTTCCCCAGGCTGAGCTGGTAATGGCGTGTGCCAGCCGTCGGGCAGTCGCAGTATTGGACATCGGCAATTAAACCAATTTTCAAGGAAGGGTTTTGAGCAAACCCGTCCAGATTGGACATGAAAATTAAAGTTAGAAGGAGGAAAGTTGAGATTCGAACACAGTGTGTTGAGAGCTGAGGTTTCAGATTCAGGTGATGCCTGATTTGAGGCTGGGGATCCCGATTTTCATCGGGATGACAGCCCGTACGCACCTGAATCTTATTTTCAGCATTCAACACTCTGCGCTGGAGTCTCAACGTTCGAATCTCTTTCATCTTCCCCTCGCCTTCTTAAGCCTGATATTTTCGGTCTGGCCGGCATATTTCAGTTCGAGCATGTATATCCCGTCGGCATAATTCGACAGATCAATCAGGTAACTTCCCTGGGTTACATCAATCCAGGTTATCTCCTGCAGCGGCTTCCCGTCCTGGGTATTGAGACGGGCTTTAACCGTTGTAGGGGAGTTGAAATGGAGCATCAGGGTGGTGTTGAGGGTAGGCCGGTGGGGATAGACGAGGACCCATGCGTCCTGTTTGGCATAGTCAGGCTTTTTGCTGTCAACCGTGAAGGACTGGAAGATCTCGTTGCCAAAGTCGCTTCCGAAAACTTTGATCAGCTGTCCATCAGCACTGACCAACCGCACAAATCCCATACCTCCCCGCGGGTTGGCCCAGAATTCCAGGCCGTCGCCTCCCTTGTCGGTGACCAAAAGGGTATAGTGGCCGTCGGGCAGGGAAATCGTGTCCTTGTATTCGGTGGAGGATTTGAACTCGTCTTCTTTTTTCTGAGCCCACACCTTACCGACTGCATCGGTGATTTTCCAGGCCGTCTGTGCGGTGTCTTTATTGGTTTTGCATATCAGGGTAAACTTTGATGGATAAACCGGGGGGGCGGTAAAGACCGAACTCATCCGGTTGTCGCCGGCGTAAGCGTCGGATTTTCCGTTGGGTTTGTTCAGGGTAACGGTGAAGGCGGAGGTTGCCTTATCGGAATAAAGGATTCCGGGGAGAAAAACCTCTTCGGATTTTCCGAAGGCAAGATTGCCGGTCCAGTTGTATACCATCGGTTTTTGTCCGGCCAGGCCGTAATCGATTTTGAGCGATTTCAGCGGGGCGGTCCCATTGTTTTTGATCAGGATTTTTGAATCGTACCCGATCGGGTTCATTCTCGAAAAGTTCTCATGGGCCGATGGCGCCAGGATCTCCTCGATAGCCGCATCGGCCGTGGCTTTCGGCTTGTCGTACTGGATCAGGAAGGAACTGAAGACGTAGTTGGCCGAGGGTTTGCCGCGTTTTACAATGTAGGGTTCCATGTTTATGTCGATGGAGTGGCTGCTGCCCGGTTCCACGAACAGGTCGAAATGTTCGGGGTTCACCATGCAGCCCGGGCACCAGTTGGCGCGGTCGTAGATCCAGGTTCCGGCCTGCGGGTATACGGGGTTGGTGCCGCATTTCATCCAGATATCCCGATGTTCGGCCGTCTTGCCGTCGAACAGGATATCCCGGTATTTGGAACAGAACTCCGCGCAATTCTCCTGCTCATCCATACCATGACCGGTCTGAATCACGCGAAGGCGCATGAGCCGGGTTTTTCCGGATACCTGTACATATTTGGTATTCAGGTATTTTTCGATATTGTCGGTGGAGTCGCCGTACGGAAATTGTCCGTTCCACATCGGGAGTACCGATAGGATGTTGGCAACCGGCGGACCGGTTACAAACTCAAATGCTACGGAAATCTTCCAGCCGCAGGTCTTGTCGGATTCATATCCGGAGTGGACATACTCGATGGTTGCCTTGTCGCGGAGGAGGCCGGAGAACTCAGTTACATCGGCCTTGAAAGTGAAGAACCATTTGGTACCGAAGAAGCGGCCATAAGGCGTGATGAGCCGGGCGATCTCATATTTGTAGTCCTTTCCTGCGGGGTCTTTTCCGATCAGGTTGATATAGTCGATATAGTCCCATTCTCCGCACTGCATTGCATCGGGGCACTGGAAAGTGACCAGGATATTGACTTTCCGGAAGGCGACATCGGGTTTTGGGAAAACCACTTCGGCCGGGTAGGCTTTCACGCCCTGCGAGGGATCGGTGACCACCTGGACCTTGTTGTGGGTTATTATCAGCGTGGTGTCCTGAGCGAATCCGGCGCCCGAAGCAGCCATGAGAATCAGAAAAACAGGAAGGGCAAAAGCTGAGCTCTTTTTCATGGATAGTAAGCGTTAGAAATCTGGTTTATCATTAGCCAAATTTAACCTAAAACCCTACCTTCGGAGTTCGAACCTGAACATTTTACACCGTATTTTAAAATGAAAGATAAACAGACAGTTAACCGCAGAAACTTTCTGAAGGCTGGTTTGGTCGGGGCTGCTGCCATAACCGTTATTCCGCGCCATGTGATGGGCGGACCGGGTTATACGGCACCGAGCGATCAGCTGACGAAAGGGATTATCGGGGTCGGTGGCATGGGCCGCGGCCATTATGAGTATGAAGGGACCAAACTTCTGGCGATTTGCGATGTGGACAAGGGGCATCTCCGGGACGGACTTGCCGCGGCTGGACCGGGTGTTACCGGATATCACGATTTTCGCGAACTGCTTGCAAGGCCTGATATTGATGTGGTGCATATTGCCACCCCTCCGCACTGGCATGCCCTGATGGCGATTGCCGCCGCGGAAGCCGGCAAGGACATCTGGTGCGAAAAACCGATGACCCGTACGATCGGGGAGGGAATCAAAGTGGTGGAGGCGGTGAACCGTCACGGCCGGATGTTCCGTCTGAATACATGGTTCCGTTTCAAGGATAATTTTTACGGTTTGGGAACCGACGTTAAACCCCTGAAGAAACTGATCGATAGCGGTATCCTCGGATGGCCGCTGAAGGTTACAGTCAGCGGGATCACCGGGTACGACTGGAAATTTTACTGGAGCGGCAAGACCAACCTGAAGCCGATGCCGGTACCGGAAGATCTGGATTATGATATGTGGCTCGGGCCAGCCCCTTACAAGCCCTACAATCCGGAGCGGGTGCATTCCGTTTTCCGCGGGTACTGGGATTATGACGGAGGCGGCCTGGGTGATATGGGTCAGCACTACCTGGATCCGGTGCAGTATATGCTCGGGAAAGATGATACCAGCCCGGTGCTGGTTGAGGTTGACTCCCCGCAGCAGGATCCGGATGCATGCGGCACCTGGAGAAGGATTGAATATACCTATGCCGATGGATGCAAGATCATCCTCGACGGGGAGAACCGCGACAAGAATGCGGCATACATTGAGGGCCCGAACGGTAAGGTATACCGCGGATTCAAATCGGATATCCCGAACCTCCAGAAATTCATCGAGACTCTGCCTGAGCCTGAACCGCAGATCGGAATCTTCTCCGAATCGGTGCGTACCCGACAGAAATTTGCCCTAAACGAAATGAACGGCCACCGGTCGTCAACCATCGTTAACCTGGGTGTTGTCGCACTACGACTGGGCCGCTCCCTGAAATATGATCCGGTGAACCAGGTGTTCATCGACGATGAGGAAGCGAACAGGATGATTAATCAGCCGATGCGGAGCCCGTGGACGCTGTAATAATTTACGATTTACGATTTACGATTGATGACCGATGACCGATGACCGATGACCGACGAAAGAAGGCAATTGCCTTTTCACGTGTCACGCGTCACGCTTCACGAAAAAATAACGAGATGAAACAATACACATACA
>MEOR01000128.1 GCA_001769295.1 Bacteroidetes bacterium GWF2_49_14 | reverse complement strand
CCGGTGCGTTTATCTTTCAATCCGATAAGGTCACCGGTCTTTAGGTCAACCGTTACCGTGAAAAAGTCGGTTTCAAATACCCCGTCCTTTTCGGGGATGGGTTGTATTGATGATCCGGTAACCGCAGCATCCACGTAAAAGGTTTTATATCCGCCGGCCGGCATGTTATCGACTACAAATTCAACCGTTGAGCGGAATCCCGGAGGAAATGCCTTGCCGCCGATGATCTGGGCAGGATAAGTTTTCCCGGATTCATCGCGGACGCTTACCGTGGCAGTGTTATTGCCGGTTGAAGGATTTACATGGGCATATTCGTAATAATCGCCCCAGAATGAGAGGTTGACGGTGGCTGGTTTTTCATGGGTGTAAACTTCAGCCTGCACCAGGACTTTCGCGCTGCGTGGCTGAAGATTGAGTGCCACAACCGGTTGTCCGGAACCGGTTTTGAAGGTTATCTCATCCGCCAGCTTCCGAAAATCGGTTTCAAAAATGGAGAGAGCTTTCTTCTGGACCATCTTATGATCGGCAACGGCATCCTGATACGATTCATAAATGGCCGACCCGGGAAGAATGTCGTGGAACTGGTTGAATGCCACCGTTTCCCACAGACTTTTCAGATCGGCTGCCGGATAGGGCTCACCGGTAAGCCAGCGAAGGGTTGAAAGAAATTCGGTCGAATACATCAGTTGTTCGCTCTTTCTGGTGTTTTCCTTTATCTCGGCTACGGAGGTATAGCAGCCTTCGAAGATGAACTGCATTTCACCCCGATGGACCGGCAGGGTAACCGGCATCTTTTCGGTGTTCCTGAAAAAAGTTTCAGCCGATGCGAATTTTATCGAGGGGAACCGGGGTGTGGCATCCAGCTGATGGATCAGTTCGATATTTTTCAGTGTGGGCCCGCCGCCGTGGTCGCCGATTCCCGTGGGGTGCAGCATCTTTCGGGTCAGCGGCGAGATTTTGGGAACCTCGTTTTTCAGGCTGGCCGAGATCTCGCCATTATAGGTGTAATTGGTAAAGCAAAGAACTTCAGAAGAATCGGGCCCGATCCACCAGAAGGGCCCGATGAAGGGAACGCACCGGTGGAAATAGTAGTAATCCATGCCCGAGAGTTTCAACATCTGTGGGAACTGTGAAATATGACCGAAATTATCAGGCAGCCAGCCCACCTGTGCCGCTTTACCGAACCGGTCGAGGAAATAGCTCTGCCCGAGAAGCAGGGAGCGGCATAGTGCCTCGCCGCCGGTGAGGTTTGCATCTCCTTCCGTCCACATGCCCCCGGCCAGTTCGAGCCGACCTTCGGCCACGTATTTCTTAACTTTTTCAAAGAGCGGAGGATCCATCTGTTCAATATGCTGATAGATGGTTGCCTGGCTCTGGAGCATGCGGTAATCGGGAAAACGCTCCATGAAGGCCACAGCCTGCCGGAAATTGTCGTGGAACATCTTGACGCTTTCGTGATAGGGCCAGAGCCAGTTCATATCCATATGGGCATGGCCGGTGACAAAAATGCTGTCGCCGCGTAAGTCCGGAGCCGATGAAACAATGGATTTTTCAATATCCGCAAGTATGGGCCTGACTTCAGTCATCCGGTTGGCTGCTATCTTTTCAAGTCCGGTACGGGCCTGGTCGGAGAAATCGGATTGGGTCCCGTACATTTTCATTGCCAGCTCGATCTCCATAGCCGAATTTTGCAGGTCGGGCCCTGAGAGTCCGGGCATCGAAGCCACCTTCAACAACAGTTCCGTGGAAGTTGACCCTTCCACGGAAACTTCATTCTTCCCTGCCGGACTCTCGATACTAATCCTGGCGCCAGACTTGCTCAACAGTCCGCATAATTCAAGGAGATGAAAATCGAGGTTAACGGTAACCGCCTTGCCGGCAGGAAGATTTTTTATTAAGGCAGCACCACGGGATGAGATCCCGGCTTTCGCCGGGATGACAGTTCCACCGCTGTCATTCCGGCGCATGCCGGAATCCCCTTCAATCAACCTGCAGCGAATATTTGCCAGATCGGATGAACTGTAATTCGTTACGGTAACCGCCAATGAAGCTTTACTTTTATCGATAATCGATATTCCGATTTGGGTGATTGCTGCTGCCTGGTTTCTTGCCAGCAGAGCCGGATCCGGACGATCGGAGCTGACCACAACACCTGCTGCAGCTATGGAACATATCATCTCCCAGCCGCCGCCACCCTGGTCCACCTTGACCAGCAGGCGGTTCCAGCCTTTTACGAGCTGGATGTTGACGGTATCCTGATTTTCCACAAGGGAACGTTTTACAAGCCTTTCCATCACACGCGTCCCATTCAGCCAGATGATAGCCCCGTCGTCGGAACCAAACCGGATAGCCGCGAGCATGTTCTCCGGAGAATAGATATAGGTAAAGGCATAGGCGGCACAACCTTCTGTTTTGGCGAAACCCTGGCGGGTAAAATCGAGGAATGGTGCGGTCACCTTTTTCCACCTGACCTCACCGGCACTTTCACCCTCCGCCGGCGCCGCAGCCGGTTCATTAATAAAAGCATAACCCAGAAGGTCCTTCGTCTGAGAATTAACAAAAGGCCCCGCTACCAGCCAGTTGCCGATCTTAACCACTTCAGCCTTCGCCGTGCTTACCGTGATCGCCCCGATGACAATCATCAGAGTCAATACCAGAATTTGCTTTTTCATATCTTACAGTCTTACAGTCTCTTGGTCTCTAGGTCTCTCAGTCTTTCAGTCCCTCCGTCTCCAACCTCACCTGCCCCAGCAGTCCCGATTCAACAGGCTCCCATCCCGAGGCATTGAAATCTTTGTACAGGATATCCACAAAAAAGAAGTTTTTCCATGGAATCTTGTTCCGGTCCATCCAGGCGATCCGGTTGGCAGCGTGATTGGTAACCGCTATTTTCAGATGGTTGCTCCCTTCACGGAGGATACCATGAGGAATAGTGACTTGCCAGGGAACACACCAGACGCGGCCGAGTGGCTGATCGTTCACCCAGACTTCGGCTGCTTCCCTGACATCGCCCAGTTGGAGCCTGAAGGTTGTGCCGTCAATTATTTGTTTCGGCAGGGTAAAATCCGTTTCATAGGTTCCCGTTCCGCTGAAAGCGCGGCAGAGGGTATCAGGCAGATCGGTCCAGCTGCCGGGTACTGTGACCATTGCCGGGGCCGGTGTTGCGGGGCCGCCGCCGGAAAAGGTAAGTTTCCAGGGGCCCGGAAGAACATAGCCTGATTTTCGGGTAGCTGTGGAATTGTGCCAGACTGGGATCGACAGGTTTTCTGAATCGGTTATCCTGATGAAGCACGATGTACCGGGCGAAAGCTGAAGAAAAATCCGGCCTTCCGAATCCGGTTCCATGCGGCCGGTTTGTTGCGTAAAAGGATCCAGACGGACAATACTTTTCCCCGATATGCCGGGTTTGATCCAGCCTTCCGTGAACCGGTTCCCCAGGTTGGTAATGAAATAGAGTGTTTCCGGTCCGTTTTTCTTTCGGATATAGCGCAATCCGTTGCGGCCGAGATCTTCGAACTTAACACCAAGATTTTTCAGCGTTTCGGCAATATCGGAAGTGACTGTGATGGATTTTGGGTTTGGGGTGTCAGGTTCAGGGTTTGGGGTGGCCCTGAGGCCGGCCAGTACTGATCGGCCTGATTGCCTAAAGCCGGGTACTTCGGAGGGTAGGCGGTTATGAAAAATGATTTTGTGCCCTCTTTTGCTAAGTTTTATCAGCATTGAGACAGTTTCAGGAGGCATCACGCGGCAGTCGGGGATCAGGATGGGCCTTTTGTCACCGGGATTCAGGTTCTGAAGCTGGCGGTCGGATACATAATCGAAGGAAACGCCGGCCTCCATTAGCTGGCGGGCCAGTTTGCCATAGTCGAACGGATAAACCCATTTTTCGGGGTGATGAACATCGAGCATAACCAGGTTGCCCATATCCTTTCCGATCGTGGAGATTATTTCATGGAAAGGGAAATAGAGCAGGAGGTCGTTATCCGTCGGGGCTTTCTGAAGAAGCTGCTGGCAGGTGGATATATACCGGCTGAAATCCGGGAGAAAGGAATAAAAGGCGGATGAAGCTCCGAAATCGGTGGAGGCGTAGAATAGCCAGCCGGGCCATGGCACCCCAGGCGGGGAATAGGCTGCACTGGCCAGCATGACCTGGTTGATGCCTGCTGCGAACAGTTCATCCAGCTGGGGTTTTACCTGCGACAGCGAGACCTTGAAATGGTTGGCCAGCCAGGTTGCGGATTCGGCCGACACCAGCTTTTTACCACTCAGGTTGGCAGCCGAGGAGGCAAACTTCATGACCAGCGGGTCGGGCCGGCCGAATGTGGCGGGTGAGAAATCCGGATCGGTCCGGACGAGCGGAATATCAAAAGCGCCGGACCCGAATGATTCGGTTTCCGGGATGTCCGCTGCCGCATAGAGATCCAGCAGGTTGCCCGGGGCCCCGTGGGCCTGCTCCCGGGTCAGCAGCCCATGTGCATGGCACCATTCGTTCCAGGGCTGCAGGAAGTTTTCGAGCAGCAGTTCCGCAATTGTTTCCCGGTAATCTGCCAGGATGCGGAGCTTATCGGGATTGGAATCAGGGCCGAGAAAAATATCGGGATAGTCCTCCAGCGCATACCCTCTCCTGATTCTGAATTCCTTTAAGATGTCGGGTGTGCCATCGGCGCCGTACACTTCGTAGGAGTCGTTGAAGAGGGCTCTGAGCTTTAATCCTGAGTAGGTGCCTGCAGCCTGATCGAACCCCGATAGGTATCTCTCAACGGCCTGTCTGTTAAAGGGATCCATAACCCTCCCTTCACCCCCGGGTCCGGCCCGTTTCACCATCTGACCGGTAGGTTTCAGGTATAGTCCGTACAACTTCCACTCACCGGCCGGCAGCCGGGCATACAGAACGCCATGATTATCCACCTGATTTAGTAGCTGAACGGGTTTGCCTCCGCTCCGGCATGCGGTGAGGGCCAGCAGGGTTGCTGTATCCGGGGAAAAGATTTTTTTCTCAATCCGATTCCCTCCGGCAATCACCCCCAGAGAGATCCCCGCCAGCTTTTTGGCCGCATCGGCCGGTTGAACCGTAGGACCGCCGAAAGGCCATCCGCTCACGAGGGAAAGGTCTGCCTGCATTCCCAGGCTGTCGGCAACTTTTAGCGCATATCCGATTTTTTCCCTCCATTCATTGCTCATATAAGGAATCGGAGGATGCTGCGCATCTCGGGCTGCGTATATCGCATTGATGCTGACACCCCCAAACCCGGATTTTTTGAAAGAGAGAAGCTGATCGGTTATTCCCTGTTCCGTCACTGCACTTCCGGGCCAGAACCACCAGGTCCATGGTTTATCCGGCTGTCCGTAACCCGCGGTTGCGGACAAAACCAGGATCAAAAAAATTGCTGATCGGATCATGTTCTTTCCTGATTACCCGGCAACTGGCAACCGGGTTTGACGTGTTTGACGGGTTTGACGGGTTTGACGGGCGCCCACCGGGCGCCCCTACGGGTCACGGGTCACGACAACACGTCCGTCCCCGTACACCAATGCCCCATCCGCCGCAAACCCATATACGATAATACGAAATTTTCCCGGCAAATCATTGGTTTTAAAGCTGATGGTTTCCGGGAGTTTTTTGATGCCGGTTTGCCACAGGAGAGTTGTGTTAATAACCGGTGTGGAAGGGGATACGGAATCGGGGTCCGGTATGGAAAGATATTTTGGCACCTCCGGCAGGTCAACGGTGCCCAATACCGAGGTTTCCGGCAGCTTGAGGCCGGCGAAGTCAGCGTTGCGTGATACGAAATTGACGATGGAGGAGAAGATGCTGTTCCCGTGGATGTAGACTTTGTTTTTTACCTCTATGGAGCGAATCCGGCTGGGCGGAAGCTCCAGAAGCTCATTGTGCCTTGTGATCGGGATGCCGTCCAGCAGGACGAGAGTAGGATACCCCTCAGCAAAGGGTTGGCTGTTGTAAACACTGATGGCCAGGTTCTCGCCTTTTTTCCTGACGGTTACGTCCGGAACCACTTCATAAACCAGCTCCCTCACATTAGCAAGCTCGACATAATTGTCGGTTAGAATGATCCGGTCCGGCGGATCGAAGAATATCTTTCGCGGGACAACCGAATCCTTCATCGGGTTGATTTCTTTTGATACCGGAGGGAACAGTGAAAGGATCTGACGGTTACGGATCAATGTTTTAAGATATTCAAGTTCCCGGTCACTCAGCCTGAATCCCCGTTCATCCGGTTTCCATGGACGGTCGTCGAAGGCTGACAGAAGTGTAATGGTCCAGTCCGGCTCGGGTTGGGAAATGAAATTGGCGATGAAGTCATACGAATGATGAAGGCCGGGCAGGGCTATTGAGAAATATCCGTAAGCGTCTGTTTCTGCCGCTTCAAACTGATTGCTGATCAAAAGAGTGATACCAATCGGAACCTTTGCGATCCCGGTTCCGGTTGTCTGGTCGGACACGCGGCCTGTGAGTAGTCCCGACCGGGTTTCGGGAGCGTAAATGATGTGTTCGGTGGTGGTATCCGGGTACGACACGGGGATTGGCAGGTCAGGAAAGGTGACCGGTTCATTCAACGCTATCAGGATAGAAAATCCAGCCGGAGGGTTTGTGCGTAATCCTTCGGGTGCCTGAATTTTAACCTGATATTGTGTTCGGAACTTCAGGTCGCCTGGCGGAGGTTCCAGGGTAACCTGATAACGGATTCCGGGAATACCGGTTGGCAGTGTATCGGTCTCTGACTGAACCGGCCGGGTATCCCGCGGATTCACAACTTTAACCGGCAGCACGGCATACTCCAATCCATCGAAGTTCCGCATCCAGTTGGTGTAAGCCCGGAGATAGTACCAGCCTGTCGAAAGGTCAGGTCCCAGGTGAATCCCGGCGGAGAGGCTGCCGGCATCCATCACGAGGTTATGGCGCACGAGACGGTTGCCGGCGGCATCGGTAAGCTCCACCCTGAGGTTCCGGCTCAGGAGTGATGGCTGAAGGGTGAGCCGGTCGAGTACCTTAGCATTGAACCAGATCTCTTCGCCCGAAAGGTAGATATGCCGGTCGGACTGCAGCCACACGGTTTCCCTGAAAGAGCTGGCAGGGAATCCTGCCGGCTCCTGCCCCGGAAGTGGCAGATAAGCCACGGGAATGAATATCAGAAAGAGACTAAGATGATATGTTGTTTTCAGGCTCATGACTGTTGTTCTAAAAATCTTCCCAGAATGGTGGTTTGGTCAGCGTCCCGCCCCGCTGGCGGCAATCGTAGCAGGCCGGTGATGCGGTAAGGAATTTACCGGTTTGGGTATCCTGGGTGACAAAGGAGTTCACCGGCAGCCGGAACCAGGGGTAATCCTGTGTGCCCACCTCACTGAGAACGCACTCAAGCGGCACAACCGTAAACTCCTGCGGCCGGTCGACGAACGCCCGGGCTACGGAAACGCCGGCTACCTCAAAAACACCGGCTACGGGGAGGTTTGGATCGGTGGTGCACCGGATGTTCCCTTCGATCCGGAAGGGCTGGGTTTCATACAATCCGCCAGCCTGGTTTACCAGGTTGTCTACTATTTCCCAAAAGGCATAGGCCGATGGATTTATCGAATATTGCCTGACCGTGAGGCAGTATCGGACCGTTAGCTCATCGCCGTATTGGGATTCAAAATTGAGGGGAGCATCAATAACCTGGTTTTGTGATAATCCAGATGTGCTGCCAATATATAATCCATTAATTGTCTTTGTTTTCCAGCAGATCCTGAACTCGCGGTTGGTTTCAGGTTTTTGTTCACGGCCATCCCAGATATGCGTTGCCGTATAGGGGGATTTATATTCCCAGGTGGCCTCCATATCCCAGCGGTACCATGCGGGTTCAGTGCCTGAGTCTCGGCTGGTGACATAAAACCGGTATCCGTCAACCACCTCGCCATCCTCTTCTATCCGGTTTACAATATGGCTCGCCCTGATGTTTTCGATCGGACATCCCGGGCGCAACCTCTCAAAATCGGATTCAAACTGGTTCCCTCCGTAGTTTATGATGAGTTTATAGTCCATCCCGGCAACAAAGCTCCCCTGGTCCGTTATCAGGTAGGTTCCCGGAGCTGTTTCCGTAAAGGGATAAATGATGCCGTTGCGTGACAGGATCTGAGCCGTTGCGCCGCTCACCAATTTAGGTTGCCTGGTCAGCCGGTCGCCCTCTTCGGTAACGATGGGTGCTGCGGTGGAAATCATGAGCCGGGCCGGTGCCGTATAGTCATCGGAAATCCGGCACTCGATCGCCAGAATATCCTCGTATCTCGCGGTATCCGGCACAAAAGGCTCCACACAGGATCCGAGGAACAGTGTTGCGGCGAGTAATATCAGGTTAATCCGTCGCATAGTTCCCCAGTTTGAAATTATAGCTGATAGAGTATACCGGAACGCCGTAAATCGATAGTTTATAGCCCCTTATGCGATCCATCCCGTTCACGAAATAGACCGAGTATGCATTGTTCCTGCCGGTAAGGTTGTATACCGAGAAGCTCCAGGTACCGTGTGCAATTTTTTTCTTCAGGAGGTTGCCTTCCAGGTTGATGGCCATATCGATCCTGAAATAGTCGGGGATCCGGTACTCATTTCTAAGTGAATAGTTGACCACTGCCATCCGGTTCACGTAAAAATACCCGGTGGGGTAAGTGGCGGGCCGGCCGGATGAATAGACAAGGTTGGAGGAGAGGCTGATCCGGCGTGATATCCTGAAATTCCCCACCAGGTTGAGAGAGTGCGGCTTGTCGTAATTGGCCGGATAGGGCTGACCGAGGTTTATCTGATCGGCCGGAAGGCTGCCGTTGATCGTGATAAAGGATCTTGACCAGGTATAGCTGATCCAGCCGGTAAGCCGGCCTGCGTTCTTTTTCAGAAGAAACTCGGCTCCATAGGAGCGCTGGTTTCCCTGGCACAGGAGCGACGGTATATCGGGGTTAAAGGTCAGGTCAGCGCCATCTCGGTAATCGATGCTGTTTTGGCCGATTTTGTAGTAGACCTCTGCGGAGGTTTCCAGTGATGATTTCGGGAAGTTCTTGTACAGACCCAGGCTGAACTGGTCGGAAACCGGAGGCAGGATGGAGGGATCGGCCAGCTTCCAGCGGTCGGTGGGAGAGATGGAGGCGGTATTGGAGAGCATGAAGAGGTACTGCCGCATTTTGTTGTAGCTCATCTTTACCGACAGGTTTTCAGTAGCCATAAAATTAAGGGATACGCGGTATTCCGGACCGGAGTAGCTGCGGTTGGTTGTATCGGGCCCGGAAAGATATGTGAAGTGACTGTATCTCAGTCCGGTGTATAAAGTAAACCGATCGGTGACCGAAAACTCATCGAACGCAAACAGGGCAGATTCCAGTCCGCTTTCCTGTCCAAAATCAGTGGGGAGGAGGAGCGATTCCACACCCAGGGGATTCAGGATGCCGTGATCCAGGGAGTGGAGGATAACGCTTCCACCGAATCCGACCCGGTGGCGGGCGGCGGGATAACCGGTAACGGAGGCCTTGAGCTCTTGAGACTGGACCGTGAAGGGATGTTCAAAGGCCCTCGAAGCCTGAACGCGGTTGGCCTGGTAGTTGGAATAGCGGCTGAAGACAGCGGCTGCTTTCAGCGACCATTTCTCCTTCAGCCGTTTATTGAATATTGCAGAGGCCCCCGTATTCTGATATTTGTATTCATTGGTGGTTGAGAGTGAGAAGCGGTCGCTGCTGTAATACCCGAAAAGCTGCCAGCTCGAGTTGTTTTTCCCGATAATATGAACTCCGCTCATCAGGTCATAAAATGAGCCGTGCCGGTTGTATACCCGGGCATCTTCGAGACGGTTGAGTATCCAGTCGGAATAGGTGGAGCGGGCGCTCACCATGACAGAGACCTTCTCTTTTACAACCGGGGCTTCGACGAGGATGGAGCCGGTTATCGGACTGATGCTTCCGCGGGCGCCGAATGTTTTTTTGTTGCCCTTGCGGGTGTTGATATCGAAAACCGATGCTAGCCGGCCGCCAAACTCGACGGGGAAATTGCTCTTGTAAAGATTAAAGCCGCTTACAATATCGGGATTGAAAGCCGAGAAAAATCCGAACAGGTGACCGGTGTTCAGGACTGGTATATCGTTGATCAGGAACAGGTTCTGGTCGGAAGAGGATCCCCTGACATTGAAGCCGGCTGATCCTTCGCCGATGGTCTGCACGCCAGGCATCAGCGTGGCTATCTTGAGGATATCCCGCTCGCCCATCACCATCGGAATGGTCTTGATTTCCTGGATACCGACACTCTGAAAGCCCATCTGCATTCCCCGGATATTGTTGTACTGGTCTGATCGCACCACTACCTCTTTTACGTCGATCAGGCGGCTATCCATTTCAATATTCAGGATTCCCGAACTCAGCATATCAACCAGGAAAAGCTGATCTTTCATGCCGAGACATGAGACGGTTAGGTTGAAGGTTGTACCGGCTTGAGCAGGTAGCGCAAAAGAGCCGTTTCCATCGGAAATGACCCCCTGGCCCGACTCTTTAACATACAGTGCAGCTCCGATCACGGGTTCACCATTGGCTTTGTTGGTGATCCGGCCGGTCAGGTAGGACTGGCGATTGTTCTGTCCGGCATTTTTGTTGCCGGCCACCACTTTCTGAACGTTTTTTTCATAGGTATTGGTGCCGAACCTCGGGTGAGGCCTGGAAGGGTTTTCCTCATTCAGCGCTCCGGAAACGACGTCCTTATTGCGATTGTCGTCAGCGATGCTGATGAGGAGTCCCGAAATGTTTTTCAGACTGTCGGCATAGTGCCGGTAAGAAAAGGAAGGAAGCACCGAAGCCGCAACCGGATGCCCAGCCGGGGCATTGGCCAGTGCAGGCTCCTTTGGCAGGAGGCTGTTGCAGTAAGTCACCAGGCGGGCACGGTTGCTGTCGGACTCTCTCTTTCCTGATCCACGGGAGGATCGAAGGAACTCCTTCAGCGGTCCTTTCAGTTCAGGATGGAGGCGGAACAATGTTCTTTTCCCCTGGTAGGGAATGAGGGAATCATTCACCAGCAGCGACCATTTCGATGAGGTTTCGTATACATAACCTGTGCTGCCGCTCACGGGAAGCATCAGGCGCTTACTCTTCATGACCAGCAGTTCCAACGGGCCTGCTGAGAGAACCTCGCAGAACCGGGTATCGGCGCCGGTGCGTCCATCGGGATATTGCCTGAAAATCCGGCCGCCCATGGTGAAACCCCGGACCCGATCCATGCGGAGGGCTACCTGCAGGAATGCGCTTGTGTGTTCTGATGCATTCAGTACCAACAGGTTGGAATAAATATCATAACGAAGAAGCAGGTTGTCGAACCGGGATTCCCCGATCACAACGTACCCGCGTTTCCAATCGGGATTATCAAGGAAGGGATGCTCCGTGGCCGACCTTACAGAGGGGACCTGGTAAAAATCACCGCTGATCAGCCGGGAATCAGACTTGAATTTCTGATCGAAAAAGCTTTTTAGTGAATCCGATGAAACCTCCTGTCCTGTCGCTCGAAGAGGTATAAGGATCGACGAAAGCAGTACAAAAAGCCAGATGTAATGGATGAGCAAGATGTAAGGAATTGATGCCGCGAAGATAGGAGAAAATGGGATCAACCGCTCCGTCATCCCGGCGAAAGCCGGGATCTCCCCAGGGGTGCTGTAAGGCAGGAGATCCCGACTTTCGTCGGGATGACAGGGCGTCAGCGTCACGCGCCCTTACAACGGTCATTCGTTTTGTACCACGTTGATAACGAAGTACTTCGTGTTACCACGCCAGAAAAACACATTGAACCGCTTGATGTATTGAAGGCTTACGCGTTCACCCTTGAGGGAGGCTTCCTCGAGTTTCCGGATGACTTCCTTGTTTTTCCGTTCCACTGAGAAATCAAAGGTTTCAGCGATGGGGCTGACCCCCTTAAGTGCCCCAAAAGTTTCGAGATCGAGTTTTCCTTCCCAGGTTTTGAAAATGAAGCCTTTCTCACTGATCCTGAATATCTTGCCCGACATCGTGCCTCTTTCATATACGCCCCAGTAGGAGATTGAAAAGAGGCCGATCAGGATGATCGCAATAATAACCGCTACCCAGCGGACTATGCGGGAGAATCCGGATTTAGGTTTTTTATTGGGAGATTCCATTTAGTAGGATTTAAGAATTGATCCACAAAGGTTCACAA
>MEOR01000127.1 GCA_001769295.1 Bacteroidetes bacterium GWF2_49_14 | reverse complement strand
AGACCAGCCATGCAACCATCATCCAGCCGGGCGACCCGAGGTTACGGGCCATATCGGAACTGACAATAAAAATGCCGGAGCCGATCATGCCCCCGGCAACAAAAGAAATACCGTCAAAAAGATTGATCCGCTTACGGAACATGTTGTTTTCTTCTTGCATTCGGGTAGGGTATTAAATGCGTAGAGACGGATAATCATCCGTCTCTACAATCTTAATCTCTTTTTTTAATCTTTTATCTTTCTTTCGCCGTTTATCTATTGCCTTTTGCCTTATCTCCTCCTCAACCCCCTCAACGTAATCTCCTTCACCTCTCCATCCCGGGTAATGGTAGCCAGGTTGTCACATTCACCGCCACCAAAATCAAGCACGGCGGTACTTTGTCCTTCAAGGTTGATCTCTTTGGTTCCTTTGCGGATCCAATTGCAACCCATATGCATTACCAGTGGATCGGTAATGACCCAGGAGAAGGTCTTCCCGTCCCGGTTTATTCCGCGTGCATTTCCGGTGATCTGGAAAACATCATCCAAGCGGTCTCTTAACGTTTCGGTTCCGCGGGTCTGTACCCGGATGTGGGTGGCTGTCCGGGTCCGAATAACTCCCTCAGGAGTAGTGATTGTGCTGTTGGTCAGTGTATTATTCCATACCGGATGCCCTGAACGAATGCGGTAAGTCAGCGTATGGGTACCTTCGATCTTGTTGTCATTAACGAAGTAATTCTCAAAAGTGATCACCTTTTCCCAGGCTTCCGCCCTTTGAGGTGCGCTCTGAATGATGATAATCTTTCCTTTTTTGACTACATCTTCCCTTACCAGACATCCCTCGGTTCCAAAATCAATGGTGATGGTTTTTGGCCAGGTCACCCGGTCCATGGGCTCAATCGTTACAGTGCGGCAATCAGTCCTGCCGGTCTTTAATTCACCGAAAACACTTTCAGAAGTCAATTCGATATCGTCAATCAAATCGGTAACCAGATCACTGATCAGCACCTGGTCCTGTGCGTTCGAAATGGCCATGGCGCTCTCTTTTGCACTCTGGTTCTCTTTCTGGCAGGCAGTAAAAACGAACATGCCAGCAAGGGCAATCATAAGGAAAATAGTTTTTTTCATCGTAGGTAATTTTATACCGTTTTGACCATTAATCAAGTAAAAGGTTTATTCAGGTTTAAAAATCATCACACTCCCTATACGCCGCAATCACCCTCTCTTCACCCTCTTTTCCCGGCAATGCTTTCCCGTGTTCCATGCAAAGAGTGCCGTTATAACCTTTATTGTAAAGGTACTTAAAAATATTCTTGTAATTGATTTCCCCTGATGTAGGCTCTTTCCGGCCGGGATTATCACCCAGGTGAAACGCTCCGATCTCGCTGTAAGCAGCCTCGATGTTGGGAATCAGGTTGCCTTCTGATATTTGCTGATGATAGAGGTCGTTGACCATTTTAATGGCCGGACTATTGACAGCCCGGCAGATCAAATAGGTTTGTGGCACTCCGGTAAGGAAAAGTCCCGGATGATCGTTCAGGGTATTGAGGGGCTCAAGAACCATGGTGAGGCCGGCAGGCTCAAAGATCTCTGCACAATACCGGAGATTGTCAATCACATTGGCGGTCTGGAAATCCCGGTGCAGAACCTCGTCATAATGACCCGGGACCACCAGCGCCCATTTGGCATTGGTTCTCCTGGCGGTTTCAACCCCCTTATGCATCAGATCAATCAGCATTTTCCTCTTTTCTTCATCTTTCACCACAAATGAGGTTACGCCGAAATCTGCATATAAAACAAACGGGCCCAGTTCCATACCCAGCCTGGCCAGTTCACTGGCAATCTTCTCCTGCTCCTCAACCGGCCTGCCCATCAGCCCATTGTCAAAAACAGCCCTGAAACCCTGGTCATAGCAGAATTTAATGTGGTCAACAGGATCATTGTTGCCAATCAGGTTTCTGAACATGCCAAAACCTGGTGCATACTTGAGCCTGAATGGCCCCGTTTCACCGGGTTTCAGCCGTGGACCGGCACTCTCACCGGCCTGAAGCACTGAAGGCACAGCCACTGCCGCAGCACCCGCCATCACTGCCTTCCTCAAAAACCCCCTTCTGCTGGTATCCTTATTTTCCATCCTTTATCACATTATCACATTATCACATTCCACATTTCAACATCAGCAAATCAACACATCAACAAATCAACAAATCAACACATCAACTTACCCGGTATACGCCTCCCCCGGCACCGGTACCTCTTTCGAAACAGCGACAGGTCCCATAGCGTAAACCGTCGGTCCGATCTTCAGATCAGAGTTCATCATCTCATCCCATGTAACCTCTTTACCCGTATAAGCGGATATCCGGCCCATAATGCCAACCATGGTTGATTTTGCAGTGTTCTCGGCCTCATTGATGGGTTTGTTTGTCCGGATGGCTGTTACAAGGTCAATATGCTCCTGGTTGTAAGGTCCAACCGGCAGGCTTTTACCGCCTTGTGCATCAGTAATATAGGGGTAAGAATATAGTTCAGTTCCCGCCAGGTCCAGAATTCTGGCTCGGTTCCAATCAAGGTTGGCTGATCCATTGGCATACTGGAAGCGCTCGTAAACACCGCCACCGCAACCGTTGATCTGACGGCACATGCTGTGAAGGTGGCGTCCATCGTCGAAAACATAATCCACACTGAAACTGTCGTACTGATCCCCTGTGACCCTACGCTGGCGAGAGCCGACCCCAAGGGCCTTCACCGGCTCTTTTCCGAAGAACCACGTGCCGACATCGATGTTGTGAACGTGCTGTTCAACAATGTGGTCGCCCGAGAGCCAGGTCCAGTTAACCCAGTTGCGGATCATGGCTTCCATTTCCGACCATTCAGCTTTTGCATCGACATGCCATAGCTTTGACTGGTTCCAGTAAACATTGCCTCCGGTAAGTTCGCCAGCCAATCCGCCGGCAGCTTTTTTATAAACCTCGACATAGTCTCTCTGATGACGGCGCTGTGTTCCGGTAATCACGGATAGCTCCATCGCTTCAGCTTTTTTGGCTGATCCCATGATCGAACGGGCCCCTGCCGGATCTACTGCAACGGGTTTTTCCAAAAAGCAATGCTTTCTGGCCTGTACGGCGGCTTCAAAATGTATCGGCCTGAAATAGGGAGGCGTTGCAAGAATGACAATATCGAGGGGAAGTTGAAGGAGCTTTTCATAGGAATCAAAACCTAAGAAGCAATTCTCATCCGGAATTTCCTGACTTCTCTCTTTGATAAGTTTGTCTTTGCATTCTAGCATTCTATCGGAAAATACATCAGCAAGAGCAACTACCTTAAGGTTCGGACCTGCATCGATAAAGTTCATGGCTGCTCCCGTACCCCTACTGCCACAACCGATAAGTCCGGCCTTAAGCACCGGACCGTCAGGTGCTTTATCAAGCATTGTGCACAGGGTGTATTCCACATCTTTCGTTTTGCTTTTTGGCGCGCATGAGGTAATCAGCGCGGGTGTAGCAATAGCACCGACAGCACCCACGGTGGCTGCCTTGCCCAGGAAGTTTCTTCTGGATAAACTTTTGTTACTCATTTTTTCAGGCTTTATCGGGTTTTAAAATCTTATTTTATAATTCACTTCTTCCCTGTCTTTTCATCAAACTCGCATACCACTCTGAATCCCACATAGAAGCAATCTGAGTACCACCAGATGCTCTTCGGGGATTGTGGATCGGTTTTGAGCCATTGTTCGGTCAGGGTCTGACTTCTGGCTGCGCTCCGTACCAGGTCTGCAGCACTTTTGTAACTGCCGCCGCGCACCACATGCTCGGTTCCGGAGGCAGGCCCGTTCGGATTTTTCAGGGGACCCTGTCCATATTTTGAATAGGTATCCGGAGAATACCAGTCGGCGCAGAACTCTGCCACATTACCCAGCATATTTTTCAGGCCAAATGGATTCGGGAGAACAAAAGAGGGCTCCTGCGTCTTGGCCTTGCTGTTCTCCTGATAAACCACAAAACTGTTAATCACAGCGGTATCGCGTTTTGAGGAGAACAATTTCTTTTTCATGAATTGTTTGGGGTCACCTTCAAAGAAATAGGGAGTTTCCTTGCCGGAGCGTGCGGCATATTCCCATTCTGCTTCGGTAGGCAGTCGGTATGTTTTTCCGGTAACCTTCGACAGCCACTGGCAATAAACTTGAGCTGCATGATGGCTCATGGAAATCGCCGGGCGTTTTCCCTTGCCCCAGTTTTGATCGGGTTGCCCGTAGGGTGGGGTGGCGCCCACAATGGCATCCACCTCGGGAGCAGCCGCTTTTTGGTCGGTAGCTGTTTTTCCTCCCCTTGAAGTCTGGGCGAAGAAGGTCATGTATTCATCCCAAGTGACCTCAACCTCCCCAAGGAAGAACGGGTCGAGCTGCACCTCGGTTACCGGTCCCTCATCGGGATTCCTGTATTTTTCACCGTCAGGACTGCCCATCTTGAATGAGCCGGCTGGAATGGCCTTCATGTTAAAGGATACGCCTGATCCCGGGATCTTTTCCGTAAATCCGGTAAAGGACTCGACTTTTGCAGGTTCTGTATAAACCTCACCGGTAGAAGCAATCTGGCCGAAGCCCGTGTTCTTTGCGTGCAAATAGTTCGGGTCATAATGACCGGCATTCAAATGGCAGTTAATGCACCGGATATCCAGCCCCTTTTTTACCTGCTGGTCATAGTAAAGGTGCGCATCCATGCCCTCCTTGGTCAGTTTTGCCGGGAATAAATTCGGATGGCATTTCAGGCAAGACGACTCGTATACATGTGTAACTGCATGATCCAGCTTGGATTTTGCCTCCCAATCAAAGGAAGCAGAGTCCTTGAACCAATAACTCCAAACGTCCCTTAGCCCTGTCCGTACTTTTTCGGGCAGATATCCGTCCCCCTTCGGAGGAAGATGGCAATCCACACAATGAGCCCTGAATCCACTCTGGGTTTCGTAATGGAGTGATTTCTTAAAGGAAATATCTGCTTGCGGATGCACATGACAGGAATTACAGAATTTATCTGTGGAGGTGGCTTCAATCGCTTTGCCTCCACCCCACATCAGGATGATGCCAAGAACG
The DNA here is from genome assembly GCA_001769295.1 of Bacteroidetes bacterium GWF2_49_14. GTDB lineage: Bacteria > Bacteroidota > Bacteroidia > Bacteroidales > UBA12481 > UBA12481. The sequence continues at coordinate 97,816 of MEOR01000127.1, read as the reverse complement.
AGGCCGGGAAGAAAAATGAGTGTTAAACGTTTCACGAAAAGAATGTTTAAAAAATCGGAGCAATATAATAAAATGACTTCAGACAGCCGATGCCGCGGACCAAAGTTTTGAAGGTATATCATACTTCCTATCTTAGCTTGAAAAACAAAGCAATTCAAAAGATGAATACTCGTTTTGTGATGGTTTGCGCCCTGTTGGCCACAACCCTTTCCCTTGTCGGTCAGGAACTGCCTGTTCCTGATTACACGCCTAAACCACTGGCGGTTAGCGGTGTACAGGTTCCTGTAATCAATCTTAACGGCGAGTGGAATTTTTGCCCGGATCCGGGCAAAAATTTTTGGCAGAACCAGGATTCCAGAAAGCAAAACTGGAAACCTATCCGGGTGCCGGGGGAATGGGGGATGCAGGGTTTCAAAGTAGAAACAAATGTCCGCGCCGCCTACCGTAAGGAAATACTTATTCCATCCGACTGGAATTCAATGCGGATCATCCTGAAATGCGACGGACTATACTCCGATGCACGGATTTACCTGAACGGAAAGCTGGCAGGTACCCACCAGGGCGGATTTACGCCGGCAGAGTTCGACCTTACGACTCTCGCCAGACCGGGTAAAAACAACCAGCTTGTGATCGGACTAATCAGTGAATCACTGGCCGATACGCTTGCCTCAGCCAGTCAATATGCTGCTCATCAGCTCGGCGGGATCACGCGCAAGCTAGAATTATTCGCCATTCCCGAAACGCACATCGGCAAAATGCATTTGTCAACCGACCTCGATCCCGGCAACCGGGATGCCTATCTGAATCTTGCAGCAGGATTCAGGTTAGCCGCGAAATCTGTAGGTACGGAATTGGAAATGGACGTCGTCCTGATCCCGCCAAAATCAGGATCAAAAGAAAAGGTAACACGAAGCTTCACATTTACGCCTGCAGCCGGAGTGATTGCACTGGACAAGCAATTCAGCCTTAAAATTTTCAATCCCGATAAATGGGATCCGGAGCATCCCAATCTTTACAACGCAGAAATAACCCTGAAATCCAAAGGCAGGGTTCTTGAAACGGTGAATTATCGTTTTGGTTTTAAGGAGACTGTGGTAGCCGGAAACCAGGTGTTTGTAAACGGAAAGCCCATAAAACTTCGGGGTGTGTGCCGCCATGAGGTGCACCCAACCAAGGGCCGCAGCCTGACGATGGAAGAATGGAAGGAAGATATCCGCCTGTTTAAGGAAGCTAACGTTAATTACATCCGAACCTCACACTATCCTCCAGCAGAGGAGTTCATCGCCCTCTGTGACTCAGCAGGTTTTTTCGTGGAACTGGAATCTCCGCTCTGCTGGGTTGGCCACGGAGCGAATATACATTGGGCAGCCGCAGATCCCCACGAGATGTCGCTTTATCAGCTCATCCGGCAGCTGGTTCTCGAATCCGTCGGGCAATACCGAAACCATCCTTCGGTTCTGATTTGGTCAATGGCAAACGAATCCCAGTGGGGACCGATCTGGGATACCATTCTGCAGGAGGTTAACCGTCTGGATCCGACCCGGCCTGTATCCTTTCATGATCAGGCCTACGGAGGATATAATAATTACGGCAGCCAGGCAGTACAGATCGCAAATTTTCACTACCCGGGGCCTTCCGGTCCGGAAATGGCCTGGAAATCAGAGAGACCGTTGCTTTTTGGGGAATATTGCCACTTGAATTGTTACAACCGGCAGGAGACCATCACGGACCCCGGCGTTCGTGATGACTGGGGTAGAGGATTGGAGCGCATGTGGGAGAATATGTACCACAGCCGCGGAAACCTGGGCGGAGCAATCTGGTCAGGGATTGACGATATTTTCTTTCTTCCCGACGGCCGTGCCGTAGGATATGGAGAGTGGGGCCCGATCGACGGATGGCGACGGCCGAAACCCGAGTATTGGCACCTAAAGAAAACCTACTCACCGGTCAAAATCGGAATAACCAGCCTGCCGGTTCCGCAACAAGGCCAGCCGGTCAGGCTTGGTGTCGAAAATCGAAATCTGTTCACTAACCTTGGCGAGATGGAAATCCGATGGAAACTCAGGGATGAAAATGGCACCGGTTCTGTTTGGGCCGAACCCGGACAAACGGGATTAATGGTAATTAATCCGAAATCGCAGCCGGAATCCGGTGATTTCCTGGAGATAACCATTTACTCGCCGCAAAAATATTTGGTCGACAGCTACCTGATACGATTCGGGCCAAGGCAATCTCCAGCCCGAAAGGTTTCCTCCCCAGGCGAAGAACCGGAACTCCTTATACAGGGAGACCGGGTAGTCGTCACGTCGGGAGGGTTTGAGTGGGTTTTTAGTGCTAAAAGCGGAGAGTTAATCGAAGCTGGAAAACCCGGCCAGCTTATCCTCGCGGGTAATCCTGATTTGCAGATGCTCCCGCTCACCTCAGGCCCCTGTGTTACTGATTATAAACTGGATATCCAACCGCTGAATGACTTGTGCTCAAATGGCAGGGGAAAACTTACAGGGACTGGTAAGGATAAGGGAAAGGTGGTGCTGACGACAGCATTTTCATATGACCAGGCCGATTTGGAGCTGACCTGGACTTTTGATAATACCGGCGTGGCTTGTGTTGAGTACACATTAAAATCAAAAATTGATATTAATCCCCGACAGGTGGGGCTTGTCTTCACCCTGCCCGGGGAATTCAGAAAACTGGCATGGGAAAGAGAAGCCCAGTGGACAATTTACCCGGATGACCATATCGGCCGTCAGGCCGGAACCGCAGTTCCATTCCCTGCTCAGGGCAAAGGGCAGTTTCATTTTGGAGTGCAACCCTCCTGGCCCTGGTCCTCAGATTTTAATTCTATGGGATCAAATGATTTTAAAGCCACCCGGGAAAATATCTGGTGGGCCGAACTGAAAAATAGCGAAAATCATGGTCTTCTGGTCGTTTCAGACGGAAAAGATGCAGTTCGCTGTTGGGTTGACAATCAGAGTGTATATATGCTGGTTGCCACATTCTTTACAGGAGGTGGGGATCTGTTTTTCTCGGGTCACCATGAGAAGGAACGAAAGCCACTGAAGACCGGGGATGCATTAAAAGGTGTGGTCAAGCTTAGTTTGAAATAGGATACCTTGAAAAATTTGTAATTTCAGCAACGAAATTTCAACCAGCTAACGTGAAAATTCTAACCCCATTCAAACGAATATTCCGGTTTTATTTTGACGGATTCAGTAATCTTTCGTCCTGGGGAAGGAGCATTTGGATCATTATACTGATCAAACTTTTCATCCTCTTCGCAATTATCAGGGTATTCTTTATGCCCGATATTTTAAAAAAGGATTACAAGACTGATAATGAACGGTCACGCCATGTATTGGAAAATTTAACAACTTCGGTTTCGGTAACCTCTGAACTAAACTCTAAACTATGATACAATCTATTGACTGGTCACTGGTCGATTGGTCAAGGGCCCAGTTTGCACTGACAGCTATGTACCATTGGCTGTTTGTGCCCCTCACTCTTGGAATTACCTGGATGATCGCCATGATGGAGACCATTTACGTAAGAACCGGTGATCCGGAATGGAAAAAGTTGACTCAATTCTGGATGAAACTCTTCGGAATCAATTTTGCCATCGGAGTGGCTACGGGAATCATAATGGAGTTCGAGTTCGGCACAAACTGGTCAAACTATTCATGGTTCGTCGGTGATATTTTCGGTGCACCATTGGCCATTGAGGGTATTATGGCCTTCTTTATGGAATCAACCTTTATTGCCATTATGTTCTTTGGATGGAATAAGGTTAGCAAAAAGTTCCATTTGGTCTCCACCTGGCTTGTAGCAATAGGAGCAAACCTGTCAGCACTGTGGATACTGGTTGCGAATGCCTGGATGCAGAGCCCTGTGGGCACCTCCTTCAACCCTGAGACGGCCCGAAATGAGATGACAAACTTCTGGGATGTCCTGTTTTCCCCGGTGGCCATTAATAAATTCCTCCATACCATCACCTCAGGAATGGTCCTGGCTGCGATATTCGTAATCGGGGTCAGCGCCTGGTTCCTTTTACGGAAACGGGAAACCAGGCTTGCACTCCGAAGCATAACCATAGCCGCCATATTCGGGTTGCTCTCTTCGGTCTTTGTTGCGCTGTCAGGAGACGGGTCTGCAAAACAGATCGCAAAGGTCCAGCCCCTGAAACTGGCTGCAATGGAGGGCTTGTATGATGGAACTGAAGGAGCCGGACTCGTCGCGATCGGAATTCTCAACAGTAAGGAGAAGCGTGAATCAGGTGATGTATTTGCTGTAAAGCTTGAGATGCCAAAACTCCTTTCCTGGATGGCCTATGGCGATCCGGATCAATTTGTGGCCGGGATAAACGATTTCAAGAATGGAAATCCAGGCCAGGGAATCCTTTCAACCGGTGAAAAAATCCAACGGGGAAAAGTCGCCAGAGGAACACTAACCGAGTATAAAAATGCACGCGCTGCCGGCAATATCGTCAAATCCGATAGCCTGAAGCTGGTGTTCAAGGACCAGGTGTTCCTGGATACCTATTTTAAGTATTTCGGATATGGTTTCGTAGATGATGTGAATTACTATATTCCCAATGTCCCCCTGACCTTTTACAGCTTTCATATCATGGTCATTCTGGGGTTTGGTTTTATGGTATTCTTCGCATTGATCCTGTTTTTCCAGGCCAGAGGCGAACTTCCGCAACGGAAATTTTGGCTCAGGATTGCTCCCTGGCTTATCCCCTTGGCCTATATCGCATCACAGTCGGGATGGATTGTGGCCGAAGTGGGCCGGCAACCCTGGACAATCCAGGATCTCCTGCCCACCGTGGCAGCAGTTACGAAAATTGATGCTGGCGCTGTAATGGTGACATTTGCACTGTTTGCAGTGACATTCACCGTACTCGCGATAGCTGAGGTCAGCATCATGCTTAAGGCAATCAAGAACGGACCCAAAAATCACGGAGGAACCAAATAATGTTCGAATCTCTATCGCATCTGGCCTTGCAGCAATACTGGTGGATCATTATTTCTGTCCTGGGAAGTATCCTGGTGTTTCTGATGTTTGTTCAGGGGGGGCAGACCCTGATAAGGCATTTAGGTAAGAACGACTTGGAAAGAACCATGTTGGTTAATTCCCTTGGGAGGAAATGGGAGTTCACCTTCACCACCCTGGTTACCTTCGGAGGGGCATTATTCGCTTCTTTCCCCCTGTTTTATGCATCGAGTTTCGGTGGTGCCTACTGGGTTTGGATCCTGATCCTTTTTGCTTTCGTAATCCAGGCCGTTTCCTATGAGTTCCGGTCCAAAGCGGGTAACTTCCTGGGCAAGAATACCTACGAGGCTTTCCTTTTTATCAATGGGCTGTTCGGTACGGTTCTGATCGGCACCGCCGTCGGAACTTTCTTTACCGGCTCGCAATTCACACTGAATGAGATGAACCAGGTTACCTGGGATGGCCCTGCAAGAGGACTGGAGGCAGTATTGAATATCCAGAATCTCGCACTGGGCTTATCAGTCTTTTTTCTCGCCCGGGTCCTGGCAAGCCTCTATTTCATGAATAACATTGATGAATCAACAATCCTGACCCGTTCAAAAAGACATGTGCTCATCAATGCCATTCCATTCCTGGTCTTCTTTCTGTTCTTCCTGATCCGGCTGATGTTCCTTGATGGCTTTGCTGTCAATCCTGATACTGGTGAGGTCTTTATGGAAAAAGGCAAGTACTTTCATAATTTCATGGAAATGCCAGTCGTATTGGCATTGCTGTTAATCGGTGTGGTTGGCGTGCTTTACGGCATGGGTGCCGCGGTACTTGCATCCAAAACTAATGGAATCTGGTTTGCGGGTCCCGGAACTATCCTGACTGTATTCAGCCTCTTTCTGATCGCCGGACTCAACAATACATCATTTTACCCTTCAACATCCAGCCTCCAGTCATCACTCACCATCGTGAATGCCTCTTCCAGTAAATTCACACTCACGGCAATGTCTTATGTTTCCCTGTTGGTTCCTTTTGTGATCGCCTACATCTGGTATACCTGGAGAGCGATGAACAAGAAAAAGCTTACCCGCGATGAAATAACCACTGAAGATCACGTCTACTAAATCGTCAATCGTCAATCGTAAAACCTAAATAGTATGTATCTCAAAGAAATCCTCTGGCTCCTCACATGGCCGCTCCTCATAATAGTATCCTATTACCTGATACGTTTTGCACTTAAGCGTTTTGAGGAACATCTTCCTGAAAAGGATGATGAGGCTTAGTGTATTGAGGAGTGCCTTCTGGTCTCTATCGTATCGAGAACGCCGGCATACAGGATGTAGCACGGTATCGTAAGAAATATGCCGGTATATCCGAGCACCAGGATCAGGATTAGGGCGATCGCAAGAAAAAGGAAGGTAAAACGGTTGTCGACCCATTTTAATCCTTTTATTTTCAGTGAAAACAATCTGACCGGGCTAACCATTAACCAGGAGACAAGTATTGAATAGGCCGGGATAAAAAAGCCGGATTCAAGCCAACTGACCAGAAAGGAGTCGGGCTGGAATTTCATTACCAAAGGCAGTGCAAGCACCATAATCCCGTTGGCCGGTGTTGGAAGACCGATAAACCGCGTGGTCTGCCGCTCATCAATATTGAACATGGCAAGCCGTAGCCCTGCAAAAACCGGCAGCAGAAACGGAATCAGGCTGATAAGGATTATGCCAAGTGGTTTATCTGCTGAAAACCCGGCCCCCCCTGCCAGCTCCAGTTGAATTCCAAAAAGGATCGCTGCCGGAGCCAGCCCAAAGGTTATCACGTCTGCCAGAGAATCGAGCTCTTTGCCGATGGCTGACTGGACCTTCAGCAAACGGGCTGAGAATCCATCCAGAAAATCAAATAGGAACCCGGCCATCACCAAAACTGAGGCAAAAGCGGGATAACCCTGCAAGGCAAAAACTACGGCCAGAGATCCGCTCAAAAGATTGAGCAGCGTGATGATGTTCGGGATGTGTTTCATGTGTTCCTTTTCAACTGCGCAGGCAAAATGCCGGGCAATAAATCGGAATAAAAATAGTTAGAAAAGTTAGTTTACTTAACTTCGGAACCGAATGAGGAAAATAGTAATGAGAACCACCCTTTACGCGTTAGCTTTATCCTTACTTTTTACCGTACCTGTTCTGGGGCAGGTTAAGTATTCCAATGAGTTCCTGACTATTGGAGCCGGAGCACGGATCATGGGAATGGGGGGGGCCGGAACCGCCTTTGTTGATGATTATAGTTCAGGGTACTGGAACCCCTCCGGGATGATGAATATCGACGGAAAGCTTGATGTGGGCCTGATGCACTCTGAATACTTTGCAGGACTGGCCAAGTACGATTTTGGCGGCGCCGCATACCGGCTTGATCCCAATAGCGTGGTTGGACTTTCTGTAGTACGATTTGCAGTGGATGACATCCCTAACACCCTGGAACTGATCGATGCCGACGGAAACATCCGCTATGACCGGATATCATCGTTCTCCTCAGCTGATCTAGGGATACTGGCTTCTTATGCCCGTAAAACAAAAATTACCGGGCTTACCCTCGGCGGAACCGTGAAAATTATTTACCGTCATACCGGTGATTTTGCTAAGGCCTGGGGATTCGGCCTCGATGCTGCCGCCAATTATCATATTTCCGGATGGAACTTTTCAGCCGTGATTCGCGATGTTACCGGAACTTTTAATGCCTGGAGCTTTGACCAGGACCTTCTCCGGGAGGCTTTCGAGCTAACCGGTAATGAATTACCGGAAAATAGTCTGGAGATTACCCTCCCGCGTGCTATCCTTGCGGTATCCCGCAATTTTACCCTTAGTGAAAAAATTAAGATCGTACCGGCTGTCGATCTGCATCTCACTTTTGACGGAAGGCGGCATGTACTTCTTCCGGTTGGACCCGTGGGCATTGATCCTTTCGTCGGGGCCGAATTTCGCTACAATGACTGGCTCTTTGTCCGGACCGGTGTTGGTGGCTTTCAATGGGTGCCGGGTCTTAACGGAAAGGATAACCTTAACCTGAGGCCGGCGCTTGGCCTCGGAGTACAGTACCGGAGCTTTTATATTGACTATGCCATCAATGGTTTTAGCGATATTTCACTGGCTGGCTATTCAAACCTGATCTCACTCAGGTACCTGTTAAAATAAAAAAACCCCGGAGGTCCGGGGTTTTTTATTGGAAACAAATCCAATTATTTCTTTTTCTCAGCGGCCATTCCGGTTTTGCAGGAAGCTCCTTCTTTGCAGGTTGCAGCGCATGATTTTGCTTCGCCAGTTTTTTCCTCGCAGCAAGATGCTTTTGCAGCGCCTTTTTCAGCTTCGCAGCAAGATGCTTTTGCAGCACTGGTCGCAGCTTTTGCAGCCTTAGATGCTTTAACTTTTTTGTCTTTGTCTACATTAACAACTTTAACAACATCCTGCTCATCCATGGTAAGAGCGGGAAGAGTAAAAACGGCAACAAATGCCAGCAGTGAGAAAATAGCCAGGAATTTTTTCATGAGTTTCTGATTTTTAAAATGTTTGTACGAAGATAACGGTCTTTCTCCCATACTAGTTGTTAAAGAATAGTTAAACAATCATCTATTGGCTGATTTTTAACATTTCACAGAGCTTTTCACCAGGACCATTCAGCTATTGGAGTCACTCTGCCGGTAGTTTTATCTCCCGGCCTGACCAGAATATGGGTGCCGGAAGGGAAGAACAGATCGACCCGGGAACCGAATTTTATAAACCCAAGTTCGCCACCCTGGGTAACTTTGGTTCCGCTCTTTGGATATGTTATCACCCTCCTTGCCATAATTCCTGCTATCTGTCTGACCATTAGTTGCTTGCCTTCGGGGCTTTCGATGACAACCGTACTCCTCTCATTCCGGTCAGAGGACTTTGGATGTTTGGCAAAGATATGCCTTCCGGGATTGTATTTCTGATAACGGATAAATCCACTTAGAGGTATCCAGTTAATATGGACATTTCCTCCCGACATAAAAATCGAAACCCGCTGACGGTAATCCTCAAAGAATTCACCAACAAACAGTTCATCAACTGTCAGGATGGTTCCGTCTGCCGGAGCAATTACATGGTTGCTGGCGGTTGGCACCGGACGATTCGGCTGGCGAAAAAACCAGGTTACAAATGCTACGATAAGAAGTGAAACACAGATCCCTGACCACATGCCAATGCCGTGGGGAAATGATATCCATAGAATTGCATCCAGGACAACAAGGATGGCCAGAATGCCCGTGAGCGTTTTATATCCTTCCCGATGAATCATTTAGGCCGTGAATAGGTGAATCAGACAATAGAATACCGGTGCAGCAAAAAGGAGACTGTCAAACCGGTCAAGCAAGCCGCCATGTCCGGGCATGAACCGGCCTGAATCCTTGACTCCGGCAGCCCTTTTCATGGAGGATTCCGCTAAATCTCCCAAAGTCCCTGCAAGAACTATGGCCAGCGCATATATCCAGACCAGATTAGCCGGAAGATCAGGTAACCAGGGGCGGATCAACAGGGCAACTCCAATTGAGAGGATTAGGCCGCCGGCAAATCCTTCCCAGGATTTTTTTGGAGAAATGTTCGGGAACATTTTGTGCTTTCCGAAAAGAACCCCGGTAATGTAGGCGCCCGTATCGTTCAACCAAATGACGGCAAACAAAAAGAGTACAACCTGATAATCAAATCCTTGATGGTAAGGGTTATAAGCCAATCCGGTAAAAAGGCTTACGGGAACGGCTACATATAATAAACCGGTGAGTGTCAGCGACAAGGAATAAATGACATGAATCCGGGGGATGAACATCGGTATGGAAAAAAGCGTAACTACAGCCAGTCCCGGGATGATAAGGATCCTTGAGTCCAGATCAAGGTATTCTTTGAAAAAGAGTGCGGATAAAAGCAGAATGCCGGCTGTGATCCCTGGAATGACCATGGGTTTGTGCTCCTTAGCGCTGATCAGGGCGTAAAACTCCCACATCCCTTTGATCAGGACAAAAGCAAAAACCGCAAGAAAACCCAAAGGATGAAGAGTGACAGATCCGATCATGATGGCTGCGTAGACCAGCCCGGAAGCAGAACGAATTGCAAATTCCTTCACCTGATTAGTTTTCATTTAACAGAAAAACGTACAAATCATGTGGCCCGTGAACCCCCATTACGAGTGTTTTTTCGATGTCCGCCGTTCTGCTCGGTCCGGAGATTAACGAAATCTGAGATGGGATCTCCTGATATTTTCCTTTGATGGCAGAAAGTGCATCACGGATTTCCATCACCAGCTGGCTCGTCCTTGCAATAACAATATGTACAGGGGCATATCCGAAAATCCGGCGGCCGGAGCCCTGTGCCGAGGATACCATGACACTCCCCGTTCTGGCAACCAGAAACTCGCAGCCCGTTATGGCCGCCTCAACGGCAGGTATTTGCCCGGTATCCTGGAAAAATGGCAACCCGGCTCGTTTGACGTACTCCATAATGGATGGTTCGCCGCAATAGATTCGCTCCCATTTTTCCTCATGAAACAGGATCCGGAGCGCTAGGATAAGTTCTTTTTGATTCGGGCAATAGACAAATTTGCCCTTGACCTGATTCAGGTTTCGGGCAAACATAACTTCAGGAAGATCGTCCGGCTCAGGCAGGTATTTCGAGGAATCATGCTGGTGTTTCGGAAATGAGGTCTTTATTCTCTCTTCCTGGCTGATCTTTGCAGCCCGGATCTTGTCCAGTATGATCTTTCTCGAATCCCGCTCCTCCATTATACAGCTGGCTTAGTGGTTTCGAGGCCTTCCGGCTTATGACCTTTCCGGGGTCCAAAAACCCGTTCAAGATCTTCGGCAAACAATACCTCTTTCTCTAGCAGCATTTCGGATATTTCATGGTGTCCGTCTTTGTGCTGAATTAAAATATCCTTGGCACGTTCATATGCCTCATCTATTATTTTTTTCGCCTCACTATCAATGAGCTCCGCTGTTTTTTCACTGTAGGGCTTGCTGAACGGATAATCGTTTTGTCCGGATGAATCATAGAAACTCAGTTTTCCAACCTTTTCACTCATCCCGAAAAACGAAACCATGGCATAGGCTTGTTTGGTAACCCGTTCCAGATCATTCAAGGCACCTGTAGATACACTGCCGAATGTTAATTCCTCTGCGGCCCTTCCGGCCAGCGCAGATGCCATTTCATCCAGAATCTGGTCTCCGGTTGTCAACTGTCTTTCCTCTGGCAGATACCAGGCTGCACCCAATGCTTTCCCCCTCGGAACAATAGTTACTTTCACCAGGGGATGAGCATGTTCAAGAAGCCAGCTTACCGTAGCATGGCCAGCCTCATGATAGGCAACAGCCTTCTTCTCTTCAAATGAAATGATCTTGTTCTTTTTCTCCAAACCACCGATGATCCGGTCAACCGCATCAAGGAAGTCTTGCCTTTCAACCATTTTCTTTCCCCTCCGTGCGGCAATCAGCGCCGATTCATTACAAACATTGGCAATGTCGGCACCGCTGAACCCCGGGGTCTGCTTGGCAAAGAAGTCGATGTCAAGCGTCGGGTCATATTTTACATTTCTGAGGTGAACCTTGAAAATATCCTTCCTTTCATTCAGGTCAGGCAGTTCAACGTGAATCTGACGGTCAAAGCGTCCCGCACGCATCAGGGCTTTATCCAGAATATCTGCACGGTTTGTGGCAGCAAGGATGATAACCCCGGAGTTCGAGGCAAAGCCATCCATTTCTGTAAGGAGCTGATTCAGGGTGTTTTCGCGTTCATCGTTTGATCCGTAATTTGGATTTCTACCTCTGGCCCGACCGATCGCATCAATCTCATCGATGAAAACAATACAGGGAGCCTTTTCCTTTGCCTGTTTGAACAAATCACGAACCCTTGAGGCGCCAACACCAACAAACATTTCAACAAAATCAGAACCCGACATTGAAAAGAACGGAACATTTGCCTCACCTGCAACAGCTTTAGCCAGTAAGGTCTTTCCGGTTCCTGGAGGGCCAACAAGAAGTGCACCTTTGGGTATCTTTCCTCCCAATTGAGTGTATTTTGTCGGGTTTTTCAGGAAATCCACGATCTCCATAATCTCCGTTTTCGCTTCTTCCAACCCTGCAACATCCTTAAAAGAAACGTTTATATTGTCTTCTTCCTTGTTGAAGATCTTTGCTTTGCTCTTTCCAACGTTGAAAATGCCACCCGCACCACCGCCTCCTGCTGCATTCGACATACGGCGAAAAATGAACAGATAGAAAGCAATCAGCAAACCGATCGGGATAACCCAGCCTAATACGGTCATCAGAATATCGGTCCTTTTGTCAGATGAATAATCAACCTGATTTTCTTCCGGAAGGGTAGAGTTGGCGGCTTCAAGCCTTTTGTCAAAAATCTCAACTGTGGGAATTTTGTAGTAGAACTGTGGCCCGTGGGTAGGAATAGTACCAAATCCTTTTTTGTAAAGATCTTTGAATTTCGGGTCTGAAATGCGATCCTCCTTAATATAAATCTCTAGCAATTCACCGTTCACAACGATCAGTCTGTCAATATCGCCCGGCTTAAGCATCACTTCTTCAAACTGTTTCCAGCTGACTTCCTGTGGCTTGTTGTTCTTATTAAGAAAGCTGATGGCGAGGATACCCAGAAAGATCATTGGGTAGATCCACATGACATTCATCTTCGGTTTCTTCTTAAGCGGATCTCCTGATTTGCCCTTTTGCCCGGGCAAAGGACGTGGGTTGCCTGTATTGTCGTTATCTGCCATATTTTCAGTTTACCTTAATAAAACGAGATATTAAATGTGAAAGATCTTTCTCCCAATAATTATACCATCAGTTTGGGATCAGTTTTTAAGAGGCATAATCAGTCCGGTGCCCGTCAGCCCACAATCCTTCAAGATCATAAAAATCCCGGTAATTCTTGAGAAAGACATGAACAATGATACTTCCATAATCCAACAGTATCCAGTGGGAATTCTCAAACCCCTCACGATGATAGGGCTTACGCTGATGCAAATCCCTCACCTGGTCCTCAACCGACTCTGCAATTGCTTTTACCTGCACGGAGGACGATCCATGCGCAATGACAAAGGCATTGCATATACTTGTGTTCAAATGAGTGAGATCCAGCCCGGTAATCCCTTCTCCCTTCTTAATCCTGATCGCTTCAACAATGGCATCCGTCAGCTCCTGCTGCGTAATATCTGCAATTCCCTTTTTCGTTTTCTTCATATTATCAATGTATTTCCCTAAGCCCCCATGCCCCCATGCCCCTATGCCCTTATGCCCATTTTTGGTAAATTTACTCAGTTAATCTTGCATCCATGCATACCATTACCAAGATTTTTAGGAAAAGGGTCAGCTCTACTAATATTTTTGCGGCTTCACTGATCGCGGACGGAAATAGTACCGAACCCTTCTGGATCAGGACTGATGACCAATATGCCGGAAGGGGGCAGGGGGCTCATACCTGGAAAACGGAACCCGGAAAGAACCTGACCGGATCACTTGTCATTTTTCCAGACGGTCTCCAGGGCGCGGCCCAGTTTTTCCTTTCGATGACTTTTAGTCTCGCAGCAGCTGACTTCCTATCCCTTTTCACGGATCAGGTAAAAATCAAATGGCCGAATGATTTGTATGTCAATGGTGAAAAGATTGGCGGCATTCTGATAGAGACATCAATCCTGGGTAACTATCTTCATCATGCCATCCTTGGTATAGGCATTAATATCAACCAGGAAATATTTCCGGCTACTATTCCTAATCCCTTATCCCTGAGGCAAATATCGGGACAGAACTACGATCTTGAAGAGATGGAAGACCTGTTTCTCGAATCATTTAGAAACCGGTACCGGTACCTTGAGGCAGGAAACCGGGATACAATCCGGAAAGAGTACCTTGAAAAGATGCTAAGATTCGATCAACCCGGGAGATACAAGGCCAGTGAACGAGAGTTTACTGCGCGGATTGTTGATGTGAATGAGTTTGGCTACCTCATCCTGCAGGAGGATTCAGGGGTAATGCAGGAATTTGCATTTCAGGAAGTGGAATACCTATTCTGAGCCAAATGTTTCAGGTTCCTTTCTCCATTTGGTCAGCATCGGAAGCTGGTCCTTGCTGATATCACCCGTTTGAATGGCCAGTTCCAGCAGGCTTGTATAATTACTCAGGGTGTCTATCCTGCAGCCTGCCTCCGTAAAATTAGTTTCTGCCTTCTCAAAACCATAAGTAAAAATGGCAAGCATTCCGAGAACGTGCAGTCCGCTTTCCCTTAAAGCTTTGAGAGCACCCAGGCTGCTTCCCCCGGTTGAGATCAGGTCCTCTACAATGACGGTCTTCATGCCAGCGGTATAAAAACCTTCAATCTGGTTGCCCAACCCGTGGGCTTTAGCTTCTGGACGAACATAAACAAACGGAAGTCCAAGCGCCTCAGCAACCAGCACACCATGGGCAATTGCACCCGTGGCAACCCCTGCGATAAGCTCCGTATCAGGATAATCCTCACGGATACGAAAAACAAATTCATCCCGGATGGTTTTTCGAACTTCGGGGAAAGATAGTATCCTCCGGTTGTCACAATAAATTGGTGATTTCCAGCCTGAAGCCCAGGTAAAGGGACTTGCCGGTGAGAGCTTTATTGCTTTAATTTGCAACAACAGCGATGCTACCATTTTAGCTGTATCCATCATGCCACTAAATTATAAAGTTTTCTTCAACGACTGCATGCTTTCCTTCTCAACACCGCAGGACGCCCCGCCGGGAATCTGCCATGAACTTGTGAGTAAACCCGATCGCGCAGTTGTTGGAGAACTCATTTCAGCGTTTGAGGCATCGGGTGTCAGGAACTATTGCCTTTGCCACCCTGAGCCAGATTCACTATTTCGTATCTTCTCGAGTTTCTTCCTGAAGTTTGAATCTGCCGGTGGTATTGTTAAGGATAAGTCCGGCAGATACCTGTTCATCAAGAGATTCGGGAAATGGGATATTCCAAAGGGAAAACTGGAACCCGGCGAATCGCCGGAAATGGCTGCTATCCGGGAGGTTACAGAAGAATGCGGAATTGAGCCGCCGTGCATACTAACATCATTGCCATCAACCTATCATACATATATCCTTGACGGACAGAGGGTCCTGAAACAGACCTGGTGGTTTGCAATGGAATATGGCGGTTCTCCCGAAACAACTCCGCAAAAGGAAGAGGGTATCACCGAGGCTGTCTGGCTGAAGCCTTCACAGTTTGATATCATTCTGGAGAACACCTACCGGTCTCTTGAAGTTCTGATCGGGGATATCAACTGGGAATAAACGGATTTATTTACCGATGATCATGCCGTCAGGCAGGAATTGAGTGGCATCTCCGCCATATTTGAGAATCTCCCTGATAATGGTTGAGTTTAGAGGGGTGAACTCAGGTATGGTAAGGAGAAAAACGGTCTCAACACCGGGATTCATTTTACGGTTTATTTGGGCAATTGCCCTTTCGTATTCAAAGTCGGCCGAGGTCCTTAAACCCCTCAGAATATATCCGGCCTCAACCTTTGAACAATAATCAATTGTAAGGCATTCATAAAAATCTACCCTGATTTTTGGCTCCCCTGAATATAAGCGGGTTATCATGTCGAGCCTTTGTTCAAGTGTAAAGAAGCTGCTCTTCTGAGAGTTGTGACCAATGGCAATGATAATTTCATCGAAAAGAGCCAGCGACCGGTCAATTACATTCTGGTGACCCTTGGTAAAAGGATCGAAAGATCCCGGAAAGACAGCTCGTTTTTGCATGATGGTCCGTTCTAGGCAAATGTTTTTACATCCTCAGCCGTTATCTCCTGCCCACCCAAAATGATCAGCCGTTCGATCACATTCCTGAATTCCCGGATATTCCCTGTCCACGGCAACTTTTGAAGTTCAAGTGTTGCTTCTTCAGAAATCTTCTTAATTGCCATACCCATTTCATTGCAGATCAACTCTATGAAATGAGCCGCCAGCATTGGGATATCTTCGCTCCTTTCGTTAAGTGCGGGTACATGAATGATGATCACACCCAGCCGGTGATACAGGTCTTCACGAAAACGGCCTTCACTTATCTCCTGTTTCAGGTTCTTGTTCGTTGCGGCTATAACCCTTACATCCACCGGAATGTCCTTGTCTCCACCAACCCTGTTGATTCTGTTTTCCTGAAGAGCCCGCAATACTTTCGCCTGTGCCGAAAGGCTCATGTCTCCTATTTCATCCAGAAAAAGTGTTCCCTTGTCGGCCAGCTCGAATTTTCCTTTACGCTGTTTGATGGCTGATGTGAATGAACCTTTTTCGTGGCCAAATAGTTCACTCTCAATAAGTTCTGATGGTATTGCGGCACAGTTGACCTCAACAAAAAGTCCTCCGCGACGATTGCTCTGTTCATGAAGTTGCCTGGCAACCAATTCCTTTCCGGTTCCATTCTCACCCGTTATCATAACCCGGGCATCAGTCGGCGCTACCCGGTCAATCATGCTTTTAACCTTGGCCATGGCCGGAGATTCTCCCACCATTTCATATTTTTTGCTGACCTTCTTTTTCAGGATCCGGGTTTCCGTAACCAGCTGCGTCTTGTCCATCGCATTGCGGATGGTGATCATCAGCCGGTTAAGATCCAGCGGTTTTTCAATGAAATCGTAGGCTCCTTTTTTAATGGCTTCCACTGCCGAATCAACAGTTCCATGGCCGGAGATCATGATAACCTGCGGTTCTGCCGTAAACTCAAAGATCTTTTGCAAAACTTCAAGACCGTCAATTTTCGGCATCTTGATGTCGCACAATACAATATCAAAATGGTTCTCCCGGATCATTTCCAATCCGACAATTCCATCCTCAGCCAGCTCCACCTGGTGATTCTCGTACTCAAGAACCTCCTTCAGTGTATTCCTGATACTCCGCTCATCATCAATAACTAATATTGAAGCCATGTCAATTTTTATACCGTATCCACTTCCAAAGTTCAGCATAATTTACCTTTTTACCGTACATCAGGATTCCGGTCCGGTAAATTTTCGCCGCCATCCATATTGTCCCAAGAAATGTCAGAATCAAAATAAGTCCGGATGTAACAATTTGCCAGGTGGGAACATCGTAGGGAATCCTGGCCATCATAACAATCGGGGAGGTGAGGGGTATAAGGGAGAAGATGACCGAAATTGTGCTGTTTGGAGTTTGCATTGCATTGATCATCACAAAGAGTCCCAGTACGATGGGAATTGTAATCGGCAGCATAAACTGCTGTGTGTCCGTCTCATTATCTACTGCAGAACCCACCGCGGCGAAAAGCGATGCATACAACAGGTACCCGCCGATGAAAAAGAAAAGAAAACACCCGATAATCAGGGGGAAATTCACAGACCCGAATTTGTTTGCAATATCATCGAACAATTTCTGATATTCACCGGTCTTTGCAGCGGCAACAGGACCGGCGTTATTTGCATCCATCAGGCTCTGAGTTACACTGGTCATCGCCTGGCCGTTATCCTTAAGCAAAATTCCCTTGGCACCGAAAAAAATGCCGAAAGTCAGGAGTATCCATATCACAAATTGGGTCAGGCCAACGAGGGCAATCCCGACAACCTTGCCCATCATGAGCTGGAATGGTCTGACCGAGGAAACAATAACTTCAACAATCCGGTTGGTTTTCTCTTCCATTACACCACGCATCACCTGAGAACCAAACATAAATATGAACATGTACATCAGGAATCCGGAAACATACCCGATTCCGGCAACCAACCCTGCTGATCCTTCCTTTTCTTCACCTGTGCTGGTCCATTGAATGGTGTCAACACTGATGCTCGTCTTGATCCGTTCCAGGATATCCAGCGGAACATTTTCATTTTTAAGCTTCAGTTGTGTGAAGAAATTTTTTAAGGCGGAAGATATATGTTCACTTACCTGCATGGTAGTCTGCTGGTTTGAATAGAGCTGAACCTTATTAGAAACCAGAATGTTTTCAGGAATGAACAGAATTGCGTAGTAGCCACTCTCCTCAAAATTCTGTTTCAGCTTTTCAACATCAGGATTATCAATGTACTCGAACTTAAGGTAGGTACCCTGGGGTATTGCTCCTTCCGTTATGTGTGTATTGTCAACAACGGCAATGATTTTTTCCTGGTTATCCTCCTTGGTTGCAAGGTACCCGGGAACGAATATCATTGCTGCCAATAGCACGGGGGTAAGAATAGTCATAATGATAAATGACTTTTTCTTTACACGGGTTAGGTATTCCCGCTGTATGATAAGACTGACTTTGTTCATTTTGGAAGGCTTAGAGGTTTATTTGGGGTGGTTGGTCTCTTCAACGGCACGGATGAAAATATCATTCATGCCGGGTAACATTTCATCGAAAGATACAATGTCAACATTCTGATTAATCACGGAAATCATGTCCCTCACAGGGTATCGATGGTTAGGCTTAATGATGACATGCCTGAGATCACCCCTCGTCAGCTCCTCTTCAAGAGTAACGCCTGAGTTTAAAGCTTGCCTGAGTTTTTCCGGATCGCCCTTATAACGCAGTTCATAAGTATCGGGCTTATATCGGCTTCTAACTTCATCAATATTGCCGCTGAGAATGTTTTTCCCATGGTTGATCAGGGCAATATGATCACAGAGCTCTTCAACTGAAGCCATAATATGCGTGGAAAAAATTATGGTGGCCCCAATGTCACGCAACCGCAGAATCTCATTTTTAACCAGATTGGTGTTTATCGGGTCAAACCCTGTAAAAGGCTCATCAAAAATCAAGAGTTTCGGCTCATGAAGGACAGTTATAATAAACTGAACCTTCTGTGCCATCCCCTTGGAGAGTTCTTCAACTTTTTTGTCCCACCACGATTGGATCTCGAATTTTTCGAACCAGTATTTCAAACGCTTCAGCCCCTCTACCCTTGACATTCCTTTTAGCTGGACCAGATAAAGAGCCTGTTCACCAACCTTCATTTTTTTATAAAGCCCGCGCTCTTCCGGAAGATAACCGATATGATATACATCCTCAGAGGTTATTTTTTTACCTCTGAACCTGATTTCGCCCTCATCGGGAGCCGTAATCTGGTTTATGATCCGGATGAGGGTTGTTTTACCGGCACCGTTCGGTCCAAGCAGCCCGAAAATACTTCCTTCTGGGACAGAAATGCTTACACGGTCAAGAGCCAGGTGATTGGCAAATTGTTTGACAACGGAATTCGCCGATAGAAACTCATTCATCATGATTGAATTTTAGTCAGTATGACAGGGTTTTAGGTTATTTGTTACAATTGAACCAGGATATTTGCCGATCTAATCAAACATCTCTTTCATCCTCCGGAATACACTCTTCTCGGCTGCTGTCGGAGCTGGTGCGAAGTTATCTGATCGCCCCAGATCTTCAAGAATCTTTTTTTCATCCCGGGAAAGGCTTCTGGGTATCCAAACGTTAATCCGCACGAGCAGATCCCCTTTTCCATATCCGTTAAGGTCGGGAACGCCTTTGCCGCGCAGCCGCAAAATCTTCCCAGACTGCGTGCCTGCTTCAACCTTAACTTTTACCTTTCCGTCAATTGTTGGAATTTCGACAGCATCCCCCAGGGTCGCCTGCGGAATTGAAATGAAAAGATTATAAACCAGATCATTGCCGTCCCGGATCAGATCCGGGTGCTCGGCCTCCTCAATCAAAATCAGAAGATCGCCGTTCATACCTCCCCGACGGGCTGCATTCCCCTTTCCTGACATCGAAAGCTGCATGCCTTGCTGAACGCCGGCAGGTATATTAATCTTCATAACTTCTTCACCCTGTTGAATGCCTTCCCCATAGCAACTGGTACACTTTTGCGTGATGATTTTTCCGTCACCACCGCAAGCCGGACAGACGGAGGTTGTCTGCATCTGGCCAAGAAAAGTATGTGTTACCCGGGATACCTGGCCCCGCCCGTTACAGGTTGAGCAAGTGGAATAGGACGAGCCGTTGGCGGCACCGGTTGAGTGGCAAGCGTCACATGGGATATATTTATTTACCTTGATTTTCTTTTCTGTTCCCTTGACAATTTCCTCAAGTGTCAGTTTCACTTTAACCCTCAGGTTGGTACCCCGGTTTGCCTGCTGCTGGCGGCCACGGGAAGACCCGAATCCTCCAAAACCTAAATCTCCGAAAATGTCACCAAAATGAGAGAAAATATCCTCAATGTTCATTCCTCCGGCACCGAAACCTCCGCCGCCATTATTGCCAAGGCCGGCGTGACCGTACTGATCGTATCGGGCTTTTTTATCTCCGTCAGACAGTACCTCGTAGGCTTCAGCCGCCTCCTTGAATTTCTCTTCAGCATCCTTGTTGCCCGGATTCTTATCCGGATGCCATTTCAAAGCCTGCTGGCGATATGCTTTCTTTATCTCTTCGGCGGATGCACTGCGGGCTACGCCCAGAACTTCGTAGTAATCTCTTTTTGCCATCTAAACTTAACCTGATTAATCTCCAACAACAACCTTGGCGTAGCGTATCACCTTCTCGTGAAGGTAATAGCCTTTTTCAATCACATCAACGACTTTCCCTTTTTGTTCAGGGTCGGTAACCGGTATTTTTGTAATTGCTTCATGAATGTCACTGTCAAAAGCCTGTTTAATACAGTCAATCGGAGTAACTCCATTTTGTTTCAGAAAATCGGTGAAATTATTGTATATCAACTCAATACCTTCCTTTATAGGTCCGATTTCAGAAGTTTCGCGAATGGATGACATAGCCCTCTCCAGATTGTCGAGGACAGGCAATACCCCTGTCAGTACCGATTCTCCCCCGGATTTGACAAGTTCCATTTTTTCCTTCAGCGTTCTTTTTCGGTAATTGTCGAATTCTGCTGAAAGGCGAAGATATTTGTCATTCAACTCTATTAACTTATCACCCAGCTCCTCCAACTCTTTTTTATGGCCTCTCCCGGAACCTTTTTTCTTGCTGTTTGTCTCTTCACCTGACTGGTTTTCCATCGGCCGGGCTGTTCCCTGGTTTTCTTCCATCGGTTTGTTGTCTTCTAGGTCCATAAACATTTCGGGAATTAATGATTTAATGCACGATTGGGCAACCTCAAATAATTTGCCAATGAATTTCTGCGGACATTTTGGCAGAGGTCAGGGTACCGGATCAGGAAAGACGACGGATTGATGCCCCGATTCTATTCAGCCTTTCATCGATATTTTGATATCCGCGGTCAATCTGCTCAATGTTTTGAATGATGCTTGTGCCTTCTGCGCTAAGAGCCGCAATCAGTAGGGCAACCCCTGCCCGGATGTCCGGAGAAATGAGAGTGGCAGGGCGGAGGGTATGCATCCGGTCGAGTCCGATAACGGTGGCACGGTGCGGATCGCAGAGAATTATCTGGGCTCCCATGTCAATCAGCTTATCAACGAAGAAAAGCCTGCTTTCAAACATTTTCTGATGAATGAGAACCGAACCTTTTGCCTGTGTGGCAACAACCAAAAAAACCGATAGCAGGTCCGGAGTGAGCCCTGGCCAGGGAGCATCAGCAATCGTCATGATGGATCCATCCATGAAGCTCTCAATTTCATAGTGATCCTGTGCGGGAATGTGAAGGTCATCCCCGGAGATATTGATTTTAATACCCAATCTCTCAAATGAATAGGGGATAATTCCGAGGTTCTGAATACTCACGTTCTTGATAGTGATATCAGACTTGGTTAAAGCGGCCAACCCGATAAAACTTCCGACTTCGATCATGTCCGGTAGAATGTTATGGTCAGTTCCGCTCAAACTCCCCACACCTTCTATGGTCAGGAGGTTGGATCCGATACCCTGGATTTTTGCTCCCATTCTTACCAACATCAGGCAGAGCTGCTGGATATAGGGTTCGCAAGCAGCATTAAACAGGGTTGTTGTCCCCGGAGTCAACACGGCAGCCATGATCACATTCGCCGTTCCCGTTACGGAGGCTTCATCCAACAGAATATAAGACCCCTTTAAGGTTTTGCCCGTGATAATATAACTTTCCTTGCCGGCATGGTATTCTACCGTTGCCCCGAGGCGGGTGAGACCGTTAAAATGTGTGTCCAGCCTTCGGCGGCCGATCTTATCTCCTCCTGGCTGAGGCATGTAGGCCTTACCATACCTGGCAACCAAGGGTCCGATAAGCATAACTGAACCCCTCAGACGCGTTGCCTGCTTGCGAAAATCTTCACTGTCAAGGTAGCCCGGATCTACACTGGATGCCTTAAAACTCCAGGTTCCGTTATCGATCTGGCACGTCTCAACACCGATCTGAGCTAGAAGGGTGATCAGGTTTCTGACATCCAGGATTTCCGGGATATTGTGAATGGTAACCTTTTCTTTAGTCAGAAGCGTGGCGCTGATGACCTGCAAAGCCTCATTCTTTGCTCCCTGCGGAGTAAGCTCACCTTTGAGGGGCCGCCCGCCGGTGATTTCAAAAATGGACATATCAGACCCCCTTAATATTTCTTCTTGAAATTGTGCGCCGGCCTGCTTGCCGGCCTTTTTCTCATGGGTACGGTTTTTGGCGGCAATTCCTTGACATCGGCAAGTATTGTGCCTGCAGGAAGGGTAAGCCTGCCCCCGGATACTTCACGCAAAGCATCCAGAATGATTTCATCCGTCACATTGTCCTTGTTCCAGGTCAGATAGGAGAGCTTCATGTGGTTGGCAATCTGCCGGGTAAAATCCGTACGCCGGTCCTCTTCAGGTATTTCAAGAGCCTTTTCAATAAGTAGCTCAACAATTTTGCCATAATGACGGATCTTGATCCGGGTAAACGGATACGGTACCCTGTCAGGTTTGGCCAGGAAATAATCTATGGTAGGAACATCAAAGGGGGAATCAATATCAAGCTTGAAATCAGCAATCAGATGAAGGTGGTCCCAGAGTTTATGTTTGTAATCCCGGTTGTCACGCAGCGTGGGGTTGATGTTACCCATCACGTGGATAATTGTATTCACGGCTAAGTTTCTCTCCTCACGGCTGGGCAGGGTCACTGCATGGTCCACCATATTCTGGATAATTCTGCCATATTCAGGCATTCTTAGCCGTTTGAGCTTATTATTGTATTCCATGGATGTGTTTACTTCTTTAGTGGCAAAGGTAGCTATTTTTTCTGCGCCATCAGCTCCTGTTTATCTTCAGCCTGGCGAACTTGAGAAGTAATTGTTTATGACCGTGGTCCTTAAAAAAAACCGTGGCTTTTCGATTGTTCCCGTCTCCTTCAATCTGTAAAACCTTTCCGTTACCAAATCTTGAATGCATTACAGTCATACCGGTCTGGATGCTGTTGGGGTCATCCGGTTCAAAATTTTCATCAACCCTTGTCTGAGGTATCGCTGTATTTTTCACCGGAATGGTCCGCCGCATGGGAGGTCTGATCAGGGCAGGTTTCTGCATATCCTCCTCTTCGTCAGCCATCAGCACAGGGGTCTGTCGCTGATTACCGCTCAGCCTTAAAAAACGGGGATCAATCTCCCTGATGAAGCGGCTCGGGCGGCAATCGACCTGGCTGCCCCACCGGAATCGGGTTTTAGCATGAGTGATCAAAACCCTCTTCATAGCCCGTGTTATCGCAACATAAAATAGCCTTCGTTCTTCCTCAATTTCCTTGGCTGTTCCCGTAGAAAACTGTGACGGGAAGAGGTCTTCTTCCATCCCGGCAATTACTACATAGCTGAATTCCAGCCCTTTGGCTGAATGAACGGTCATCAGGCTGACCTTATTCCTGTCCTCTGGTTTTTCATTATCCTGATCAGTCATCAGCGACACATTCTGGAGAAAAGTGTTCATCCCCATGAGGTCTGAATCTTCTGGCTCCTCACTGGCCGAAACCACAAACTCACGGATTCCGTTGACTAATTCCTGAATGTTCTCAAACTTACTGATCCCCTCCGGTGTCCGGTCATACTGGAATTCGGTAATCAACCCAGAACCCTGCAAGACTTTCATAGCCAGTTCGTAAGCATTCGCCGTGGTGGCAAGCTCTGAGAAACCCTCTATCAGCCGCCTGAACTGAATAAGCTTTTCCACGGTTCCGCGATTGAATTGTGGAACAAAGGAAGCCGGATCTCCAATGACTGAAAATAGTGAGACCTGCGCCTGATTGGCAGCTTCAGCTATTCGGTCAGTGGTTGTTTTTCCAATCCCTCGCGCCGGAAAATTGATAATTCTTCTTAAAGATTCATCATCCCGGTGGTTCAGAATCAGCCTGAAATAGGCCAGCACATCCTTGATCTCTTTCCGTTGATAAAAGGAAATGCTTCCATAAATCTTGTAGGGAATATTTTGTTTACGGCATGCCTCTTCAATAACCCTCGATTGGGCATGTGTCCGGTACAGAACAGCAAAATCCTTGAAATCAGCCTGTTGTCTCAGGTGAATGTCCAATATCCGGTTCGATATTACAAATCCCTCTTCCTGGTCCGTCAGGGTCTGAACAATATCGATAAGTTCACCCGGTTCATTTTCCGAAAAGATATTCTTGGGAATCCTCCCCTGGTTCTTAACGATCAGGCTGTTTGCCGCTTCCACAATGGTTTGGGTTGACCGGTAGTTTTGTTCAAGCTTGAATAACTTGTATTCGGGATAGTCATTCCGGAAATTCAGGATGTTCTCGATGCGGGCGCCACGGAAGGAATAAATGCTCTGCGAGTCATCCCCGACAACACAAATATTGTGACGTACCCCGACAATCTGATTAACAATGGAATACTGAACGTAGTTTGTGTCCTGATATTCATCCACCAATACATAGATGAACTGGTTCTGATATTTATGTAAAATCTCGGGATGATTGTGGAAAAGCTGGTGCGTGTTGACCAGCAGGTCATCAAAATCCATCGCACCGGCGTTTCTGCATCGCCGGCCATAGGCAAGATACACTGCTGCCATCTCTGGCCTTCGGGCGGATACATCGGCTGAAATCCATTCGTTTCTCGATTGATAGGCTTCGGCTGTTATAAGCTGATTCTTGGCATTTGAAATCCTCCGCTGTATCTCGGCAGGCTGATACACCTGGTCATCAAGCTTCATGTCGTGCAGGATGCTTCTGATCAGGCTCCGCGAATCGTCGGAATCATAAATAGTGAAGTCTTTTGTATATCCGATTGACTCGCACTCCTTCCTGAGAATCCGTGCAAAAAGAGAATGAAAGGTTCCCATCCAGAGGTTTCTCGAAACACTGGGGTTGGTCAGTTTTTCAATCCGGTCCTTCATCTCACGTGCTGCCTTGTTGGTAAAAGTCAAGGCTAAAATATTCCAGGCTGGTACTCCTTTTTCCAGTAGCCAGGCAATTTTGTAGGTCAGAACCCTTGTTTTCCCCGAGCCGGCACCGGCTATTACAAGCACCGGACCATCGGTTGTTGTAACCGCTTCGCTTTGCACCGGGTTTAATTGATCAAGGATTTTATTCACTTTCTTATTGTTAATTGTATGGAAAACTCTTTTTCGACGTTATACTACCAGGATTTCGTATACCGGCCAAAAGTAACAATAGTAATTTTCCAGCGTCCTGGGTGCCGGACGAAATCTGGGCCAGATTTGCTAATATTGTACCTTGAAATCCGAAAGCACTGATTTTGATGACGAAACGATTGAAAAATGTAACAGGCCTTGCGGCAACACTGCTTGCCCTGATTCTCTCCACAGGTATGGCTACCGCCCAGGAAGCTGATTACACCGTCAGGATTAAGCAACCCATTGGGGACACCATCAAAACCTGCCCTGGAAAAACCATCATCTTTATGGCTGAAGGGCTCAACGCCGATGGAACTGCTTTCGATCCCAATCAAGTTACCTTTACCTGGGATTTCGGCTATAACGGGCAGATCCGGACAGGACCCACCGTTAGCTGGAACTTTCCTGAGGGAGGGCATTATCTTATTCGTCTCTATGTAACAGGACTCTCCGGCCCTGCCGCAAAGAACATTCCCGAAATCCATGTGTTCACCGGGATGAAGCCCTGGTTCACCGGTACGCGTTCCGATCAGCCCTCTGTTTGCGGGGGTTCCGAGATAACTCTCACGGGTTTTGTCAATCCGGTGAATTGGACCGGTGATGCATTTCCCTTTACCAATACCTTCGCCAAGGCAGATTTCGTCTGGGATGGCTCCGGAATAGAGTCCGACCGGAATGGCATTGCCAGGATCAAGCCGCCGCTGGATAAGGGGCACCTGAAATATGTTTTCCGTGTGGCTGATGATTTTGGTTGTTATCAGGATACTACTCTTACACTCTATGGGGTTTATGCCACCTTTAACATGGAGCCCCTCACCGGAGAGGCTCCTCTCGAAGTAAGCTTTACCATTGATTCTTCTTCAAATGGAGGTTCGGAAAACAGCATTGCCTATGAATGGGAGTTTTATGAAAATACAGATACTTCTACGCTCCTGCATTCTACCGAGAATGTGTTCAAATTTGAAATCCCGGGCCAGTACACAAGCCTTGTTATCGCAAAATATCAGCAATGCACATATTCTTACACTCACGAAGAATATATACGCGTAGATTCCTCTCTTCTGGAAATTCCAAATGTATTTACTCCCAATGAAGATGGGGCCAATGATTATTTCCAGGTAAAGGGGCGCTCATTAAAAACATTTCACGGAGTGATTTATAACCGTTGGGGAAGGCCGGTTTTTGAATGGGCCGATCCGAAAACCCTTGAAAGCGGCTGGAACGGAAAATATAATAATACCGGTGCTGATTGCCCATCGGGTACATACTATTATGTCATAAAAGCTACGGGCTACGACAAGGACAAAACCGAGGCAAAGCCAGAGGATGGCGATTATCCTGATATCAGCTATCAGGGCGGGGTATACAAGGGATTTCTTACCCTCATCCGATAAAAAAAACCTGTCAGCTTTTAAAAAGCTGACAGGTTTAATCCCGATTTTCCGTCTACCTATTCATCCTCATCCGCGGTATATGCAGCCTGGAGTTTATCCTGAACATCCGGCGGGCAAAGCGCGTATTCACTGAACTTCATGCTGTATGTCGCACGGCCGTTAGTCAGAGAGCTTAAGGACGTGGAATATTTGTTCATTTCAGCCAGCGGAACCTTAACCCTGAGTTTCTCATACCGACCTAATGAATCCATGCCCTGAATCATGGCGCGGCGGCCCTGCAGGTCGCTCATCACATCACCCATCCTGTCTCCCGGTACAAGTACCTCAACCTCGTAAATCGGTTCCAGGATCTTCGGACCAGCTTTCCTGAAGGCCTCAGCAAATGCCTTTGCACCTGCAAGACGGAAGGAAATCTCATTGGAATCAACCGGGTGCATCTTACCGTCATACACATAGACCCGGATATCACGGGCATAAGAACCGGTAAGCGGACCGTTTTCCAATTTCTCCATGAGGCCTTTCTGAATGGCCGGCATGAACCTGGCATCAATCGAACCGCCAACAATGCAGTTATAATAAACCAGCTTCCCTCCCCAATCCAAAAGGATTTCTTCTTTATTCCTGAGAGAGAGAACCAGGTCCTTTCCGTCAACCTTGAAAGTGTTTCTTTCAGGTGATCCCTCTTCATGAGGCTCGATAATCATATGTACCTCACCGAACTGCCCTGAACCGCCCGATTGTTTCTTGTGGCGGTACATTGCAGAAGCAACCTTCGTGATAGTCTCGCGGTAAGGTATTCTTGGGGGCAGATATTCGGTTTGAATTTTATGAATATTATCAAGCAGCCATTTTACGATATTGAGGTGGTATTCACCTTGTCCGTGAAGAATAATCTGCTTTAATTCCTTTGAATATTCAACCCGGAGTGAGGGATCCTCCTCATGTAGTCGGTGCAGAGCTTCACCCAGTTTTTCGTCGTCTGATTCCTCTTTGGCTTTAATGGCTGCACGATATTTCGGCTCAGGCATTTCAATGGGCTTAACCGGAGCATCGAAGTTCTTGTCTGCCAGCGTTGTGAAGGTTCTGGTATCCTTGAGTTTAACGGTTCCGCCAATATCCCCGGCTACCATGGTGTCTACTTTCTGGCGGTTCTTTCCTGCAATCACGAATAACTGAGAGATCCTTTCTTTCGCTCCCGTGTTAAGGTTAAGCACATCAAGACCCTCCGTGAGTTTTCCCGAGATTACCCTGAAATAATTGATATCGCCAAGGTGCTGTTCATTAAAAGTCTTGAACACGAAAGCAACATTCGGACCTGCCGGATTGAGTTTGATCTCAGCTCCCTTTGTGGTTTTGTAAACGGAGAAATCGGGCCCCGGAGCATAATTGACCAGAAAATCACACAGGCGCTGGGTGCCCTGAAGGTTCTTTGCTGAAATGCATAATACCGGGAAAATCCCTCGTTCACGAATGCCCTTCTTCAGGCCTTCCTTCATTTCTTCCTCGGTTAGGGTGTCATTGGCAAAGAACAATTCCATAAGGTTCTCGTCTGCTTCCGCGGCAATTTCAACCAAGCGGGCATAAAGAGATTCAACCTTTGCTATTTCCGATGCCGGCAATTCGGATTCTACTGCGTTCCCGCCGCCAACAGGATATTTGATTGCCTTTTTGCGTATTACATCAATGACGGTGTCAAAACCGCTGCCTTCATTAACAGGATACTGGATAACTACAACCTTTTGACCGAATGCCTCTTTGGCACTATCAACCGCTTTGTCAAAATGCGATTTTTCATGATCAAGCTGGTTAACAACAAATATGACCGGTTTCTGATGTTTGTCGGTATATCTCATCAGGGATTCTGTTCCCGTTTCAACACCATTTTGAGCATTAATCAGAACCACTGCGAAGTCAACGGCACTAAGTGCTGCAACCGTGGCACCAACAAAATCGTCGGCTCCTGGGGTGTCGATAAAATTGATTTTATGATCCTTGTATTCGGTGTACAGAACTGAGGAGTAAACAGAATTCCCCCTTTCATGTTCAATTTCATTGCAATCCGATACTGTATTCTTGCTCGTCACTTCACCCCGTCTGCTAATAACCCCTCCGTCAAAGAGGAGAGACTCAGCAAGGGTGGTCTTTCCTGATCCGGAATTTCCCAGCAAGGCAAGATTCCGTATCTGATTCGTTTGGTAAACTTTCATAACTCCCTTAATTTCTGGTAAATTGATGAGATAACTAGCTCGTCTTAAATTTGGTGTGCAAAGCTAAGATTTTTTTTATATTCTTCAAGAACCGAAACTCTTTAGCGCCTCTTTTTCCGGTACAACCAAAGGCCAAAGATCAGGGTACTTAACAGAATTAAACCAGCTGGCAAATACATTTTGGAAAGGCCGTTGTCAGTGGTAAGTTTTTCCGTGTCGCCGAAGAGGACGAGTGAAGCCCAGAAAAAGGGCGAGGATAAATTCATCGGCGACTCATCCAGATAGTTATTCTTTGCGGATTGAAGTGCCTCCCTCCGATCCATCCCCTTTCGCAGATTCTTGTAGAAAAGGCTTGAAATGCGGGCTGATGCCCGGTCGTCAATCGGCCATAGCGTGGTAATCAGAGAGGAAGCCCCGGCAAATTGGAATCCCCTTGCCATGCTCATGATTCCTTCACCCGGCTGGTGATCCCCGATTGCGGTATTGCAAGCATTTAAAATTATAAGCGGTGATTCAATCTTGAGGGAAAACATCTCAAATAGATAAAAATTCCCATCAGTCCTTGATGGATTCAGTAAAAGGCGGGATTCTACAGGATTCTCCAGATTCAGAACGCCATGAGTGGAAATATGTACAATCTTCCTGGTGGTAAGGGAACGTAGCAAATTTTCTTCACTCGCCCGCTTCCCTTTAATCTGTTGTGTTTTAAACTCCTTGGCTATCAATCTCATCTCTTCTTTGGAGTACTTTAGAGTTGGCAAGTCCTGTTGCCCTAAACGGATACCATATTCGGTAAAGGGTGCGTAGGCATCAATACTGCTGAATTCTATTTTCTGCTCATTACGCCTGACTCTGTAAAGCTGTTCATGTGAAGAAATATAACTGATGGCGTATTTCCGGTTGAGATAATTCAATCGGCTGAAATCCGATATTTTTGGCTTGACCGTATCTGTAACAAGGGCTTCAAATGGAAGAAAACCA
This sequence comes from Bacteroidetes bacterium GWF2_49_14, assembly GCA_001769295.1. Taxonomy (GTDB): domain Bacteria; phylum Bacteroidota; class Bacteroidia; order Bacteroidales; family UBA12481; genus UBA12481. The sequence continues at coordinate 67,798 of MEOR01000127.1, read as the reverse complement.
ATTTGCTCGTCAGGAAGAATGATTAGCTTGTTAATGGAATCAGGAATACGGATCTTCGCCACGAGTACATTGAACAAATGAGAAGCAATGGATATGTAGTTGTTAAAAATGGCCGTGCTGACTTTATACGACATCCCATCCCTGAACTTTTTCACAATATCCGGAAAACCGGGAGGAACCTTTTCCCGCAGGTAGGCTAGAGTATCTTTGGTTAATAGAAAGACGATCAAATTCTGATCATTGATCATGGTGTAGTCCAGGAGTGCCTCACCTGATTGGAGAGTCTCCCGGATGGAATCAAGAGAATAGCCCCGGTTGGAATAGATCATCTGGTAAAAATCCGGGTTTTCCCTCCTTATGCGTATTTGTAAGGATCTTAGCTCATCCGTAAGCCTTGTTATAGATTGGTTTAGCAGATTCCTTTCTGATTCGGAATATTCACCACTTTCATCTTGGGCGATCCTCTGAGACTGTAAGTCGTTTATCTTGATTTTCAAGCTGTCCTCTTTCATAAGCCAGGTCCCACTACCTGTGAAATACTTTCTTGCAGCGTTCAACCTGATGAATTCATTGAGGGTGGCTGCCTTGTTGCGGCCGGAAAGCTGGAAAGCCTGATCAAGATACCTGGGGTCTGCGGTCTCCTTATATATATCAAGTGCCATCTCAAGGGCTTGAAAGAAGTGAATTTTGAACTCTTTCCCCAACAAGGGTTTACTATCGAAAGAGTACAGGTATCGCAGTGTATCCATCATGTCCAGTGAAATCAGATAGGTTTCAAGCCCTTTCTTAAGATCCCGGATATCATGGTACTCCCGGTATCTCTTGTCAAATGCATGTGCTTTGTATGAAGTGTAATCAGCCAAACGCGGTGAAGCGGCATTTACATGAGGGTTGGAATCAGGGTCGTTTGGATTACAATCCGGATCCAGGCTGGCCAATGCGAGCTGAAAGTAATCTATGCACCGGTCAAAGTCTTTCTTAACTGAAAAGTTGATGCCTATATTAATATAATACGGAGCCGGATTCAGGCTGGTCTCTTTAACGTATCCCAGCGCCCTTTTATAATATATGCCCGAACTGTCAATATATTTTACTTTTTGGGGTTTTTCATTATGGTATTTATAGTAGTAGACGGATCCAAGGTTATTCAATACAGTAATAGCCTCAGATTTCTTGTAATTTGGAATTGAATTCTTAACAGCCAGAGATTTCAGAAAGTAAAGCAATCCTTGATTCATGGAGTCCCTTCCTACTTCCAGAACTCCCATCTCATTATACACATTGGAAATGGCTGGCAGGTCATTGATCCTGGTAAATATGTCAAGTGCCTCCTGAAGTGAAGAATCAGCAAGCGGGTTTTTCTTATTGATCGTAAAAAGCACACTGCTCATGTTGGTGAGATCATCAGCAGTGCAATAGTCACGATTCATTTTACGGTTTATTTCCAAAGATCTCTCGAAGAACCTCAAAGACTCATGACCATCGCCCGTTTTCTTGTAATATCTTCCCAGGCACCTGAAAGACTCAGCAACCATAAGACTGTCATACATGGTTTTCATAGGCCTGATCGAAATTGAATTGACCAGGGTATCGCAGGCACTTTTATATTTAGTCTCCGAAGCCAACCGTATGGCATAGCAAAGCGCCCTGTCGGCAAGTTGGTCAGCGGATTCCGGTAATACACCTTTTGAATCCTTATATATATTATATGCCTGCTGGGCCAATCCGGTGGAATCTCCCAAATACCAGAAAACTGCACAGGAAAGCCAATCCCGGGTTGAATTGCGATTCCCCTCCCTGGATTCTGTTAAAAGTCTGTTATTCAGATTCCTGGCTGCCTCCGGACGTTTTCCTTCCAGCAGCAGTTTGATAATATCTGGTGAAGGTTGATAGGAAATTTGCTGTTCTGCACTCGCCGAATGCAATCCGTCCCCGTATCTGGTGATTAGTATGCTAATCAGAACAATATATAAGGTGATCTTGGCAGTCATGTTTAGCAAAGATACTTAATACAAGGACTTAAGTTTAGATACAGTTTTGGGCATTTGGTCAAAAAGTAGCTGCACAAGCTATTTTTTTCCATAAGATAGGGTTACTTTAGTGGCAAAATTAGGATTAAGGTATAGAGATTATTATTACTATTGAATATAAATGATTCGCGCCATGAAGATTAAAATCGTTTTTGCATGGATTTTTGCTCTGCTGATGCTGGGCCCGGTTGTGACTGCATCGCGAAGTGATGACGGCAACAGAACAGCTACCGGAACCTACACCATAATAAAGGGACAGATTCTTGATTTGGGGAATAACGGTTCATGGGATTATCTCACCTTTGGCGTTCTTTCAGATCATGGTTCGAAAGCCTGTGTGAATCGCATAGTAATTACGGATTTGGAAGGCCGAAAGGTCGCAGAGATAAAAGATCTCTATAGTTTCAGGGATAATGGCGCAAGTTGGTTCTTTATCTCATTGCGAGAGTTTGACCTTCCGTTTGAATTCAAAACCTATATTTACATCAAGACCAGGGATCGCGGTGTGGTTGTACAGAGAGAAGCCCTGTACAGTAGTACCACCAGAGGGCCTATTGATCCGGATGAAACAGTGATCGTAGTCAGGTGGCCATAATAGACTTGAGGGTCCAAAGGAATAGGGAAATCCCGGGCAACCGGGATTTTTTTTTGATTTCTTGCGGAGGTGTTCGTTTTTTTGAAAAATACTTTTACCTTTGCACACCATTTTGTTAACAAAAAAAAGGGTTTATAAAACAGTTCATAATGCCTACGATACAGCAGTTAGTAAGAAAAGGTAGAACCAGTAAGAATGACAAGAGCAAAGCTCCTGCCCTGGATTCATGTCCGCAGCGGAGAGGTGTTTGTGTCAGGGTTTATACAACTACCCCGAAAAAGCCGAACTCAGCCATGAGGAAAGTTGCCAGAGTCAGGCTAACCAACCAAAAAGAAGTTAACGTTTATATTCCGGGTGAAGGGCACAATCTGCAAGAGCACTCAATTGTGCTCGTTCGCGGCGGAAGGGTGAAAGACCTTCCAGGCGTTCGTTACCATATGGTTCGCGGTACGCTTGATGCAGCCGGAGTTGACGGTCGCAAACAGAGAAGGTCAAAATACGGAGCCAAACGGCCGAAAAAATAACCGGTTACTCAAAGCAGATTATCCATGAGAAAAGCGAGAGCCAAAAAGAACATTGTCCTTCCTGACCCCAAATTTGGTGATGTCAGGGTGACCCGCTTTGTCAATGACCTTATGTACAGCGGAAAAAAGAGTGTTGCTTTTGCAACTTTTTACGAAGCGCTGGAATTGGTTGGCAAGAAAACCCAGGAAAGCGGATTGTCCGCACTGGATGTTTGGAAAAAATCACTTGAAAATATTACTCCCGCCGTTGAGGTTAAAAGCCGCCGGGTGGGTGGGGCGACTTTCCAGGTACCAATGGAAATCAGGCCTGATCGTAAAATTTCAATTGGTAACAAAAACCTGATCGAATACGCCAGAAAGCGTTCCGGCCGTTCGATGAGTGAGAAACTCGCTGCTGAAATTGTTGCAGCATTTAATGAAGAAGGCGCAGCCTTCAAGAAAAAGGAAGATACGCACAGAATGGCCGAAGCAAACCGGGCATTCGCGCATTTCCGGTTTTAACCGGAGCACAGTTCTTTGACACGTTGGGATGGCACCAGATCTCTCTTATACCAGGAACATCGGTATAATGGCCCACATTGATGCGGGGAAAACCACCACTACCGAGAGGATTCTGTTTTATACCGGTGTAAATCACCGGATGGGGGAAGTTCATGACGGTGCTGCTACAATGGATTGGATGATTCAGGAGCAGGAACGGGGTATCACCATTACTTCCGCTGCAACAACAACCTGGTGGAACTTTGGCGGGGATAACTTTAAGATTAATATTATTGACACCCCCGGCCATGTCGATTTCACCGTGGAAGTTGAACGTTCACTCAGGGTCCTCGACGGAGCTATCGCGGTTTTCTGCGGAGTTGGCGGTGTCGAGCCACAGTCTGAAACCGTATGGCATCAGGCCGATAAATATAAGGTTCCACGGATTGCTTTCATCAACAAGATGGATCGACCCGGAGCTGATTTTTTCTCGGTTCTGAATGAAATGAAGGATAAGCTGGGTGCAAAGCCAGTACCACTTCAGTTACCTATCGGAACGGAAGACAAATTTTCAGGGGTGATTGACCTCCTTCGCAACCAAGCTTTGATTTGGCCAGATGGCGACATTTTAGGTGCACATCCGGAAATCTGCCCGATACCGGCAGATCTGACGGAACAGGCTGCTGAATGGCGCAATCAACTGATTGAGACTATTTGCGAAACGGATGACAACCTGCTTGAAAAGTTTCTTGAATCAGGCGAATCCATTGAATTGAATGAAATTTTATCTGCCCTAAGATCAGCTACTCTCAACCGGACACTTGTTCCGGTTCTTTGTGGCTCGGCATTTAAAAATAAGGGTGTGCAGCCTCTGCTAGATGCAATTGCTGCTTTCCTTCCAAGCCCGATAGATGTAGGTTCGGTTTCAGGATTTGATCCTAAAACACACCAGGTTATCTCAAGGGCTCCGGATACTAACGCACCCTTCGCAGCACTCGCTTTTAAAATTGCAACTGACCCGTTTGTAGGCCGTCTTGCCTACATGAGGGTTTACTCAGGGTCAATCCGTTCGGGAGCCACTGTTTTTAACATGCGAACCGAAAAGAAAGAAAGGATTACCCGATTATATCAAATGCACGCCAATAAGCAGAACCCCCGTGATCTTGTAGAGGCCGGTGATATTTGTGCAGCCGTAGGGCTGAAAGATATCCGTACCGGTGACACCCTCTGCGATGATGATCACAAAATACTCCTGGAATCAATAACATTTCCCGAACCCGTTCTTGGAATCGCCGTAGAAGCGAGAACCCAGGAAGATATTGCCCGGCTTACAGATGCGCTCCAGAAACTGATCGAAGAAGATCCAACCTTCAGAGCACGAATAGACGAAGAGTCCGGCCAAACCGTTATCAGCGGAATGGGTGAATTACACCTTGATATCATAACGGATCGGTTACGACGGGAATTCAAACTCGATATTAACAGGGGATTACCACAGGTGGCCTACAAAGAGGCCATTCGAAATGAAATCCTCCAGCATACAGTATTCCGCAAGGAAGGCGGAGGCCGGTCGCTTTTCGCTGAAATCAAGGTTAAAATCGAACCAGCCCCTGAAAGTTCAGGACTGAATTTTATAACCGGCCAACTTTCCGAGAAATTCCCCAAAGCTTTTGTTGCTGCTGTTGAACGCGGGTTTAAGAATGCGCTCAATAGTGGCGTTTTGGCTGGATTTCCCCTTAAAAGCATTAAGGTTACCCTCACCGATGCATCTTTTCATCCAACCGATTCTGATGAGCTTGCCTTTGAAATAGCAGCTCAAAAGGCATTTCGGGAGGGGTGCGAAGCTGCGGGTCCAGTTTTACTCGAACCCATTATGAAATTGGAAGTTGTTTCCCCTGAAGAATATGTAGGAGATATCATTGCCGATCTCAACAAGAGGCGCGGACAGATTTCGGGCATGGAAAACAAGCCCGGAGGCCGCGTAGTAAGTGCAACGGTTCCGTTATCCGAGCAATTCGGGTATGTGACGGTACTTAGAACACTTACTTCAGGTCGCGCAAGTTCAACCATGGAGGTTTCCCATTATGACGAAGTCCCAAGAGAATTAGCCATCAACGTGCTGGAAAAAGTATTTGGAAGAGTGGATTTATTGTAGTAAAAACACATACGAATGAGTCAGAAAATTAGGATTAAGTTGAAGTCTTACGATCATAACCTGGTAGACAAGTCTGCCGAAAAGATCGTGAAAACGGTAAAAAGCACCGGAGCCGTAGTAAGCGGTCCGATACCGCTTCCAACCCATACCAGAATATTTACGGTTCTGAGATCAACTTTTGTAAATAAAAAATCCAGGGAGCAATTTCAACTTAGCTCCTACAAGAGGCTGATCGATATCTACAGTTCCACAGCGAAGACAATTGATGCGCTGATGAAACTGGAACTGCCCAGCGGGGTTGAAGTTGAAATAAAAGTATAATTATAAGAGCTAATAAGATGCAAGGCTTAATCGGGAAAAAAATCGGGATGACTTCTGTCTTCGATGCTGATGGAAAAAATGTTCCATGCACGGTGATTGAAGTTGGTCCTTGTGTGGTTACCCAGGTCAAGACCCATGATAGAGACGGGTATGAAGCTGTGCAGGTGGCCTTTGACGATAAAAAGGAAAAGAACACCCCAAAACCGATGTTGGGCCATTTTAAAAAGGCCAACACCACACCAAAAAGGGAGCTTGCCGAGTTCCAAAAAGACAATGGCGAACAAGTTAACCTGGGAGATGTCATCACAGTGGAAACATTTACAAATGATCGCTGGGTAGATGTAACAGGTGTTGCTAAGGGAAAAGGTTTCCAGGGCGTAATCAAGCGCCATGGTTTTGGGGGCGTAGGAGATAATACTCACGGCCAGCACAACCGCCTGAGGGCACCGGGTTCAATCGGGGCTTCATCCTATCCGAGCCGCGTACTGAAGGGTATGCGTATGGCAGGTCAGACTGGCGGGAATTCCGTTAAGATGATCAGTCTCCAGATCATGAAAATTATTCCTGAACATAACCTGATGATTTTGAAAGGTTCTGTTCCTGGAGCAAAAGGTTCATACTTAATAATTGAGAAGTAATGAAAGTAGCAGTATACAAGACTTCCGGTGAAGAGACCGGGCGGACCGTGGAGCTGCAGGACGAGGTTTTCGCCATCAGTCCGAATGATCATGCCATCTACCTGGATGTGAAACAGCACCTGGCCAATCGCAGGCAAGGTACCCACAAAGCCAAGCAGCGGAATGAGATCGCCGGAAGTACCAAAAAGTTGAAAAGACAAAAAGGTACTGGCGGGGCACGTGCCGGCAGCATCAAATCACCTCTTTTCCGGGGTGGCGGCAGGGTTTTTGGTCCGGTTCCCCGTGACTACAGTTTCAAACTGAACAAAAAAGTTAAGCAACTGGCGCGGAAATCAGCCCTTACCTATAAGGCTCAAGGTTCTCAGATTGTGGTTGTTGAAGATTTCGTCATGGAGGGACCAAAAACCCGGACAATGGCTGAGATCAAGCAGAGCCTGAAATCTGGCGACAAAAAAATGCTTCTGGTTTTAAATGAACCAAATAAAAACGTATATTTGTCGTCTCGAAATTTACAGGGTATTAAAGTTGTAATGGTTTCAGACCTAAACACTTATGATATATTAAATGCTTCAACTGTTACCTTTGTTGAGAGTTCAATTGAAGCTTTGAATGCAAATTTCGGACAATAAAAGGGAAACCATGGATATTCTGATTAAACCGATCGTAACCGAAAAAATGACAGGCCAGACTGAAGTCCTGAAATGCTACGGTTTTATCGTTGATAAAAGGGCCAATAAATATCAGATCAAGAAGGCTGTACAGGATATGTACGGAGTCTCGGTTGTTTCTGTTAACACTATGCGTTACGGAAGCAAGGAGAAATCGCGTTTTACCAAAAACGGACTTGTCCGGGGGAAAACAAATGCCTTCAAGAAAGCAGTTGTTAGCCTGGTTGATGGAGATGTAATAGATTTTTACAGCAATATTTAACTAAGAAATGGCAGTTCGCAGTTTTAAACCCGTAACGCCGGGGCAGAGAAAGAAAATTATAGGGACGTTTGAGGAAATCACTCATACGTCACCTGAAAAATCTTTATTAAAGCCCGTCAAAAAGTCAGGCGGACGGAACAGCAATGGCCGGATGACCATGAGGTATATGGGCGGCGGTCATAAGCAGATGTACCGTATGATCGACTTTAAGCGCGACAAAGACGGTATCCCGGCAAAAGTGACTACAATAGAATATGATCCTAACCGTACTGCCCGCATCGCCCTGCTGGTTTATGCCGATGGTGAAAAGCGTTATATGTTGGCACCAAACGGATTAACCGTAGGCCAGGCCATTCTTTCCGGTACCGGTATTGCTCCGGAAATCGGAAACAGCCTTCCTCTTGGCGAGATACCGTTGGGGACGATTGTTCATAACATAGAACTCCGGCCCGGTCAGGGCGGTGCTATGGCCAGAAGTGCCGGTACCTATGCCCAGATCGTTTCCCGTGAAGGAAGGTATGCAATTATAAAACTCCCGTCGGGTGAAACCCGGTTGGTATTAACAACATGCCGCGCCACCGTTGGAACCGTTTCAAATTCCGACCACGGACTTGAGAGCGATGGAAAAGCCGGCCGTAAGCGTTGGCAGGGAAGACGCCCGAGAGTCAGGGGTGTGGTAATGAACCCGGTGGATCACCCAATGGGTGGTGGTGAAGGTCGTGCTTCCGGTGGTCACCCGCGTTCGAGGAAGGGTCTGCTTGCAAAAGGTTACAAAACCCGCAGGCCGAAAAAATCCTCATCGAAGTTTATCCTAGAAAGACGTAAAAAGTAACCGTAAATAAACGATTGTATGAGCCGATCACTTAAAAAAGGTCCATTTATCGAATTCAGTCTGGAGAAGCGGGTCCTTGCCCTGAATACAAGCGGCAAGAAGTCGGTTGTGAAAACATGGGCGCGCCGAAGCATCATCTCTCCGGATTTCGTAGGACATACTATTGCTGTGCATAACGGCAACAAGTTTATTCCGGTTTACATTACAGAGAATATGGTAGGGCACAAGCTGGGAGAATTTGCACCCACCCGGAACTTCCGTGGCCATGCCGGTAACCGGAAGAAGTAATCAGAATATTGCATAACCGAGAAGATAAAAACTCAGAATAATGGGATCCAGAAAGCAAGAGCGGGCAAACCGGACCAAAGAAGAGCGCAAGGATCAGTTCCTGGCGGCCCTTCGCAACAATCCGACTTCACCCCGTAAAATGAGGCTGGTAGCCGATATGATCCGTGGAATGGAAGTTCAGCGTGCCTTGGATGTTCTTAGGTTTAACCCTAAAGAAGCCTCCCGGAAGATGGAGAAACTTTTAATGTCGGCAATCTCAAACTGGCAGGCAAAGAACGACGGTGTCAGAATTGAGGACAGCCACCTGTATGTTAAACAAGTGTTCGTGGATTCAGCCAGAATACTGAAACGGTTACGCCCTGCTCCGCAAGGACGCGGTCACCGGATCAAGAAGCGCTCTAACCACGTTACAATTTTCCTGGACAGTCGTAAACAAGTCGAAAAAACGGACGCATAGATGGGACAAAAAGTTAACCCGATTAGCAATCGCCTGGGAATTATTAAAGGTTGGGACTCCAACTGGTATGGCGGCAGTGACTTTACCGAGAAATTGGTTGAGGATTTTAAAATCCGTGAATACCTGAATGCCCGGCTCTCCAAGGCAAGCGTATCAAAAATCGTTATTGAAAGAACCCTTAAGTTGATCACTATCACTGTGAATACTGCCCGTCCCGGTATTATCATCGGCAAAGGTGGCCAGGAAGTTGACAAGCTGAAGGAAGAACTTAAGAAGATTACGAGCAAGGAAGTTCAGATCAACATCTTTGAAATTAAAAGACCTGAGTTGGATGCGGTAATCGTTGCAACTAATGTTGCCCGCCAGCTGGAAGGTAAAATCGCCTACAGACGTGCCATTAAAATGGCCATTGCCTCTACTATCCGTATGGGTGCTGAAGGGATCAAAATACAGATTTCAGGGCGTCTGAACGGTGCCGAAATGGCCCGTTCGGAAACGTATAAAGAGGGAAGAATTCCTTTACATACACTCCGGGCCGATATAGATTATGCGCTTGCAGAAGCCCATACTAAAGTCGGCACCACCGGGATCAAGGTTTGGATTTGCAAAGGTGAAATTTTTGGAAAACGCGACCTGTCTCCGAACATTGGCGCAAAAGCTCCAAAAAAGACTTTCAAGAAAAGAAGAGGCTAATAATCGACTGATAAAAGCAAATAGCCATGTTACAACCGAAAAAAACGAAATACAGAAGGCAGCAGAAGGGCAGGATGAAAGGCAATTCACAGCGGGGAAACCAGCTGGCCTTTGGCTCTTTTGGCATCAAGGCATTGGAAACCTGCTGGATGACCGGTCGTCAGCTTGAGGCTGCCCGTGTTGCCGTAACCCGACATATGCAACGTCAGGGGCAGATTTGGATCCGTGTTTTCCCTGACAAACCCATAACCAAAAAGCCTGCTGAGGTACGTATGGGTAAAGGTAAGGGAGCCCCGGAAGGATTTGTTGCCAGAGTTACTCCCGGCAGAATCCTTTTTGAAGCTGAAGGCGTTTCACTGGAGATGGCGCGCGAAGCACTACGCCTTGCCGCACAGAAACTGCCGGTTAAAACCAAGTTTATTATTGCACGGGATTTTGTTGAAGATACAAATAACGAATAATGAAAAACGTAGAGATTCGCGAACTGACGGCCAAGGAGCTGAATGAACGGATTGAAACTGAGAAAAGCAATCTGGTTCGGATGCAGATGAACCATACGGTATCACCGTTGGATCATCCGCACAATATCCGGTTTACCAGGCGCCTGGTTGCACAGCTGACAACGGAATTGCGCAAGCGGCAATTAATTGAAAACAAGAAAAGCGAATAATCCATGGAAGGTAAGAGAAACCTGCGCAAGGAACGTACCGGTGTGGTCGTCAGCAATAAAATGGACAAGTCCATTGTGGTTGCTGTTAACAGAAAGGTAAAACATCCTATTTACGGGAAGTTTGTAAACAAGACCACCAAATTTGTTGCTCATGACGAACAGAATACCTGTAATGAGGGTGACCTGGTCCGTATCATGGAAACCCGCCCGCTGAGCAAGCTGAAAAACTGGAGATTAGTTGAAATTATTGAAAGAGCTAAGTAGCCATGATACAGCAAGAGTCCCGAATGATCGTTGCCGATAACAGCGGTGCCAAAGAAGTCCTTTGCATCCGCGTGTTAGGCGGAACCGGCAAGAAATATGCCACTGTAGGAGATAAGGTGGTTGTTACAGTTAAATCCGCTTTGCCGGGCGGTGAACTTAAAAAGGGTACCGTCTCCAAGGCTGTCGTTGTGCGTACCTCCAAGGAGATACGACGTAATGACGGATCCTATATCCGTTTCGATGATAACGCCTGTGTACTTTTGAACGCAACCGGCGAGATTCGCGGAACCCGTATTTTTGGGCCCGTTGCCAGGGAATTGCGAGAGAACTATATGAAGATCGTTTCCCTCGCTCCAGAAGTGTTATAAAGATAAAGCACTGAACATGCAGAAGAAAATGAATATTAAAAAAGGAGATACCGTTCTCGTAATTGCCGGTAACTCCAAAGGACAGCAAGGAAGAGTGCTGGAAGTGATCCGTAAGAAAGACCGCGCGATCGTCGAAGGCGTCAACATGCTGTCAAAGCACACCAAGGCAGATAAAAATGCCCCCCAGGGTGGTATTATCAAAAAGGAAGGGCCGATTCATGTATCAAACCTGATGCATCTGGATCCTACCTCCGGAAAACCAACCCGGATCGGCCGTCGGTTGGATGATAAAGGAAAACTGGTGCGTTACGCCAAAAAATCTGGAGAGGAGATCAAGTAATGGAATATACGCCTAATCTAAAGACCAAATACCGGAATGAAGTAATTCCGGCTCTGACAAAAGAGTTTAGTTATAAGAGCGTAATGCAGGTACCCCGCCTAAGGAAAATTGTTGTTAACCGTGGAGTCGGAAAGGCTGTGGCTGATAAAAAACTGATCGAGGTTGCACAGGAAGAATTAACCAACATTACCGGTCAAAAAGCGGTGCAGACTTTTTCAAAGAAGGATATATCAAACTTCAAACTCAGGAAAGGTATGCCGATCGGAGTAAAAGTTACCCTTCGTCGCGAAAAGATGTACGAGTTCCTTGAACGCCTTATCGCCGTAGCTCTTCCCAGAATCAGAGATTTTAACGGAGTAGCTGCAAAATTTGACGGCAAGGGGAATTATACCTTAGGTATCAGCGAGCAAATCATTTTCCCCGAGATTGACATCGACAAGATGCATTCAATGATCGGAATGGAAATTACTTTCGTTACTGACGCCAGGTCGGACGAAGAAGGTTTTGCATTGCTGAAGGAGTTCGGAATGCCTTTTAAAACAATCAATAAGAAATAGGGTATGGCTAAAGAATCCATGAAAGCCCGCGAAGTGAAGCGGCAGAAAATGGTGGCAAAATATGCTGAGAAACGTGCCAAATTGAAGGCAGAAGGTGATTTTGCCGGTCTTGATGCGCTTCCCAAGAACTCATCGAAAGTTCGCCTGCATAACAGGTGCAATCTGACCGGTCGTCCGAAAGGTTATATGAGGCAGTTTGGCGTCAGCCGTATTCAGTTCAGGGAAATGGCTTCCCAGGGACTGATACCGGGAATTAAGAAAGCAAGTTGGTAATAAAAATATTGTAAAGAAATGACTGATCCAATTGCAGATTACCTGACCCGCGTACGGAACGCGATCATGGCTAAGCATAAGGTGGTAGAGATTCCTTCATCGAACCTGAAGAAGGAGATTACCAAGATATTATTTGAAAAAGGCTATATCCTGAGTTATAAATTCGAGGATACCGCACCGCAGGGTGTCATCAAGATTGCACTGAAATACCATCCGATCTCAAAAGTTCCTGCTATCAAGAGTCTGAAGCGGATCAGCAAACCGGGATTGCGTAAGTATATTGATGTTGACGGGCTGCCGCGGGTTTTGAACGGGATGGGTATCGCCATTCTTTCAACCTCTAAAGGCTTGATGACAGATAAGGAAGCCCGCAGAGAGAACGTGGGTGGTGAAGTTATTTGTTACGTTTATTAAAAAGGATTATCAATGTCACGTATTGGAAAATTACCAATAACACTACCCGCTGGGGTCAGCATTACGGTTCATCCCGACAACCGGGTTGAAGTTAAAGGACCCCTTGGTACACTGAACCAGATGGTCGATCCCGATATTCAGGTAAAAGTTGAGGAGGGTCAGATAATTGTCTCTCGTCCAACGGACCAGAAACGTCATCGCTCACTGCATGGCCTTTACAGATCCCTGATTCATAATATGGTAATCGGTGTGTCGAAAGGCTATGAAATTAAACAGGAACTGGTTGGAGTCGGTTACAAAGCTACCGTTGAAGGGCAAATTCTGGAACTGCATCTTGGGTTTTCACACCCATATGTGATCCAGCTTCCTGAAGAAATTTCAGTTCAGGCGGTAACCGAGCGTCGTAGTAACCCGATCGTCACCCTGAAGAGCATTGATAAACAGCTGATCGGTCAGGTTGCCGCAAAAATCCGTTCGCTTCGTCCACCGGAGCCTTACAAAGGCAAGGGTATCAAATTTGTTAATGAGGTACTGCGCCGCAAAGCAGGTAAGGCTGCAGGCAGTTAGTGCCAGATAGTCAGAAAAAAGTAATTCGCTAAAATCTATAGAACATGGCTTTTTCAAAGCACGAGCGCAGACTGAAAATCAAGAACAGAATACGGAAAACCCTGGCCGGTTCAACCGAAAGTCCAAGGCTTACCGTATACCGGAGCAACAAGCAGATTTCTGTTCAGTTGATTGATGATCATACCGGAAAAACCCTGATTTCAGCTTCTTCGCTGGAAAAAGAGGTCGCAAAAAACACTGGAATTAATAAAGTTGACCAGGCAAAATTAGTTGGAAAACTCATTGCTGAGAAGGCCCTGGCAAACGGGATTACCTCTGTTGTTTTTGACAGGAATGGTTATTTGTATCATGGAAGGATTAAATCGTTGGCAGATGCAGCCCGTGAAGGCGGGCTTAAATTCTAAATAATATGGCTACGAGCGTACGTAAGGTAAAGACAAGTGATCTTGAATTGAAGGACCGTTTGGTTGCAATCAACAGGGTAACCAAAGTCACGAAAGGTGGTAGGAATTTTAGTTTCTCAGCCATAGTTGTGGTTGGAAATGAAGACGGCGTTGTCGGCTGGGGCCTGGGTAAGGCCAACGAGGTAACAACCGCTATCGCCAAAGGTGTTGAGGCAGCTAAGAAGAACCTGATAAAAGTTCCGGTAATTAACGGCACCATACCTCACGAGCAGGTGGCTAAATTTGGCGGTGCTACTGTCTGGCTTAAACCAGCTTCAGGAGGTACCGGAGTGAAAGCCGGTGGTGCAATGCGGGCTGTTCTGGAAAGCGTCGGCATACATAATGTCCTTGCCAAGTCCAAAGGATCCTCCAACCCGCATAACCTGGTTAAAGCAACTATGGCAGCCCTCGTCGAAATGCGTGATGCGATTACGGTTGCTCAGCACAGGGGTGTCAGCATGGAAAAAGTATTTAATGGATAACCCGGATACCGAAGAAAATCATGGCCAAAATTAAGATTACACAGACAACAAGTAAGATCCATACGACTGAGAGGCAGAAACGAACTCTCGGAGCCCTCGGGTTGAGGCGTATGCATGCCTCGGTTACCGTGGAGGCTACCCCCCAGATACTGGGAATGGTTGAAAAAGTTCACCACCTGGTAACCGTTGAAAAAACTAAGTAATTAATTTGATAGAAATTTTATCCGATGGAACTACATAATCTGAAGCCAGCTGAAGGATCGGTGCACCGGGAGAAACGAATTGGCCGCGGACAGGGATCCGGACACGGCGGTACATCGACCCGTGGTCACAAAGGTGCCCAATCAAGATCAGGCTATTCAAAGAAAGTTGGTTTTGAAGGTGGTCAGATGCCTATTCAGCGCAGGCTCCCGAAATTCGGTTTCAAAAACATAAACCGTAAAGAATTTAAGGGGATCAATATCAGCACCTTACAGATGCTCGCAGATAAGAACAAGATTTCTGTTATCGATGTGGATACCCTGATAGGGGCCGGTCTGGCACACAAAAACGACCGTGTAAAAATCCTCGGCAACGGAACCTTAACTGTGAAGCTGGAGGTAAAAGCCCATGCGTTTTCCGAATCCGCAGTAAAAGCAATAGAAGCTCAACAAGGAACGGTCGTAAAACTGTAACGGAATGAAGAGATTTATTGAAACCCTGAAGAATATATGGAGGATCGAAGACCTCCGTGCTAGAATCCTGACCACGCTAGGATTGGTTTTGGTTTACCGGCTCGGCAGCTTTGTCGTATTGCCGGGGATTGATCCGACCCAGCTTGATGCCCTGAAACAGCAGACAGCATCCGGATTGGAAGGGTTACTGGACATGTTCTCCGGTGGAGCATTTTCGAATGCCTCCATTTTCGCATTGGGTATCATGCCTTATATCTCTGCATCAATTGTAGTGCAGTTGATGACAATCGCCATTCCCTACTTCCAGCGTTTGCAGAAGGAAGGTGAGAGCGGACGGAAGAAAATGAACCAGATAACACGATGGCTCACCGTTTTGATAACTGCAGCTCAGGGGCCGAGTTATTTATTTAACCTTAAAGTCCAGCTGGCTTCAACAACTGCCATTATAAACCCCGGACCTTTCTTTACCATTTCATCGGTAATAATCCTGACAGCGGGAACCCTGTTCGTGATGTGGCTTGGAGAAAGGATTACCGACAAGGGGGTAGGCAACGGGATATCGCTCATCATTATGATCGGTATTATTGCCCGACTTCCCTTTGCGCTGTTCGCCGAACTTGCTGAAAAACTTGAGCAGCAAGGTGGAGGCCTCGTTATGGTTCTGGTGGAAATTATACTGTTGCTAGTGGTCATCATGGGGACTATCGCCCTGGTACAAGCAACCAGGCGAGTGCCGGTGCAATATGCTAAACGAATCGTTGGAAACAAGCAATACGGCGGCGTTCGTCAGTATATACCGCTGAAAATAAATGCAGCTGGTGTTATGCCGATCATTTTTGCTCAGGCTTTTATGTTTCTTCCAATGATGCTTGGCAAGTTTAATTCTGAAGCTGCCAGTAAATTTGTACAGACCTTTGGTAACTATGGCGGCTTTTGGTACAATTTTACTTTTGCTATCCTGATTATCGCATTTACCTATTTCTATACGGCTGTAACAGTGAACCCCACCCAAATGGCTGAGGACATGAAAAGGAATGGTGGTTTTATTCCCGGTGTTAAACCCGGTAGAAAAACCGTTGAATTCCTGGATACCGTAATGTCGAGGATAACATTGCCCGGATCTATTTTCCTGGCAATTATTGCGGTCTTGCCGGCAATAGCCAGCCTGATCGGAATCAACAGTCAATTTTCACAGTTCTTTGGAGGGACCTCTCTTTTGATTCTTGTGGGAGTTGTTCTGGATACATTGCAACAGGTTGAAAGTCACCTGCTGATGCGTCATTATGACGGACTGATGAAATCAGGACGGATTAAGGGCCGCACCGGTAGTGCCTCTTCGATTTAGCGCAATTGGCGTTCTTTGTATGTTTCAAATAAAATCAGACGAAGAGATTGAGTTGCTTCGGCAAAGCAATCTCTTGGTGTCTGCTACTCTGGCCGCTGTAGCCGGAATGATGATGCCTGGAATGGCTACCAATGCGATTGACAAACGAGCGGAGGAGTTTATCAGGGATCATGGTGGAGTCCCTGGATTTAAAGGTTACCACGGCTATCCGGCTTCCTTGTGCATTTCGGTCAATGACCAGGTTGTGCATGGAATACCCTCTGCAAGAGTCCTGATGGAGGGCGATCTGGTTTCCGTTGATTGCGGTGTTCTGCTAAACGGATTTCATGGGGATTCAGCCTACACTTTTACGGTGGGCGAGGTTTCTCCTGAAAAAGCAAAACTTGTCAGAGTTACCAGGGAGTGCCTTATACTCGGAATAAAAGAGGCCAAAAGCGGAAAGCGGGTAGGTGATATCGGAAACGCAGTCCAAAAACATGCTGAACAAAACGGATTCTCTGTAGTCCGTGAGATGGTTGGCCATGGAGTTGGGAGGCAGTTACATGAACCCCCGGAAGTTCCTAATTACGGTAGACCGGGAACAGGTCCGGTTTTACAAAATGGTTTGACAATCGCGATTGAGCCCATGATTAACCTTGGTAAGAGACATATTTATCAGGAACGGGATGGGTGGACGATTCGGACCAATGACCATAAACCGTCGGCACATTTTGAACATTCAGTGGCGATACGGGAAGATGGGGCTGATATTTTGTCTGATTTTATGATTATTGACGAAGCAGTTTCAAAATTTTAATATATGCCGAAGCAGTCTTCTATTGAACAGGATGGAACCATTATCGAGGCGCTTTCAAACGCCATGTTCCGCGTTGAACTGGAAAACGGGCACGTAATAACCGCCCACATTTCCGGTAAGATGAGAATGCATTATATTAAGATTTTGCCGGGAGATAAAGTTCGCGTTGAAATGTCTCCCTATGATCTGACAAAAGGAAGAATTGCATACCGATACAAAAACTGAAAATATTAACCGATCATGAAGGTACGAGCATCTGTAAAAAAACGTTCTCCCGAGTGCAAAATTGTACGTCGGAAAGGACGGTTATATGTAATAAACAAGAAGAATCCCAAGTTCAAGCAACGTCAGGGATAGTCTGAATTAGTAAACTCATAAGGAATATCTTATATGGCACGTATCGTTGGTGTTGACATACCAAACAACAAAAGGGGTGAAATAGGCCTCACGTACATTTATGGAATCGGCAGAAGCACTGCCCGTAAGATTCTGGCCGAAGCCGGAGTTGATAAAGACCAAAAAGTACAGGAATGGACGGATGACCAGAGTGCTGCAATCCGTAATTATATCAATGAGAACTTCAAGATCGAAGGAGAACTCCGGTCTGAAACGCAAATGAATATCAAGCGTCTCATGGATATTGGATGCTATCGCGGAATCCGCCATCGTCTGGGTTTACCCGTGCGTGGCCAGAGCACCAAGAACAATGCCCGTACCCGTAAGGGACGCCGGAAAACCGTAGCAAACAAAAAGAAAGCGACTAAATAACCAGTAGAGTATGGCAAAGAAAAAAGTTAAAGCAGCGAAGAAACGGGTTGTCCAGGTTGAACCCCTCGGGCAGGCACATATCCATTCTTCTTTTAACAACATTATTATCTCCCTGACCAACAATGCAGGTCAGGTCATCTCCTGGTCGTCCAGCGGGAAAAACGGTTTTCGCGGATCGAAAAAGAATACACCCTATGCAGCCCAGATTGCAGCACAGGATGCTTCAAAAGTTGCCTATGACCTTGGGTTAAGGAAAGTAAAAGTATTCGTTAAAGGCCCGGGTAACGGCCGGGAATCTGCAATCAGAACTATTCATAACAGTGGAATAGAGGTTGTGGAAATTGTTGATGTGACGCCGCTTCCTCATAATGGCTGCCGTCCGCCCAAGCGTAGAAGAGTATAATTAAACCGTATTTTAAAACGATAAATAAGAAATAAATGGCTAAGTATACTGGACCAAAAACAAGAATCGCCAGAAAATTTGGGGAGCCAATTTACGGATCGGATAAATATTTCGACAAACGTAATTACCCTCCGGGATTTCATGGTCCGTCAAGAAGGAGAAGAAAGCTCTCTGAATACGGCATTCAGCTTAAAGAGAAGCAGAAGGCCAAATACACCTACGGGGTACTGGAGAAACAATTTGCCAATATGTTCAACAAAGCTCAGCGTACTAAAGGCATTACGGGTGAAGTTCTCCTGCAGCTGCTGGAATCACGTCTCGACAATGTCGTATACCGCCTGGGTATTGCCAATACTCGAGCGGCTGCACGTCAGCTGGTCAACCATCGCCATATAACTGTTAACGGACGGGTCCTGAATATTGCATCTTACTCAGTTCGCCCGGGTGATGTTATCGCTGTCCGTGAGAAATCAAAATCTCTCGAAGTTATTCTTAACGCTCTAGCGGCTTCATCCAGATCCAGGATATCCTGGCTGGAGTGGGACAATAGCCAGATGACCGGTAAATTTATCAGCGTTCCTGAACGTTCAGATATACCGGAAAACATTAAGGAACAGCTTATCGTTGAATTGTATTCTAAGTAAACGTAAAAATCCTGATCAATGGCCATTCTATCTTTTCAGAAACCTGATAAAGTTATCCTGCTCGAATCGGACTCCCAATACGGAAAGTTCGAATTCCGGCCACTTGAACCGGGCTACGGTATTACCATTGGTAATGCCCTTCGCCGTATCCTCCTTAGCTCCCTTGAAGGATTCGCCGTAACCAACGTGAAAATCGAAGGTGTCGATCACGAGTTTTCGACAATAAAAGGAGTTATGGAAGATGTTACCGAGGTCATTCTTAACTTGAAGCAAGTTCGGTTTAAGCAACAGATCGAAGGCGTTGAAGACGAGAGGGTAACCATTGCCATTACTGGTCAGGAAGTCCTCAAGGCATCCGATATCGGTAACTTCCTGAGTGGTTTTAAAGTGCTGAACCCTGATTTGGTAATTTGCACCATGGATCCTAGCGTTAAGTTGCAGATGACCCTCAGTATCAACAAGGGGAGAGGCTATGTGCCATCAGAAGAGAATAAACCGGAAGATGCTGAAATCGGACTGATAGCCTTGGATTCAGTGTTTACCCCAATCAAGAATGTACGGTATACAATCGAGAATTTCAGGGTGGAGCAAAAAACCGACTATGAGAAACTCATCCTGGAGATCACTACCGATGGCTCGATTCATCCGAAAGATGCGTTAAAAGAGTCCGCTAAAATTCTGATTCACCATTTTATGCTTTTCTCCGATGAGAAAATCACCCTCGAATCGGATGAAAAGATGGACAGCGAAGAGTTCGACGAAGAGGTCCTACACATGAGGCAGCTCCTCAAAACCAAATTGACTGATCTGGATCTTTCAGTGCGGGCATTGAACTGTCTTAAGGCTGCCGACGTGGAAACACTTGGTGACCTGGTTGCCTACAACAAGAATGATCTTTTGAAATTCAGGAATTTCGGCAAGAAATCCTTGACCGAACTGGAAGACCTTCTTAAGGCCATGAATCTGAACTTCGGAATGGATGTTGCCAAATATAAGTTAGATAAAGAATAAGGAATAAGGAAATGAGACACGGTGATAAACAGAATAATTTAGGAAGGAAGAGTGCTCACAGGGAATCTATGCTCGCCAATATGGCCAGTTCATTGATCAGGCACAAAAGGATATCAACAACGGTTGCTAAAGCAAAGGCTTTACGCAAATATGTTGAGCCCCTGATCACCAAGGCAAAGGACGATACCACCCACTCCCGTCGGGTTGTTTTCGGTTATCTGAGTGATAAAGAGGCTGTTACTGAACTTTTCAGGGAAGTGGCACAAAAGATCGGCGAGCGTCCGGGTGGATATACCCGTATTCTGAAAACCGGTACAAGACTTGGTGATAGTGCAGAAATGTGCATTATTGAACTGGTGGACTTTAATGAGGCAATGCTTGCTGAGAAAAGCGAAAAAGCAAAAGTAACACGCAGATCCCGCAGGCCGGCAAAAAAGACCGGGGAAGAAGCGGTAGTTGCTGAAGCCAAGAAACCCGCCGTTAAAGCTGCAAAGAAAAAGGCAGAACCAGTTGCTAAGGCCGATTCAGTTGAAGAGGTTGCAGAAGTTAAAGAAGTTAAGGAAGCTGAGGAAGTGGAAGGCAGCAAAGAGGTTGCCAGTGAGGAAACTCCCGAGGAAACCAAATAGGTTCAACTTGACAGACGATAGGATAAACCCGGGCAATGCCCGGGTTTTTTGTTATCTTCTCGCCAAATAGACAGAAATGGATTTGCGGAATTTCATTCAACGATTGGATCAGGCTGGTGAATTGATCAGGATAACTGAAAGGGTTAGCCCAAATCTGGAAATTTCAGAAATCACCGACCGGATATCCAAAATGGAAGGCGGCGGGAAAGCCCTGCTCTTTGAAAACACAGGAACACCTTACCCGGTACTGATTAACTCAATGGGATCAGAAGAAAGGATCCGGTTAGCTTTCCATGGGAAAAGTCCCGGGGAACTCGCTGTTGAAATACACCAGCTCATAGCTTCCCTTACCGGTCCTGATACTGGATTCATGGGAAAATTCAGGAAATTGCCTCTGTTGGGCAGGGCTGCAAGGTGGTTTCCGAAAAAAAGCAAGAACAGGGGCAGGTGCCAGGAAATTATCGATATGAAACCTGATCTTGATGTCCTCCCTGTATTGAAATGCTGGCCGCATGACGGTGGCCCCTTTATTACCCTTCCACTGGTGCATACCAAAGATCCGATGACTTTGATTCCCAACCTGGGAATGTACAGAATGCAGGTTTTTGATAAGAAAAGTACAGGGATGCACTGGCATATGCATAAAACCGGAGCCAGACATTACAACGAATATAAAAAAATCGGACAACGCATGCCTGTTGCTGTTGGGCTTGGCGGTGATCCTGTGTATACGTATTGTGCTACTGCGCCTTTACCGGATGGTATAGATGAATACATTCTGGCCGGCTTTATTCGTAAGAAGCCAGTTCATTTGGTGAAATGCATAACCCAGGATTTGTGGGTTCCTGATGATTGCGACTTCATCATTGAGGGGTACGTTGACCCGATGGAACCCAAGCATCAGGAAGGTCCATTTGGAGATCACACCGGGTTTTACTCCCTTGAAGATGAGTATCCGGTTTTCCATGTTACGGCAATTACTCGAAGAGATTCTGCTATTTATCCCGCAACGATTGTTGGAGTGCCGCCTCAGGAAGATGCCTGGCTTGAATGGGCTACCGAACGGATGTTTGAGCCGCTGATCAGGCTGTCGCTTGTTCCGGAACTTTCTGGTTTTCATATGCCGATACCCGGAGTTGCACATAATCTTGTCCTTGCAAAAATTCAGACTTCTTACCCGGGACAGGGAAGGAAAGTCCTGCATACCCTCTGGGGAGCCGGACAAATGATGTTCACGAAATTCGCAATTGTAACGGCCAATGAGGTTGATCTGACAGATTACCTGGAAGTTGCCCGCTATGTCTCGGCCCGCGTAGACCCATCGAAGCACATAGCGTTGACTCAAGGCCCGCTGGACATTCTCGATCATTCATCTGCTGTTGCTGCCTTTGGAGGGAAGCTCGGAATCGATGCAACAGGATCCGTCCTCGAAGAGAACAACGACTTTTCGCGGCACCCGGATGATTCCTCCGTCGGTGCTTTCAGAGCCATTCATCCTGAAATTACGGGGTTGAACCTTCAATGGCTCTCAAAGGGCATTTCGATTGTCCTCATTGCCCTACAAAAAGGTTCAAAAGGGGCTGTCAGAGATATTATTGATGATATCCGCCTGACCGATGCATTTTCAGGAATTCGTTTTTGGGTTCTTTTTGATCACTATGTGGATTTAACATCGGCATGGGATCTGACCTGGCTGACCGGTGCCAACGTAGATGCCCTGAATGACGTGGTCCTTTTCCCAGCCGCGCGAAACCAGAAATTTGGAATGCTTTTCATCGATGCCACAGTTAAAACACATGCAATTGATAATTTTCCAAGGCCATGGCCCAATCCGGTTGTTATGGACCAAACAACAATACAATTGATTGATTCCAAATGGGAGAATTACGGTCTCGGACCGATAATTGAATCCCCCTCAATAAAATATTCAAAACTGACCAGATCTGGAGAGGCGAGGATTAAGTAAGGCGAAAGGCGAAAGAAGAAGGATAGAGGCAGGGCAGGAACGGTATTCTTATTTCGTCTGTTTCGCAAATTCAGCGATCCCACGGTCGAGGAAGTCAATGAATGCATCAACGTCCAGATCATACGAGCGCGTAGGGATCATCAGATCACCATTGGTATTGAGCAGAGCATATTGCGGCTGGGTATTTTGCTTGAACCTCGTGATTTGAAAATCCTGATTCTTTTTCCCAAGGGTCTTCTTTACTTTCCCGTCATAGGTAGAGGTTATCCATTCTGATTCAGGTAGCTGGATGGTTTTGTCATCCACGTATAGAGCAACAACCACATAGTCTTCCTTGAGCCGCTTAAGCACCCTGGCATCTTCCCAAACCCTTGCTTCCATTTCCCGGCAGTTGACACAACCATGTCCGGTGAAATCAACAAACACTGGCTTGTTCCGCTCTTTTGCGCAAGATAATCCCTGATCAAGATCAAAGTATCCCTGGATACCATGCGGCAATTCAAGCTTATCCGCATATTTAGGTTTTTCGCAAATGGTGCTGACCGGTGACTGCGGTTGTGTTGAATAAACAGCTGCATTTTCCCGGATTACTTTACGCAAGTCGAAATCGTGTGTAGTTTCAGGAGGCAGGTATCCTGCCAGCGCTTTGAGCGGTGCGCCGATCATACCCGGTATCAGGTAAACAACAAAGGAGAAGGTGATGATGGCCAGTAGAAGCCGCGGCACCCCAACATATGGCACATCACTGTCATGCTTGAACTTAATTTTTCCTAAAAGGTAGAAGCCCATCAGGGTAAAAATAACAATCCAGAAGGCGAGATATACTTCACGGTCCAGGATTCCCCAATGGTAGGTTTGATCCGCAATGCTCAGGAATTTCAGTCCCAGGGCCAGTTCAACAAAACCCAATACTACTTTAACGGAGTTGAGCCATCCACCGGATTTTGGCATGGATTGCAGCCAGCTCGGGAATATTGCAAAGAGGGTAAAAGGCAGGGCAAAAGCCAGGCCGAACCCAAGCATACTTATGATTGGCTGTAGAATTTCTCCTCCGGCCGACTGAACCAGAACTGTTCCTACAATTGGTCCGGTGCAGGAAAATGATACGAGAACGGTGGTAAATGCCATAAAGAAAGGTCCACCCCATCCACCTTTATCAACCTGTTGGTCAGATCTGCTGATCATCCAGTTTGGCAGGGTAAGCTCGAACATTCCAAAGAACCAGGCTGCGAAGAAGATGAATATCAGGAAGAAAAGCACATTGGGAATCCAATGGGTGCTAAGGAAGTTTGCGATACCCGGACCAAAAATCAGGGCAACTATTGTTCCGATTACAGTAAAGATTCCAACGATGGAAGCGCCAAAAAAAAAGGCTTTGAATATGGATTTCCTTTTTGAGTCCTTTTCATGCATGAAGAAAGAGACCGTCATTGGAATCATTGGGAACACACATGGAGTCAGAAGAGCGATCAGACCGCCGCCGAAAGCGATCCAAAAGAGGGCCCAGAGGCTCTTTTTGGATCCATCGGATGGACCTTCTACCTCACTTGAGTTTTTTTTTACCGCATCTGTCTGTGCTGCAGTAGTTTTACCGGGATCAACCGTAAATGAGAAGTCACCTCCACCCAGGGAACAGGATTTATCGTCGCAGGTCTGGTAATTCAGCTCACCTGTGATTGTAATTGCTGTTTTCGACAGGACCTTGATACGTTGGGCAAAGACCGCTTCATTGGCGAAATACTTGATTTTCATTCCAAACATTTCATCCATTTCCTCATGAGGAACCGTAATCTCTTTTACGCTGTCGATACGTTGAAAAGAGGGGGATTGAGTGAATGTAAAGGAAAGCGGTACAGCTGGACAATCTTTAGGGAGAAACTGGCTGTACATGTGCCAGGTCGGTTCAATTGAAGCGGTAAATTGCAACACATAGATACTGTCAGTAACCTTTGCTACAGAATATTTCCATGACACGGGATCCACCATTTGTGCCCGTGCAGGGGTATTGGTTAATGAAAATGAAAACAGGATGGCTGACAGGAATACAGACAGTTTGATGGAATTCATAAAGGAAAGTGCTTTAACGATTAAAGAATGATTTTTTCTCCGTTCTGGTCGAAGAATTCGTAATTGACGATACCCAGATTAGCATCCGGGACGACCTTAAGCCAGTTTTTATATTTAAAGTACCATTTCATCCGGATCGAAGGCAATCCTTGTTGCAGAAAGGCTGCCAGGTAGGGGTGAGCCCTCAGGGTCAGTTTGGAATTCGGATATTTATCGAGGATAAAAAGATAATGATTCAGAACCTGATCCTGTGCAAGGATGCTTGGGGTAACCTCACCGGAACCGTTGCAGGTGGGGCAGGTTTCCATGATCTGCACATCCATTTCGGGTCTGACGCGTTGCCGTGTGATCTGGAGAAGTCCAAACTTGCTTAAAGGTAAAATATGGTGTTTTGCCCGATCGGATTTCATGTTCTCCTTGATTCGCTCAAAAACTTTTTGACGGTTATCGGCTCTAACCATATCGATAAAGTCAACAACAATGATACCGCCCATATCGCGGAGCCTGAGCTGCCGGGCAATTTCGTCAGCGGCTGCAATATTTACCTCCATTGCATTTGTTTCCTGGTCTGCAGCTGATTGAGCCCTGTTTCCACTATTTACGTCAATAACATGCAGTGCTTCAGTATGTTCAATAATCAGATAAGCACCACTTTTAAAAGAGACCGTTTTGCCGAATAAGGACTTTATCTGTTTATCAATCCCAAGGTGTTCAAATACCGGTACCCTGCCTGTATGCAGTTTAACGATTTTTTGTTTTTCCGGGGCAATGGTTACAATATAATCCCGGATTTCACGATAAAGGGACTGATCGTTAACAACGATATTGTTAAAGCTGGAATTGAGTATATCCCGAAGAATGGTTGAAGTCCGGTTTAATTCACCCAGGACGAGTGACGGAGGTTCGACCGATTTGATATCGTTGAAGATTGATTCCCATTTTTCGACCAATCCGCGAAGTTCAGCATCGAGGACGGCAACCTTTCGTTCTTTTGCAACCGTTCTTACGATGACGCCGTAATTCTTCGGACGGATTGACAGAATCAGACGCTTCAGGCGGTCCCGCTCTTCATCGGACTTAATTTTGGTTGACACCGATACTTTATCCGAGAAGGGCAGAAGTACCAGGTTTCTACCGGCAAGGGAAATCTCACTGGTCAGCCGCGGCCCTTTTGAAGCGATGGGTTCCTTAGCAACCTGTACAAGAATAGTCTGGCCACTCTTCATCAGATTGTTAATCTTACCATGCTTGTCAATATCCGGTTCTGGCCTGAATTTATCAAGCGTAGTAACCTTGGTCTTTTTGTTTAAGGCCAGGTTAAGGTATTTGTTGAGTGATTGGAATTGCGGCCCAAGGTCCAGATAATGGAGGAAAGCGTCTTTCTCATATCCGACATCCACGAAGGCGGCATTCAGCCCCGGCATAATCTTTTTTATTTTACCGAGGTAGATGTCACCTACCGAAAACTGGAAATTGGATTTCTCCTTGTTGAGCTCAACCAGCCGTTTCTCTTCGAGTAAAGCTATCGCTATCTCATTAGGTCCGGCATCAATAATCAGTTCATTACTCACAACTCAGTTAGTCTTTGGAGAAAAGAGTACAAACAGATAAAGCATTCTCAATAAACAGCATAAACCTAAAGAGAAGGCTCTTTAGGTTTATGCAAAAGCATCAATTATTGATAAGCTATTTCTTTTTCTTATGACGGTTTTTACGCAGGCGCTTTTTGCGTTTGTGCGTAGCCATCTTATGTCTTTTGCGTTTTTTTCCGCTTGGCATTTTTCTGACAAATTAATGAACCCGAAACTATTTTTTCTTTCTAACCTGATCTTTTACCTTGGCAACAAAGGTTTTAGCCGGCTTAAACGACGGGATAAAATGCTGCGGGATGATGATGGTGGTGTTTTTCGAGATGTTACGAGCAGTTTTTTCGGCTCTTTTCTTCACGATAAAACTTCCAAATCCCCTTAGGTAAACATTGTTACCATTTACTAATGAGGTTTTTACGGTGTTCATGAAAGCCTCAACCGTCTTCTGTACAGCTACCTTCTCAATTCCGGTGTTCTTGCTGATTTCGTTTACAATGTCTGCTTTAGTCATCGCTATAAATACTTTAATTATCAACTAATTACATTTGGTCTGCAAATATAAACCTTTTTCATTAATTAAACAGTCTCCGCAAATTTTTTTTTATCCTTTTTTCCATTTCCCCGAACATCTTGCATATATATATTATGTAAGGGACTGACAGCTGTTTTTCCTGTCGGCATCTTGCAAATTGGGAATTGTTTGTACTTTTAGTAATCATTAAATCTTTATTCAAATGTCTGTAAACAAAGCGATTCTAGTTGGGAATGTAGGCAAGGATCCGGAAATCCGGCATCTGGAAGGCGGAACATCAGTAGCCCGGTTCACCCTGGCCACTTCTGAAACCTACAAGAACAAAGCCGGAGAGATGGTAACCAATACCGAATGGCACAATATTGTAGCCTGGAGGCAATTGGCGGATGTGGCCGAGAAGTTCATCAAGAAAGGAAAGCAGATTTACGTCGAGGGCAAGATTACCAACCGGCAATATGATGACAAGGATGGTAACAAGCGTTATATTACCGAGATTGTGGCTGATAATATCCGGCTTCTGGGTAGAAAAGATGATAATGAAGGAAGCCGCGAGAATGGTACTCAACGGTATGCCTCCGAAGCTCCAGCACATTCAGTGGCCGATGAAGTAATTCAGCCGGCTGAAAGCGATGATTTGCCGTTTTGACCATGCGTTCAGTGCTTAAAATCCAGTAAGGATCCTGACTTTTTAGCTGGTGGAAACAACAGGCGGCTTCTTCCCGTATCAAAGGGGTGGAAGTCGCCTCGTTTTTCGCTTCATTCTCTTACCTTTGCGGATTAGAATCAATACCAAATCAGAATAAAAAGAGCGCTTTTTGACCTTACCTGATCAATTCATGAAACGGATGTTGAATAACTGGCTGTTTTTAGGTCTGTTAGCAATAACAATTGTCGGCTGTAAGGAAAATTATACCCCCAAGCCAAAGTCCTATTTCCGGATCGGCCTTCCCGAAAGGGCGTATTTGTTACTAGAGGGAGAATATCCCTATAAATTTGAGATACCCGTCTATTCCAGGATCAGCAGGTATGCTGGAAAATATTCAGGATCAGACACATCAGAGTATTGGATCAATGTTGAGTTTCCACAATTCCATGGCCGCTTGTACATAACCTATAAGCCGGTGGTAAACAATCTTGCAAAACTGGTTGATGACGCACATGCCTTTGCCTACAAGCACTCAGTGAGGGCAGATGCAATAAGCCAGAGGGAATTCCAGAATCCGGCAAACAAAGTGTTTGGTGTTTTGTTTGACATTAAGGGCAATACGGCTTCCTCATATCAGTTTTATATGACAGACAGTACACGTAACTTCCTGAGAGGTGCTCTTTATTTTGATACCGAACCCAATAAGGATTCACTGGCTCCTGTAAATGAATTCTTGCTTAAAGATATTGAGAGGTTGATCGAAACTTTAGCCTGGAAAAAACAAATCTGAACCATGCTGGCAGAAACATTTTCATCCCTGAAAGAAAACCGTAAGGCATTTGCCTGGCTTGTGGATCCAGATAAATGCACGGGCGATAGGGTCGAGGAACAGGTTATCCTGGCCGATAAACTGGGTGTCGATTTCATTTTTGTTGGTGGTAGTCTGATTTTTAATCATATAGACCGACTCATCGGCCGAATTAAACCGCTCACACACATCCCGGTAATTATCTTTCCAGGGTCACCCCTTCAGATTAGTGCCCAGGCTGATGCGATTTTACTCCTATCCTTGATTTCCGGTCGAAATCCAGACTATTTGATTGGAAATCATGTTGTTGCAGCTCCTTTTCTGAAAGAATCGGGGCTTGAGATTTTGCCAACCGGATATATCCTGGTTAATGGCGGACGACAGACGTCGGTATCCTACATGAGCAACACACAGCCAATTCCTAATAACAAGCCGGATATCGCCTATGCAACTGCCATGGCAGGAGAGATGCTTGGCTTGCGCATCATTTACATGGATGCCGGAAGCGGCGCCGACCGCCCCATTTCAGGTGAAATGATTCAGCAGGTTTCCGGGGGAATCAGGGTTCCGCTGATAGTAGGCGGTGGCATCCGGACGCCAAAGCAGGTCAAAGAAGCCTATTCAGCCGGGGCAGATGTTGTTGTTGTCGGAAATGCTGCTGAAAAGAACCACGGATTGTTGCAGGAACTTTTGATTGAGCGGGATCGATTCAATAACGCATAACCGCATAATCAATTCCGATTGTAAGTCGCGGCATTAGTTGGGACTGATTGTATGAAACAGTCATCGAGGCCCTGTCATTTCCAATTCTCACCATCCCACCCAGTTCACACAGCGGCAAAGTGGAAATCCGCTGTCGCTTTACAATTACAGAAGGCATCGTAGGAGAATTGGACCGTGTACCCGTACCAAAAGTTACCAGGTTTGTCACAACCGGAAAGGCGCAGCAGATTCCGATATCCACAAAACGGCCGAGATAGTCACCGCTTTTATGTGTTTTAATCCTCAGGAATCCGGAAGTATAAGCTCCAAAAGCCCGATATGATTCCCGACCCCATGAAAGACTGTCTGGTTGTCCAGTGGTTCCACTGAATGATTTTCTGCGGTAGTCATAGGAAATCCCTGATTCTGCTCCAATTGCCAGTAATGGATTGATCTTTAGCTTATATCTGAAGCCACCTGCAATCCCCGCTGATGCACGGACCGGAACGGCACCTTTTTGAGGAATGGGAGGAACTCCCGCATGGAGCTGTACCACCGGGTGAATGAAATTCCTCCGGTTCGGTCCAAAATCAGGATTTTCGGGAAATGGCCTGACTTTTTTTTCAAAGATCGGACTTTGTCCTGTCACTGCCGTCCAGCCAAAAAGGGTGATGACAAAAACAGCCAATATTGTTTTTAGTGCTATTCTTTCCATTCGGTGGTTTTGCCATTTAGCCAGATTCTGAGAATGTCCCCATCCCGTAAATCCTTTGCTGGCAGATAAGTATAGGTATACAGGTTTGCTGAGGCAACGCCATAAAACTTTATCCGTTTGGTTGAATCCATGATCTGGTAATAAAGGCAGGACTTCCATGGGGAGGTTTCCGGGTATGCCGGGTTGACATGTGGTTCTACCCTAAAGGATTCACCGAGCCTTGATATTTCCGGACTGTATCCAATATCGGATTTTACCTTCTTGAAGAAATAGGAGGCTCTGGGGACTCCGTAGCCATGTGAATAGTCAAAGTAGGGATACAGATGACCTGATTTTTCGATAAGTTGCAGAATTTCCATGTTGCTTGCATTCGGCAGGAGTTGCATCAGACAAGCAGCAAATCCGGTTATCAGCGGGGCTGCAAAGGAAGTTCCTGTCATGGTTCGTGCTCTCCCGTCGGAGGTAAAGGCCAGGACAGTCCCTGAAGCACATACATTCGGTTTAAGCCTTCCGTCAGCGGTTGGGCCCAATGAACTAAAAGAGGCTACCAGTGCCGTGTACGGGTCAATGGCCCCGACACTGATGATCGAGTCTGCGTCAGCCGGGGTGCCCATTGTTTTCCAGTGGGTTGATCCTTCATTGCCCACCGAGTTGATAACCAGCACTCCTTTTCTTGCCGCCTCTGAAGCGGCCCGGGCGGCGATGCTTGTTTTGCCATCCAGTTCCTCCTGAAAATACCGGTGGTATGAGTACCCTATGGAGGATTGAATAATATCGGCACCATGATCAACGGCCCATCGGACAGCTGCAGCCCAGTTTTTTTCTTCCTGAAGGGGCTCACCATTCATTTCTGTCCGGGCCAGGAGAAACCCGGCTTCAGGCGCCAGTCCAACCGGCATATTGTTATAAACGCCGGAAATGCATGATAACACAGAGGTTCCATGTGAATTCCCGTGGTATACCTGTTCATTTTTCCCGATAAAATCCCAGGTCTCAAGGATCTGATGACCCTGAAACAGGTGGGCCAGGCCCGGATGAGTATCAGTCCCGGTAAATCCTGCATCAATGATTGCAATCTTTACTCCCTTGCCGTTTATTCCCCGCATGGCAAACTCCTGGCCTTCAAGTAACTCCGTCTGCAAGGAAAGGAGTCGATTTTTGTAATCCGGACTTATACTTTGGAATGACATCAGTAGCGGTATTGATACCACTATGCTCATCAGTATTTTTCTCTTGGTTTCCGTGGTTTTCACAGGACCAAAAGTACCGGTTTTATTTGAAGAGATCAGAGAGGTTTCTTCCCGTTGCTGCATCCGGCGGGGTTATGGTCATAATATGTGCAATAGTGGGAGCGATATCAA
Source organism: Bacteroidetes bacterium GWF2_49_14 (assembly GCA_001769295.1). Taxonomy (GTDB): domain Bacteria; phylum Bacteroidota; class Bacteroidia; order Bacteroidales; family UBA12481; genus UBA12481. The sequence continues at coordinate 36,824 of MEOR01000127.1, read as the reverse complement.
GCAGGGTAACCGGTCTGCTGATTGTTTGTTTAGGGATGGTCCAACCATACCAGTATAACGGAATCTTGGTGTCATACGGATATGGGGATCTGGAATCACTATCAGAATTTTTCTCTTCTATCCATCCTGGCTGCAATATCAGGAGCAGATCACCTGTACGGTCAGGATTAAAAGAGTTTTGTACCATGCCGTCCCATGGGCTGGTTATTTCCCCGGACAGAAGCCTGTCTGCCGGGATGGCCCTGGCGATTCCTTCAAAATGTGTCAGAAACCTGGCGGCCTCATCCTGAATAGCCGAGAAAGATATTTTTTTCTGTTCAATAAGGGTTTCATTCAGGTATAACTGCAGGTTCAGGTAACTCTCAACCCACTTTCCATCGCCGTGGACAGCACTTAAATAGGAATTAAGCAATGCCATGGCATTACGGTACCTGAAAAAGCCGCCTGGGAGGTTTAATGCTGCCGAGTAATCGGGATCCATGGCAGCCCCATGTGTCGAGGTCAGGATGAAAAGCGCTTTTTCCTTTCCAACGGATTCCTCCACCTGGTAAATAAGGCGCTGAATATCCATGTCAAGCCGGAGTAATGCGTCAGCCACTTCCCGGGAATCCGGGCCGAAGCGCCTGGTAACTTCATCTATGGCAGTATAGCTGACCCACAGGAGGTCCGGGTATGCATCTTTTCCCAGACTTTCCTCATGGATCGCTGTAATGGCGAAGTCCGTGGTAAGGGTATTTCCATAAGGAACCAGGCTGAGGACCTCGAAATCCTGCGAAAGGCTCTCTTTCCGGATCCTGGCCAGTTTATAGGGGAATGTTTTAAACTGATTATAATACCCGGTCTCCAGGTCGTTGTCATCAGGCGGGCATCCGGTGTAAAGGTTCCCTGCCAACAGCAGGTCCCATTCGCGGGAAAGATAATGTTCTGAACTGTTGCGGAGGTTAAATCCTGCCACCCAGGATGGGATGGAGTTGGCGTATTCTGAACTGGTAATCCACGATCCGAATGTATTGTCGAACCAATAGGCCGATCCCGGAATGTGACCGCAAAGTAGTACAGCTGCTTCCGGTCGTATGGAAATAGAAATAACTTTCGATTTATAATCCGATGCAAGGATGATCCTGTCGCCAATCGTAGAAGCGAGCAATTGCCGGGCGGAGTGCCGGCCATTTCCATTGGCCGGTGTACGGCTTGCATCGGAACTTCCTATCGTTTTGGCAAGGTAATCCCTGGTGCACCAGGTTTCCTCTTTTCTAAGCCTGTTGTACCAGGTCTCGGCTACAATGCCGTGCAGGGCAGGTGGAGTACCGGTAGAAATGGATGCATGCGAAGATCCGATGTCGGCCAGCAGGAAAGGAACGGAAGCGTCAGTATAGCCCGTACCCTGTCGCACAATCTTTTTGATCCCGCCTTCCCCGAACAGGTTCCAATACCTTTCAATCCAGTCATTCCTCAGTCCGTCAACCACAATGCCAACCACCAGGGCTGGTTTGTCCGGATGGGCCTGGGCAGCTGCATTCGGACTGTTAATCAAGGACACTAGGAGCGCCAGCAAATATAATATGGTACGATGCTTCATCAGAAAATGAGATTTTCTACACATTAAAACGAATGTGAAGTATATCCCCGTCTTCAACAATGTAATTTTTCCCTTCAACATAAAGTTTACCAGCATCCCTGCAGGCGGCTTCAGAGCCAAGAGCTAAAAAGTCCTTGTACTTCATTACTTCTGCGCGGATAAAGCCCCGCTGAAGATCAGAATGAATTACCCCGGCAGCTTCGGGCGCCGTGGCCCCTTTATGAATAGTCCACGCCCTTACCTCTTTCGGGCCTGCCGTGAAAAAAACCTCAAGGTTCAGTATGGTAAAAGCTGATCTGATCAATTTGTTTACGCCGGGTTCTTCCAGATTGAGCTCTGAAAGAAAGGCCTGACGGTCCTCAGCTGATTCAAGTTCAGCGATTTCCGCTTCTGATTTGGCAGCGATGATCAGGACTTCTGCACCTTCAAGGCTCACTGAGCTTATAAATCGGGTTGAATATGCATTGCCGTTAACCGCGGATGCTTCATCAACATTGCATACATAAATAACCGGTTTAGAGGTTAGCAGGCAAAGATCGGCAACAAATTCCTCCTCTTCTTTGGTGAGATTCATTGAGCGGACATTCTGGAAGTTTTCCAAATGGTCCTTGATGGCGGTAGTAACTTCCAAACCCCGCTTAGCGGTTTTTTCTCCTACTTTGGCAGCCTTCTCAAACTTAACCATTCGTTTCTCGATTGAATCCAGATCTTTGACCTGTAGCTCCAGATCGATGGTTTCCCGATCCCTGACCGGGTCAACTGTACTTTCGATATGTGGAAGGTTAGGGTCGTCAAAACATCTGACCACATGGATAAGAGCATCACAATTCCGTATATCTGCGAGAAAACTGTTGCCAACCCCTTCACCCTTTGACGAACCTTTTGTCAACCCCGGAATGTCAATTATGTCAACAGTGGTTGGCATCACCCTCGCTGAATGGATCAGACTGTCAATTTGAAAAAGCCTCTCATCCGGGACTTTAACCTGACCAAGGTTTGATTTGTTGGTGCTGAAGGCAAAATTACTGGTGGCAACGCGGGTTTCCGATACACAATTAAACAGGGTTGTTTTACCAATATTCGTAATCCCGATAATGCCGCATTTAAGTCCCATAGTGATTCATGTTAGGCAGCAAAGGTAAAAAAAATGCTATTTTCGCTTCCGCCCAATTAACCTAAGAACAGACATTGATGAATAATGGTATAGCAAACAAGGCCGCGGACACAATCCGCATTCTATCTGCCTCCATGGTTGAGGCTGCCAAATCAGGACATCCGGGGGGAGCTATGGGTGGTGCAGATTTTATTCAGATTCTTTTTTCCGAGTTTCTGACTTTTGATCCGGATAACCGGAATTGGCCCTTTCGCGACCGCTTTTTCCTGGATCCCGGACACATGTCACCTATGCTCTATTCAGCCCTGACGCTCTGTGGCTTTTTTGCAACAGAAGATCTTAAACAGTTCAGGCAGTGGGGCAGCTGCACTCCGGGTCATCCTGAACTGAACCTTGACCGGGGAATAGAGAACACCAGTGGGCCCCTGGGACAGGGGCATTGCATGGCGGTTGGAGCTGCCATTGCCGAAAGATTTATCGCTCAACGATTTGGTGAGTGGTGCAGTCATAAAACCTATACTTATATTTCCGACGGAGGCACCCAGGAGGAGATATCGCAGGGTGCAGGCCGGATTGCGGGTTATCTGGGCCTGAACAACCTGGTTATGTTTTTCGATTCGAATGATATTCAGTTATCAACAGTAACCTCGGCGGTTACCCGCGAAGATACTGCAATGAAGTACCGGGCATGGGGATGGAAGGTTATCAGTATAAACGGAAATAATCCTGATGAAATCCGGAAAGCTTTGGCGGAAGCGATATCAGAATCAGAGAAACCTGTATTAATTATCGGCAAGACGATAATGGGTAAGGGGTGCATCACCAGCGACGGGTCCTCCTTCGAAGGCAAGACTTCAACCCATGGCCAGCCAATCGGTAAAGCGGGTGCAGACTTTAGTGCCACTATAAAAAACCTGGGGGGGAATCCACAGGACCCATTTTCGGTTTCTTCCGAGGTAAAAGGTTACTACGCAAAGGTGCTGGCAGCCAAAAGGGATAAGGCTTCAGAGCGGCGGGGAAGGGAAGCGGAATGGAGGATTCAGGATCCGGATTCCGCCACTTTGCTTGACTCCTGGCTCAAGGAAAATCTGCCGGAAATAGCTTGGAACCAGATGGTCAGCAAGCCCAACCTGGCAACCCGTGAGGCCTCTGGTTTTGTGCTGTCAGGGCTTGCGGATACCCTTGGAAACATGATTGTTATGTCGGCCGATCTGGCCAATTCTGATAAAACGGATGGATTTCTCAAGCGGACCCGGCCAATGTGCTACCAGGATTTCGGCGGCCAGTTCCTTCATGCCGGTGTCTCTGAATTAACTATGGCTTCCCTTGCAAACGGAATGGCTTTGCATGGTGGAATAATACCGGTTTGCGGTACCTTCTTCGTGTTTTCAGATTATATGAAACCGGCGGTTCGTCTGGCTGCACTGATGGAACTCCAGGTTATCTATGTTTGGACGCATGACGCATTCAGGGTTGGAGAGGATGGCCCAACGCATCAGCCGGTTGAGCAGGAAGCCCAGATTCGTCTTTTGGAAAAACTCAGGAATCACTCAGGAAATCCCTCAGTCGTGGTTTTAAGACCTGCTGACAGCGCTGAGACCGTCGTCTGCTGGAAGATGGCCTTGAAAAACACCGATACACCGACGGCTCTGCTTCTGTCCAGACAGAGTATTCGGGATTTGCCGGCTCCGGAGAAATCAACCCGGCTGGAGCAATCGGAACAAGCTGCCCGGGGAGCGTATGTTGCTGCCAGCACCGGAAAAAATCCTTCAGTCGTTCTTGTCGGAAATGGCTCCGAGGTTTCCACCTTGCTGGAGGCTTCTGGGATTCTATTAGACAAATACGGAATTAGTACACAAGTAGTATCTGCTCCATCTGAAGGACTTTTCAGGTCCCAGGATACTTCCTATCAATCAGGTGTTTTGCCCAACGGAATTCCTGTTTTTGGTCTAACAGCCGGATTATCAGAAACATTAAGGGGATTGGTCGGATTCAATGGTGCAATCTGGGGCCTTGACCATTTTGGTTTTTCTGCTCCTGCCGAGGTGCTCGATGAGAAATTTGGATTTACACCCGATAATATCGTTAATCAGGTAAAGAAGCTTCTTGGACAAGCTTAAAGCGGTGAGGGCAACGACATGAACCCTGTGATTCAGAAACGCGATGAAGGAAACAACCAACGATGCCGAACTGATCAGCCAATTCAGGGATCCAAATCTCAGGGAGCAAGCTTTCCGAAAGATACTGGCCCGCTATCAGGAAAAACTGTACTGGCATGTACGCAGGCTGGTTGTCAATCACGACGATACGGATGATGTCCTTCAAAATACGATGATTAAGATCTGGCGTGGTCTTACAGGTTTCAGGGAATCATCAGAATTATATACCTGGATGTACAGGATTGCTTCAAATGAGGCCATTACCTTTTTGAAAGCCAGGCAAAAAGAAAGGAATTTTATCGCGGATGATCCGGAAGATGCCTTGATTGGCCGGATGAAATCTGACCCCTATTTTGATGGTGACGAGGTTTTTTTGAAATTGCAGTCAGTTATCAGCGAATTACCGCCCAAGCAGCAGCTGGTTTTCCGGATGAAGTATTTTGATGAGATGCCTTACGAGGAAATGGCACTGGCTCTGAAAACATCTGTTGGCGCATTGAAAGCATCATACCACCACGCCGTCCGTAAGATCCAGGTGGCATTTACTTCAACCGATTAAACTAAATTAGGGGAAGAAGGTCTAAACCAAAGGAGATCAGAACATGGCAACTGAAAAATATATATGGGAGAAGGATGGATTCCGGAAGGATCCATACAGGATACCACAGGGTTATTTTGAAAGTCTGGGAGACCGGATCATTTCACGGATCGACCCTGGCACGGAGGCTCCTCTTACTGTAAGGCCCACTCTGATTCGTCCATGGATGACATGGGTTTCGGGGATTGCAGCCGTTTTTGTGCTTGGCTGGTTCGGTCTCCGGGAGTTTTACCTTAAACCACATCAGGAATTGCAGATTCAGGAGAGTCTGTCGCATTTTACTGATTATTATGGTGAGGAACTAAATGAAGGACTATTAGCTGGTTTTGTGGCAGATTATGAGGTTGAGGTCAGTTTTCTGACCCAGATTGACTATCAGGACCTTATCAATGCAGAGCCTGAAAGTACAGAAGAACTAATTTACGAATCCATTATTTTCTAAATAAACCTCGATATGAAGACTGCGAAATTATTTTTGGTTGGCCTTGCAATGGTTGCTTTTTCATTGCATGGACAGGAGCGATCAGAGCGTTTCCAGAAGGCCATGGAAGAAATGCAGGCGGAGAGAGTTTCCTTTCTTACCACAAAACTTGAATTAACTGTGGAAGAAGCCCAGAAATTCTGGCCGGTTTATAATGAATATCTCAAGCAGAGGGAAGAGCTTATCTGGGGGCGACGGGAGAAGTTCGGCCGGGATTTTAAGCCTGATGATGCTACCGATGAACAGATGAAGAAGATGTTAAATGATATGCTCGATCAGGAAATAAAACTAGCCCAGCTTAAAAAGGATTATTATACAAAGATACAGGAAGTGTTACCTGTTAAGAAGGTGTTGAGGCTCCAGAGGGCTGAGCAGGATTTCATGAACCATATGCTCAATCAGATCCGCGGGGGAGATAAATCAGGCGACGGCAGAAATCCGGGCCGGCCTAATTTCAAAAGTCCCCGGGGTGGTGAATTCTGATAAACTCAGCTGCCGAATGGATTAGCGGGTACAATATCCTGTCTTCACGAATAAAAGGAATTCCCTTACGGAATTCCTTAAATAAGCTCTCGATCTTTTCCGATGAACAGGCCGGCCTTCTGAATTCGAGCGCCTGGCAACTGCCAAGTAATTCAATGGCCAGAATATTCTCCAGGTTGCTGATAATGCGCAGCGTTTTTGTGGCTGCATTTGCTCCCATGCTGACATGATCCTCCTGCCCATTCGATGATTCAATGGAGTCGACAGAGGCTGGCGTTGCCAGTTGTTTGTTCTGGCTGACCAGTGAAGCCGCGGTATATTGAGGAATCATGAGACCGGAATTGAGCCCGGGTTCAGCAACCAAAAAAGGCGGCAACCCACGTGATCCGGACAGCAATTGATACGTTCGCCTTTCTGATATATTACCCAGTTCGGCCAATGCAATTCCCATCAGGTCGAAAGTTATTGCCAACGGCTGACCATGAAAATTTCCGGCTGAAATTATCTCATCCTGGTCAGGGAATATGGTAGGATTATCCGTCACTGCATTCACTTCACGCGAGAAAACCGCAGATGCATAATCGAGGGCATCCTTGGTAGCACCGTGTACCTGCGGCATACACCGGAAAGAATAGGGATCCTGAACCTGTGTTTTTTTTCGCGAAATCAGTTCACTGCCTTTCAGGATGTCCGTAAAATACCTCGCTACATCAATCTGTCCCGGATGCGGCCTGATCTCCTGGATCATCGGATGGAAAGGTTCAATCCTGCCGTCAAATGCATCAAGTGAAAGGGCTCCTATCATATTGGCCCATTGGTAAAGATCGTTACCCCGGATCATGCTCCAAACCCCCAGAGCGCTCATAAACTGCGTTCCGTTCAACAGGGCGAGTCCTTCCTTTGCCTGAAGTTCAATCGGGTCCCAGCCTTTTTCCTGAAGCACCTCGCCTGCATCCCTTTTCTTTCCGTTAAACCACACCTCTCCTTCTCCGATTAAGGGTAGTGAAAGATGTGCAAGGGGAGAAAGATCTCCACTTGCACCGAGGGAGCCCTGGTCATATACAACAGGCAAAACATCCTCGTTAAAGAAATCGATCAGCCGGAGGACGGTGAGAAGCTGGACTCCGGAATGTCCGTAGGAGAGGGATTGGATTTTTAAAAGAAGCATCAGCCGGACCAGAATCTCTGGCAGGACAGAGCCAGTGCCGCAGGCATGGGATCGTACCAGATTGATCTGAAGGGTTTTGAGGTCCCTCGCAGGAATGGTTTTGTCATGCAAGGCGCCAAAACCTGTTGTAATCCCGTAGATGGGATTCCCGGAAACGCCTACCTTTCTTTCCAGATATTCCCGGCAATGAACAATTCTTTTTCTGGCCTCCTCCGAGAGCTCCAGCTTTGCCGGTTTTGAAATGATGTCCTGAATGGTTGTCAGGCTGAGTTTTTTCGGACTGATCAAATGAATACTCATACTACAGGATGCTCTGATAAATGTGATCTGACAAATCAACCAGGCCAATCGAAACCTGTGTTCCCGAATTCATATTCTTAACAGCGGCTTGTTGCAGTGCCCATTCATTTTCGCCGATCATAACGACAATCGGAATATGGTTGTTATCAGCATACTGCATTTGCTTTTTAATCTTGGACGGGTCGGGGAATATTTCGGTACGGATGCCCCTTTTTCTGCAGGCGTCTGCCAATGTGTTGTAAACAGAAGGATTTGGACTACCGAAATTAAGAAATAATACCTGGGTGGTTGTCTGTGTCATAGGTGGGAACGCCTTTGAATGTTCCAGAACATCATAAATCCGGTCTGCGCCGAAGGATACGCCAACACCGGAAACACCAGGCATGCCGAATATTCCGGTCAGATCGTCATACCGCCCGCCACCGCAGATTGATCCGATGGCAATATCAGCTGATTTTACCTCGATGATGGCCCCGGTATAATAATTGAGCCCTCTGGCTAAAGACAAATCAAATTCAATAGGGGCGCTGACGCCGGAATCTTTCAACAGGCTAAAGACTTCTGTGATTTCAAGGATGCCCGCCCGTCCGGTTTCAGAAGACTGGGCAAAGTCGGCAATTGCTTTTAACCGCACTTCATTTGAACCCGACAAAGTGATCACCGGCCTGATTTTTTCAAAGGATTCTTTGCTAAGTCCTTTCTCAACCCATTCATTCTTAACTTCTTCTATTCCAATTTTATCCAGTTTATCCAATGCAATCGTAATGTCGGTCAGCCGGTCAGGATAACCAGAGACCTCAGCCATACCGGCGAGAATTTTCCGGTTGTTGATCTTAATGATGATCCGTGTTTTGAGCCTAAGGAATACTTCATCGATGATCCGGATAAGCTCGGCCTCGTTTAACAGGGAATCACTCCCGATAACATCCACATCACACTGGTAAAACTCCCGGTAGCGTCCTTTCTGGGGACGGTCGGCCCGCCAGACGGGTTGAATCTGATACCGCTTGAATGGGAAGGTGATTTCATCCCGATGCTGTACAACAAAGCGGGCAAAAGGAACCGTAAGGTCATAGCGAAGGGCTTTTTCAGCCAGTTTAGGTGCGAGCGACCGGCTGATTTCCGGTGATGAGGCTGGATCATTTTGGAGCCGGGTGGCAATCTCTGGCTTAATGGCTCCGGCAAAATCGCCGGAATTGAGAATTTTGAATATTAGTTTATCCCCCTCCTCGCCGTATTTACCCGTAAGGGTCTCCAGAGTTTCCATCGCCGGCGTTTCAATCGGCTGATAGCCGAATAATTCAAACACCGTTCGAATGGTATTGAAGATGTAATTTCTCCGCATCATCGGAATGGGTCCGAAATCGCGGGTTCCTTTTGGTAAAGTTGGTTTTTGATTCATAACGGTCCCGGTAGACCGCAAAAATAGTATAAAAACCTGTTATCGGGAGAATCGGTACAGATAATCAGAGATGCTGGTACCCATTCTATCCTTGAGGTTCTTGCTTCCGAATGAATCGAGATACTGGCGAACGTTCGCCGGTCCTGCCAGGTGAGCGGCAGCCAGAATGCCAGCCCTTGTGATCCTGATGGTATCACTCACGGTATACCCAACGTACCGTTTAAAATATTCATTTAGTGATGTCTCGTTAATCTTTAAGAGAATGTCCATGGCTTTTTCCTGCTCGGCTTCGGGAAATATGCCAGGGTTTACCTTGAAATCAAGGAGGGTAATGGACCCGTATCCCGTGGCTTCAAGGGCACTTTTCCCGAACTGATACTTTCCGATGAAACCGTACCGGTTGAATTCTTTCCAGTTATTCATCGATTCAACCCGTGCCAGGGAATTCTTAAAGCGGTTGTACTTCAGCTTGTATTGGATTTTGTCCTTGCTAATAATATCAGCTCTCATACTTTCCAACATGGAAAACGGATCCCCACCGGGAGGAAGATCGGGGGCCGGTAACCAGATGGGTAATGCCAGAAAGGTAAAAAGGATAAATATTTGTCTAAATCTCATTGTATTCTATACTTACTTTCAAACGGAACAAAGCCTGATTTGTTTTATTGCCTGTCCGGAATTTTTGCAAAGATACAGATTTTCTGATGATTACGCAAATCCGTTGTTCGGAGAACCCCTCAAAACCAACTGGGATCCCTCAACGAACCGGCAGGAGAACCGGATATTTTTCATTTAATCTTCGAAGGAAAAAGAAAAGGAGTTCATTCTGTTTCTTCTTTTTCAGTGCCATAAATTCATCATACAGGGCAGGGTCCCGGATCAGAATAGCCTTAACCGACTCCCTGTTGAAACTCATTATCTTGCCAGATTCAAAATCGAGGAGGTATTGCCTGGTTTCTGTAGACCTGGAGGTACGGTTATAGGGGCGGCTATAGTAGGGATTGTAGTATCCGTAGTTATAATAATCATTATAATAGGGGTCATAATGCGTGTCGATAACTGTTACGTCGGAAATAAAATGGCAGACATGCCCGATAATGGGCATTCTATTAAACTGCCCATTATACTGGATGAATATCTTGCCATCCTGACAATAACCCCATATTCCAGTGGTTGCGATTTCCCGGCTTGACCCGAATTCGTCAAAAAAGCTGATGGTTTTATTTTTTACAAGGTTTTTATAAAAATTGAAATCAAAGGGGTCATCATTTGAAATTATGCGGATAGCCGGAACGGGACTATTCTCCTTAACTTGTTCAAACGTAAGGTAGAGGCCAGGAACAAACCGGAATTCAGGAGTGTACTTAACGCGTTGAGCGGAATCCTGCTGGGCATGGGAGCTGATAGGAATCAGCAGGCAAATGAGTATGGCTGTTATTAAACGCATATTTTCAAATATACTTTTTTTACTTTTAGCTTCGTCGAGATCAGAGTATGAAAAAGTACAAAATCTATGCCGCCGGTTCATTTGTTGAGACTGCGAAACAATTGGAAATTCGCAGGCCTTTTGATGGAAGTATCTTTGCTTCAGTGGGTATTGCTGATTCTTCATTATTGGAGGAATGCATAATTGCAGCCAGCAATGCTTCGGAAGTCATGCGCAAAATGCCATCCTTTGAGCGCAGTTCGATCCTGAGTATGATAACCGATGGCATGCAGGACAGAAGAATGGTGCTGGCGGAGGTATTGTGTCAGGAGACCGCCAAGCCACTTAAATTCGCAATTGGTGAGGTTGACCGGGCTATCCAGACTGTAAAAATTGCATCTGAGGAAGCCAGAAGAATTCAGGGTGAATATCTCAGCCTCGACTGGACCCCGGCCGGCGCAGGGAAGGAAGGGTGGGTGAAGTATTTCCCGGTTGGTGTTGTCGGAGCTATATCCCCCTTTAATTTTCCGCTGAATCTGTCGGTACATAAGCTCGCCCCTGCACTTGCCGCCGGTAATGCGATCCTTTTAAAACCCGCCTCTCAGACACCGGTCACCGTTCTTGAGTTGGCCGCGATCATTGATGCAACCCCGCTGCCGAAAGGTGCGGTATCCATTCTTCCCATGTCCCGACTGACCGGATCAGCACTTGCCACAGATCCGAGAATTAACCTGTTGACCTTTACCGGATCACCTGACGTGGGTTGGAACCTAAAATCACAGGCAGGCAAAAAAAAGGTGGTGTTGGAATTGGGAGGAAATGCAGGGGTCCTGGTTTCCCGGACTGCTGAGCGGGAAGTCGCTGTAAGAAAGTGTGTTGTAGGAGCGTTTTCTTATTCGGGACAGGTTTGCATTCATGTCCAGCGAATCCTTGTTGAAAAATCTGTTTTCAATACTTTCTGCCTTCGGTTCATTGAGCTCACAAGAGAGCTGAGGGCCGGTGATCCGATGGATGCCAATACCGATATTTCTGCAATGATCGATGAACCGAATGCAGTGCGGGTGGAGGAATGGATAAATGAAGCGGTTGAAGCAGGGGCACGGGTGCTTTACGGTGGCAAGCGAACAGGATCTTATGTCGAACCAACCGTGATTACCGGAACGCAGACTGATATGAAGGTATGCGGGCTTGAAGTCTTCGGCCCGGTCGTTACGATTGATCCCATCGATTCCATCAGTGAAGGGATTATCAGGATCAATGATTCAAAATATGGACTCCAGGCCGGAGTTTTCACAAATGACCTCCGGGAAATGAATGAAGCTTTCAACGATCTCCATGTTGGCGGAGTTGTGATCAACGATGTCCCGACATTCCGGGTTGACCATATGCCATATGGAGGGATCAAGGATTCAGGCCTTGGGCGTGAAGGTGTGAAATACGCTATCCTTGAAATGATGGAGTCAAAGCTCCTTGTAAGAAATTTTTAAAACCGGGAACGGTACCCTATAGTATGAAAAAAACACAACTCTTACTTCTGATTGCAGTAATCGCTTTCCAGGCCGGATTTAGCCAGGGAATGAAGAAACCTGTGGATTTTACCTTGTATGACAGCTGGAAATCCTTATCCGGACAACGGATATCTGGCAACGGTGATTGGCTGCTTTATTCCATCAACCCTACGGCAGGAGATGGGGAGCTTTTCATTCAAATGAGCACCGAAGGCTCTCCCAAACGGGTTTTTAAGAGAGGGACACAGGCACTCTTTGATCCCAATTCCTCCTTCATTGCGTTTAAGATCACTCCGCAGGCAGACACCGTCAGAAAGGCAAAACTGGACAAAGTAAAGACTGAAAAAATGCCTAAGGATACCCTGGGAATCTATCTCCTGGCTACCGGGCAAACCACTTTCTATCCCTCGCTAAAATCTTTCAAGGTTGCTGATGAGGCATCTTCATGGCTGGCATTTCAGATGGAAGATTCAAAATCAGATTCCAAGCCGGAGAAAAAAGATTCGACTGCCACGGGTAAGAAGCCGGAGGAGAAATCGAAGAAGAAGCCAGAATTTAATGGGACTCCATTGTATGTAATCAATCCGGTTACCCGGGATTCCCAGCAGTTTCCCCTTGTTACCGAATACAATTTCTCCAAGAAGGGGACTTTGCTGTATATGGTCAGTATTCAGGAAGATTCGGTAAAAACTTCTACAATACGGATTTTTGATACGAAAACCGGCATATCCCGTGATATAGGAACACTGAAAGGTGTTGCCAAGGGATTGGTTTCCGATGAGTCGGGCTCACAACTTGCTTTCCTCTTTTCTGCCGATACAGGGAAAACCAAGGTATATAGCCTGTACCATTGGACGGAGAAGGATAATTCGCCCCGGTGCATCGCAGATGTCTCCACCCCGGGTATGAATTCGGGCTGGTCGGTGAGCGAGAATGGAAGGATATCCTTTACCCCGAATGGACAGCGAATCTTTTTTGGGACGGCCAAAAAGCCAGAGGTAAAAAAAGAAGAAAAAGATACGATTCTTGCAGATGACAAGGTATCGGTCGATATCTGGCACTGGCGCGAGGATGTACTGCAAAGTATTCAATTGAAACAGGCCGATCAGGCAGCACGAAAAAACTACCAGGCTGTATACAATATCAAGAAAGGTCAGATGATCCAGCTGGGTAGCCCGGATTTTATTGACAATTACCGATTGATTCAGCAGGGGGATTTTGATAAGGCTTTCGGGAATAATTTGAAGCCTTTTCTTTATACTAACTCGCTGACCTCCAAAAACCTCAAGGACGTTTACATCGTTGATCTGAACAACGGGGTTAATCAGAAGTTATTTGAGAGACTGCAGGTGAGTCCCCAGCCATCTCCGTTGGGTAATTACCTGGTATGGTGGGAACCTGCCGACAGTTCCTGGAATGCCTATGGAATTAAATCAGGTTTAACAGTCAATCTTACCAGGGAGATACCTGTACAATTTGTAAACAAGAACCACGATACCCCCGATGAACCCGGTAGTTACGGTACTATGGGATGGTCAGACAAAGATGATTTTCTGTACCTCTATGATGAATTCGACATCTGGAAAGTTGACCCGGACAGCAAGGAAAAGGCGGTTTGTGTTACCCAGGGCTTTGGCCGGGTGAACAAGATAACCTTCAGGTATACTTCTCTTGATCCCGATGAAAAGTTTATAGACGGAAAGAAAGAAAACCTTTTTGCGGTAACGGAATTTGAAACCAAAAGGTCGGGGTATTACCGGTTTTCTACAGATAAACCGGATCTAAAGAAAATCATGCTGGATGATTGCAGGTATTCCGGTCTTAACAAGGCAAAGAACGCCGACAAGCTTATCTGGACCCGCAGTACAATCAGTGAGTATCCTGATTTCTGGATCGGGGACCTGGATTTCAAGGGCGCAAGGAAGGTCAGCAATACCAATCCCCAACAATCGGACTACAACTGGGCAAAGGTTGAGCTGATCAAATGGACCGGCCTTAACGGTCAGCACCATCAGGGACTTCTCTACAAGCCAGAGAACATGGATCCTTCCAAAAAGTATCCGTTGATTGTTTATTTTTATGAACGGCATTCCGACGGACTTCATACGCATTATTATCCACGCACCAGTGCCAGTACTGTAAACCCGCTTGAGTTTGCTTCGAACGGGTACCTGGTTTTCATGCCTGATATTCATTTTATTATCGGTAATCCCGGAAAATCATTCTATAATGCCATCATGAGCGGGATCATGTACCTGGAGCAACGGGGGTACGTTGATATGGAGCATCTCGGGATCCAGGGTCAGAGCTGGGGTGGTTACGGAACCGCATTTATGATTACTCAGACGGATGTCTTTGCTGCTGCTTCGCCGGGAGCTCCCGTCAGCAACATGACATCAGCCTATGGGGGTATCCGCAACGAAAGCGGGATGGTCAGACAATTCCAATACGAAAAGTCACAAAGCCGTATCGGGGGAACACTTTGGGAAAAGCCCGAGTATTTTATTGAGAACAGTCCGCTTTTCTTTGCCGACAGGATTAATACTCCCTGCCTCATTCGCCACGATGACGCCGACGGTGCGGTTCCCTTTGCTGAAGGAGTGCAGCTGTTTGTTGCACTGAGACGGCTGGGTAAACCTGCCTGGCTGATCAATTACAACAACGCTCCCCACAATCTGTCGAGGCAGGCAGATAAAAAAGACTGGAGTGTCAGGCTGATGCAGTTCTTCAACCATTACCTGAAAGGTGAGCCTGCTCCGGACTGGTTGACCAATGGCGTAAAAGCAGTGGATAAAAAGACCAACGAAGTTTATTACTGGCCTTTTACCGAGAAGTAGCAAGGGAATGTGCGTATTTCTCTCAATGCGCGCTGATAAGTCGAATCTGCAAAAGAGGTTCGATGCAACGCTTGTGGAGGAGGAGTTCTTTGGCCCCAAATACGTTCAGAGTGCCTTCGAATTTCCCGGGTGGCCTGTTATTTCATCCGAAAAACCTGACAAGATCGGGCTGATGCAATGGGGCTTGATACCGCACTGGGTGAAAGACTCAGCGGCTGCGGCGGAGATCCGCAGCCGCACGGTAAACGCCCGTTCTGAGACGCTTCTGGAGAAGCCCGCTTTCCGGCTGGCTGCAGCAAAAAACCATTGTCTGGTATTGGCCGATGGGTTCTTTGAGTACCGTGAAATGAACGGCAGGAAATTCCCTTATTATATCAGGATTCATGAAGGCCGGCTATTTGCCATGGCGGGCCTTTATGACATCTGGGCGGACCGGAGTACGGGTGAAGTAGTTACCTCCTTTTCTATCATTACCACCGAAGCCAACTCATTGATGGAGATGGTGCATAATGTCAGGAAGCGAATGCCTGTGATTCTGGCGGAGGAGGATGAGAGGGTCTGGCTGTCAAAAATGGAAGACTTCCAGACTCTGCTGAAGCCGTTTCCTGCCGAACAGATGGAAGCATGGCCGGTATCCCGCCTACTTACGTCGCGAAATCAGAAGAAAAACAGTCCTGAGGTGCTGGTTAAGTTTGATTACCCGGAGCTCCCGGATCCGGATGGGCAGCAGGGTAGACTGTTCTGAGCTTATAATTCAATGGATCCTTCCTCGAAGGCTTTGTGCTTGGAAGCCAGCAGTGCAATCATCCTCCGGATGGTTTCTATGGCTTCAATGGTATCATCAGAAACAGGCCTTTTTTTCATCTTCATCAGCATATAGCCATACAAAACGGTGAGGCACACTTCCATATCGGCGATCTTTTCACGTATTTTCATCTTCAGCCTGAAATCGCTGATGTTGTGAACGGCATCCTGATAAAGCTCCTGATAGTCTGAATGAAAGGGACTCTCAATCATTCTGAAATGAAAATCATTAAGGTCGTCCACAAGGCTGTCCAGAATCTGCAGGTGTCCCTGTTCCAAAACCTTTTCGGCTCTCATGGATTCAATGAGCTCAGCATACCAGTTGCCGATTTCAACTTTTTCCCCTGCAGAAACTTTGTATTCACTCACAATCTCCCGGTTGATTTTATCCATCTGGAAATTATAAGCTCTGAAAAGATCCTCCAATTGCCACATGTAGAGGATATATTCGGCAATATTCTCTTTGCGTTTCTGACGTGCGATAATCATAATGATCAATTAAAAATCCAGTTTATCGAAGTCCCGCCGATCTTTCTTTGTGGGACGCCCTGATCCACGCTCCCGGGTGTAAAAGGCGCTTTCCCGGATTTGATGCATGCGATCAATCTCTTCCTGTGGAGTAAGATTTGTGACATTTGCAACTGCTTCGGCCGCAGAAACCCGCTTTTCGATCAGGCCCGTAACCAAAAAGGTCAGGGTGAGAGGAGGACGTTTTACAACAATATGGTCACCAATCCTTACCATCCTGCTGGCCTTGACGGGTTCACCTCCAATCAGGACACGGCCATTTTTACAAAACTCTGTCGCCAGGTTTCTTGATTTGAATAACCTAACAGCCCAAAGCCATTTGTCAATTCGTACAGATTCAACCATCAGTCAGCAATCTCGAGTTTGAATCCGGTGCCATGAATATTTACAATATTGACTGATGGCTCCTCCCTGAGGTAGCTCCTAAGTTTAGCGATGTAAACATCCATGCTTCGTCCCATGAAGTAATCATCAGACCCCCAGATGTTTAATAGTAATTGTTCCCGGCGAACCAACTCGTTGACATTTTGACAAAGCATCCGGAGCAGGAGGGCTTCTTTTTTGGTCAGTCTTTTTTCCTCACCATGCAGTTGAAGCAACTGATTAGCAAAATCGAACAGTACAGACCCAATTGAATAAATTTCACGCCTGGAAGGCTCAACGGTTTTCCCGACCCTTCTCAGAATGATTTCAATTCTCAGTTTTAGTTCTTCTGTGCTGAAGGGCTTAGTCATGTAGTCATCAGCACCCATTTTCAGCCCCTTAATCCGGTCTGCTTCCAAGGCTCTTGCCGTTAGGAAAAAGAATGGGATTTTGGGGTTGATCCGATGGATATCTTCGGCCAGTGAAAAACCATCTTTGGCCGGGAGCATGATATCCAGAATGCATAAATCGAAATTACCTGATTTGAAAGTGCCAAGGGCCGTTATGCCGTTTTTCTCCCATGTGACTTTATAGCCCTCCAGTTCGAGGAAATCCTGCAGCATGTAACCCAGGTTCTGGTCATCCTCAACGAGAAGCAATTCGGCTTTGATCGGTTTCATAATGGTAGATTGATAATGAACCTTGATCCTTTTCCCTGTTCGCTCTTAACGGTAATTGTCCCATTATGAGCTTCAACCATGGTTTTAACATAATACAATCCGATTCCGGTTCCCTTGACATTGTGCAGGTTACCGGTTGGAACCCTGTAGAATTTTTCAAAAACGTGCCGCTGGGCTTCCGGGCTGATTCCAATACCATTGTCTTCTACCTCAATGGTGAAGGTCGATTCACCGGCGCGTGTGTGGATAACGATCCGGGGATCAGCCTGAGTGTACTTCAGGGCATTATCAATCAGATTATGGATAATATTTGTAAAATGAACAGGATCGACGCTCAGTTCCGGGGAATCAGCCTTAAAGTTGAGGTTGACCACTGATCCCTGAACACAATCCTCAAGGCAAATATTATCAACTGCATCCCGGATTAATTCATGAATGTCGGTTGGTTGCCTGTCGACCTGCAGGTCCTCGCGATTCCTGAGCGCAACCTGAAGGATCCTGTCAACCTGATGCCGCATTCTTGTGTTTTCCTGCGAGACAATGTCGACGTACTTTGTAAACCGGTCAGGATCATCACAAATCCCGGGACGCCGGAGCACCTCTGTCGCAAGGGAAATATTAGCGATCGGGGTTTTAAACTCATGGGTCATGTTATTAATGAAATCATTTTTGATCTCACTGACCTTTTTCTGACGGAGAATCGTAAGGACGATATAGGCGAAACTTAGGATGACTATGAGGAGAAACACAGTTGATGATCCCAGCCAAAGAATCATGTCCATCAAAATCAGGCGCCGGGGGCGGTTGAACCGTACTTCCATATGATGGCTTTGATCGGAGTGAAGGCAGGAAAGGCTGATCCGATGGCGGCTAACCAATCCTTTATTGGTTTTTACTCCCTTTTTTTCGAACATGACCTCACCTGTGGAGCACTTGATAACCCGCAATTCGAAAAGGGTATCGAGTCCGTGGTAGTCAAAATGGACACGTAGCAAAGAGTCCATTCTGGAGGGATCAAGGTTTATAAAAAGGCTGTCGGCATTGCTTGGCGTGCTCAGGCAGCCACCTGAGACATTACAGGGGGCTGTTTGGTTATAAGCCACATAATCATCAAGGGCGCCCTGCAGGGCGATGGTTACCCGGCTGTTGAACTGATCTTCGCCTAACCGCAATGCATTACTGATCCAGAATAACTGGGTAATGATCAGCCCAACCAGGGAAATAGCGGAAAGGATGATGATCAGCCTGATCGTATACTTCTTCATCGTGACGAAATTTGTGCAAAGATAATAGCTCGTGAAGGGGGATTGTGTGATTAACAACTATTTAACAGCAGGCTGACCAGAAATCCCCGTGATCAGTTGCGGGTATTGAATTGAGTCATGGTCCGGTCAATGCCGGTCATGCCGAAACTAATTATAGCGTCCGTTGATTTTTTGAGCAGGGCAGGGAGTTGTTCTTTTTCCTTTGCGGACCAGCTCCCAAGGACATAATCGATTTGATTGAAAAGTTTTTCTTCTGGGCCGATGCCAAACCGAAGACGGGCAAAATCCTGGTTACCCAGTATTTCGCTGATATGCTTAAGACCGTTATGTCCCCCATCGCTGCCGTTTTTTCGAAGCCGTAATTTTCCGAACGGGAGAGCCAGGTCATCGACAATAACCAGCAGGTTTTCTTGTTCAATTTCCTGTTTTGCCATCCAGTACCTGATGGCGTTACCGCTCAGGTTCATATAGGTTGATGGCTTGAGTAGGAAGAAGATGCCGGATTTGTACCGTAACTCACAGACTTCTCCATACCGGGCGGGTTTAAAAACAACATTGGACGCTCCGGCAAGAGCGTCCAATATTGCAAATCCCACATTATGACGGGTATTAGCGTATTCTGCGCCGATATTACCCAATCCTGCGATCAGATATTTCACGGGCCTTCATTTAAGGATTTCTCACGTTATTTTTTTGCTGCTGGTGCTGCAACTGCGGCTGGTGCTTCCTCAGTTCCCACGGCACCTTTTACTGCCCGGGTTGTTTTAAGCGAAACAATCACTGCGTTCTTCGGATCAAGCATTGTGAAATCGTCGTATTTCAGATCACGAACTTTAATCGTTAGTCCTACTTCGAGTTCTGTGACATCCAGGATCAGTGCATCGGGGAGCTTGGTCGCTTCTCCACGGATTTTAACCCGTTTCATTTCCATTTTCAGTTTACCTCCCTGTTGAACACCCTTTGCGAATCCCTCAAGCTGGACCGGAATGGAAACCGATACCGGTTGGCCTTCCACAACTCTCAGGAAATCCATGTGAAGGATAAGGTCGGAAACGGGATGGAATTGGATGGCCTGAATGATGGCCTGATGAATAGTGCCCTCGATGTTGATATTAAGGAGATAGACACTGGGGGTGTACACTATATGGCCGAACTCCTTGGCGTTGGCCATGAAGTGGATGGGTTCACCGCTGCCGTAAAGTATACAGGGAATAGATTCTTCTTTGCGAACCTTTTTGGTTGCCTTTTTACCTAACTCCGTGCGGAGCGTTCCGTTCAGATCGAATGTTTTCATTGTTAAATTGTGCTACTCAGGACTGAACTGCGCTAAGCCGGCTGATCGCAGCGACAGTCCCCCATTACACCTAGGTTAATTATCCGGCTAAAAATGAGGGTGCAAATATAGCAATTAAAACAAGAAAGTGGTGCTGATCGACTGATTATTATATACCTTTTTAATAATGTCGGAGAAGAGGTCAGCTATGGAAATAACCTGGATTTTGGGGCTTGGTTTCCTGAGGGGTATTGAATCCGTAACGATAACTTCGGTGAGAGCTGATTGTTCTATTCTTTCATAGGCGGGTCCTGTGAGGAGCGCATGTGTTGCCATGCAGCGCACGGATATGGCGCCGCTCTCCATAATAAGATTCGCAGCGGTTGCAATGGTTCCTGCTGTATCAATCATGTCATCGACCAAAACGACATTCTTACCTTTTACATCACCAATAATGGTCATTTCACCGATCACATTGGCAGCCTTTCTGGTTTTGTGACAGATAACCATTGGTGCATCCAGGTATTTTGAATAGGAATTTGCACGCTTGGTGCCGCCGGTATCAGGAGATGCGATTACCAGATTGTCAAGTTTGAGGGAACGGACATGGTCAATAAATACGGTGGAGGCGTAGAGATGATCAACAGGCACGTCGAAGAATCCCTGAATCTGGTCAGCATGCAGATCCATGGTAATTACACGGCTGACCCCGGCAGCTGCCAGCAGGTTGGACATTAATTTAGCTGCAATTGAAACTCTGGGCCGATCCTTTCTATCCTGCCGTGCAAATCCGAAGTAGGGGATAACGGCTACAATTTTGTAAGCTGAAGCCCGGCTGGCGGCATCAATCATCATAAGAAGTTCCAGGAGATTCTCAGCCGGTGAATAAGTTGATTGAACGATGAAAACAAAGTCACCCCTGACTGTTTCTTCAAAGCAGGGTTGAATCTCTCCGTCACTAAATCGGAGTACCGAGGATTTCCCCAGTTCGATACCATAAGAAGCTGAAATTTTCTCCGCCAGGTACCGGGAGCCGGTCCCCGAGAAAATCTTGATCGGACTGTTAGGCTGCATAAAGAAACTGTTTAAATGACAAGGTAACTGGTAACCGCAGCAAATGTAAACAATAATTAACCCTTCGTTCCGGGATGGTTGAAAAGTAGGTTTGTTTGTTGAATAAACCCGAGCAGTTCATCGCGACCTGTTCCGGTGACCGAGGATGTCAGAAACTCGCGCGGAAGCTCATCCCATTCAGCTTTCATGACTTTACGGAAAGCGGCGATGTTTTTCATAGCCTGGTTACCGGAGATCTTATCGGTTTTTGTGAACACAAGAACGAATGGAATCTGGTTTTCACCGAGGAAAGTGATAAAGGATATATCTATTGCCTGGGGCTCCAGCCGGCTGTCAATGAGAACAAACAGTGACATCAGGTTTTCCCTGGATTTCAGGTAGGCGGTTGTGAAACCTGAAAACACCTTGCGATCGGTTTTTGAAACTTTCGCGTAACCATAGCCCGGAAGATCGGCGAGAAACCAGTTATCATTAATAATAAAATGGTTGATTGCCCTTGTTTTCCCCGGCGATCCGGATACTTTGGCGAGGGCTTTCCTGCCGGTGAGCAGGTTTATCAGGGTTGATTTCCCAACATTCGAGCGGCCGATAAATGCATATTCCGGCTTATCAGGCTTGGGACACTTGGAAGGATTAGTGTTCGAAGCTACAAAGGCTGCTGTTTTAATCACCATGCTCAATATACACCTCCATCACCCGGCACTCCTCTCTGGGTTCAAATTTTACTTCTTTAATGATTGCCGGCAACAATATTGTATGGCCTTTCTTAACCAACATCGGTATCTCATCTCCGAAAAAGAGGAGAAAGCTTCCCTGGGTGCAGATGTAAATAACAAACGAGTCTAAATCCTCGTAATCCCTTTCAACAGTTCGGTTCAGCCAGATGAGGTTCGTTGTGAAATAGGAACATTTTGCAATTAAAACCGGCTTATTAATTACCGGTGTATACTCATTCCGGTAATTTGGGTAATGCTTGAAGTCGATGGCGTCCAGGGCGAGGTCCGTGTGTAAGGTTCTTGGCCGACCGCTTTTTTCCAGGCGGTTCCAGTCATAAATCCGATAGGTTATATCACTGGTCTGCTGTATTTCAGCAAAGAGAATTCCCGCGCCGGTTGCATGAACTCTTCCGGCGGGTATATAAAAGGCATTTCCTGATTCAACAGGTTCCATGTTCAGAAGTTCCTGGATCCTGTTTTCGGAGAGATGTTTCAAATAATCTTCCCGGGTGATCTCCCGGTTAAATCCGTTATAGATAACCGAGCCCGGATCTGCCTGAATGACCTGCCATAATTCGGTTTTTCCATAAGCATGATGCCTCTCACTCGCCAGCTGGTCATCAGGATGAACCTGAACCGATAAAACCTCATGAGCATCGATGAGCTTGATGAGAAGCGGAAATTCGGTCCCATGTTTCTCATAAACCTTATCACCAACCAAATCGCCCATATATACCTCAATAAGTTCCTGCAGATCATTGCCTTCCAGAAATCCTTCCTTCACAACGGAGAGTTGGTCCTGAATACCGGATATTTCCCAGCTCTCTCCAGTATTATCCGGGGCATCCTTTTTGCCGAGCAAATCCCTAAGCTTATTACCACCCCAAAGGCGGTACTGATAGATCGGTTTAAAACGCAAAGGGTAAAGCATACTCAATGGTGTTTGAAGAAATTTACGTTATTTTGGAATGCTCCGGTCACATGTGTTTTAGTATTGGACGACACTGTAAATATATAAAATATGCTAATCGTTGGTATTGCAGGAGGCACTGGTTGTGGAAAGACGACCGTAGTGCGAAAGGTAATGGATGCTTTTAAAAAGGGCGAAGTGGCACTTCTGCCGCAGGATTCATACTACTGCGATAACAGTCAGATGCCGTTGGAAGAGAGGCAGAAACTTAATTTCGACCATCCGGATTCCATCGAATGGCCTCTGCTGATGAGACATATCAGAGAATTGAAAAAGGGAAACTCAATTCGGCAGCCGATCTACTCATATCTGACCTGCACCCGATCCGAAGAGACAATCCTGATAGAACCCCGTAAGGTGTTAATTGTAGAAGGGATTCTGATTTTAACACAAAAGGAAGTCAGGGACCTGCTGGAAATCAAGGTTTTTGTTGACGCTGACCCTGATGATCGCCTGTCACGCGTGATCCGGAGAGACCTGGCGGAACGGGGCCGGTCGGCTGATATCGTGCTTGACCGTTACGAGAAGACTGTCAAGCCGATGCATCTTGAGTTCATCGATCCCTCAAAGCGTTATGCAGATATTATTATACCCCAGGGTGGAGAGAACAAGGTTGGAATCAGGGTTCTCACTTCGCTGATCAGGGAGCATGTCAATACCTGAGGAAAGTCTTTACTGTTGTGATGAAAGCTGCCGGTTGTTCGGCATGAAGCCAGTGGCCCGCATTCTTGAGGGTAACGATTTGTGCCAGCGGATAAAGCTTTCGGATCAGGAGAATATCAGGATCGCGGATATAGTCAGACTGGCCGCCTCGCAAGAAAAGTACCGGAAATCTTGTGAAAGTCATGCCTTTGGAAATTTCTTCCTCCATCCCGGAATTCAAGGAATCCAGATTTGAAAGCAGTGCCGGGATATTGAGTTTCCATCTGAAAACTCCAGTGGGGGTCCGCTCAAGGTTTTTAAGAAGGAATTGCCTGAGGCGCCGGTCGGGTAGAATCCCGGCGAGCTGGTTTTCTGCATCTCCGATTCGTGTTATACCTTCAAGGGAAACTTTGGACAGTGCTTTCAGGATGATCTGATGATAATTCTGATGATTGGCGTCCAGTTCCGGATCGGTATAGGATCTCGGACTGATATCGGCAATGATCAGCCCTGATAGTCTGCCCGGATGATCGGAAGCAAACCGCATGGCTGTGCGCCCCCCCATTGAGTGGCCGAGGATGAATGCCTTGTCCAATCCGAGATGATCCATCAGGTTCTTGACATCGTTTGAGAGGGAGGGGTAATCGTGCTGCATCGAATGAAAGGAGCCCCCATGATTTCTCTGGTCCACAAGGAAAACCTCGCAAACGGACGACAAACCGCGGGCGATGGTGAGCCAGTTGTCGCCCGAGCCATAAAGACCGTGCAGAATGACCAGTGGAAATCCCAGACCTGTGCGGCTAAACTTGAGTATCACTTTATATTGATTGGACTTCCAGTTTCCGGCGATACATCATAATAATATTCTCAAGACCCAGGTAAAGAGCGTCAGATATGAGGGCATGGCCGATACTGACTTCCAGCAAACCGGGAATATTCGAAGCAAAATAATTGAGATTTTCCAGATTCAGGTCATGACCGGCATTGAGATCCAGCTTACAATCCTTTGCCACGGCGGCGGCTTCCAGGAAAGGCTTTATTGCCTGTCCGGGATTCAGGGGAAACAGGGTGGCATAAGGCTCGGTATATAATTCGATACGGTCGGTTCCGGTTTTTGCGGCACAACGGACCATCTCCGGATTTGCATCCACAAAAATGGAAACCCTGATACCTTTTTCATGAAACCGGGCCACCACTTCTTCCAGGAAGCGGGTATATTTTACCGTGTTCCAGCCTGCATTGGAGGTGACTGCGTCATGTGCATCGGGTACAAGGGTAACCTGTTCGGGTATTACGCTGGTAACCAATCTGATAAAAGTCTCTGAAGGGTATCCCTCAATATTGAATTCTGTTGTAATCAGGGGCTTCAGATCGAGGACATCCTGATACCGAATGTGCCTTTCATCGGGCCGCGGGTGAACGGTGATCCCCTGGGCGCCAAACCGCTCGCAATCAGATGCAGCCTTCAGGAGATCGGGAACGTTGCCACCCCGTGCATTCCGGAGTGTGGCAATTTTATTTATATTTACGCTTAATCTTGTCATTCCGGCAAAAAGTTTAAAAAACTAAAATTACGAATAATCTCCTGATATGATCGCGAGGGACCTGGTAACCGATATAATTCCCCTGGCCTCGGTGGAGGATACCATTGCGGATGTTCTGGGCTGGATGGATTTGTACAGGGTTACACATCTGCCGATTGGAGACACGAGCGAGTATCTTGGGTTGATATCAGAATCCGACCTGCTTGGATTGCCGGACCAGACCCGAAGGCTGAAATCCTGCCTGCCTCACCTGGAGAGGGTTTATGCCTCAGAGCAACAACATGTTTTCGAGGTTATTGAAGAATTCGCCAGTCATCGGCTGACCCTGCTGCCTGTCCTGTCTGAGGCCAAGCAATACATAGGTTCAATCACTCTTACCGAACTCGTGCAAAAATTCAGTTTGCTGACCTCATCGGGCCAGCCGGGTGCTATTCTCGTTTTAACCATGGCTGCAAGGGACTATTCTTTAGCCAGCCTTTCAAGAATCATTGAAGAGAATAACGCCAGGATCCTGAGTCTGTTTGTATCCCCGGCCCCCGGATCCACCGAAATCCAGGTCACCATTAAAATAAATACAACCGAGATCATTGCGATTACAAGGTCGCTGGAACGTTTTGGGTATTCCGTGAGTTCGTATTTTCTTGATAATGATACTGTAGATGATTTCTATCGAAGCCGGTATGAGGAGCTTATGAATTATATGAATCTTTAGTCAGTATGAACAACCCGATGGATCAACGCGTCATTTTGCTTTTCGGCCGTGAATTCGGAGAGGGATTCCGGATTGGATTCCGGTCATTGTTGAATCGGTTAAAGGATTACAATGCAAGAGTTTATGTATTCGGGCCTTTCGCAAAATTCATTAATTGCTGGCTGAATGATACTTCTCCTTATACCGGAACCTTTGGTGATTATGATGACTTGAGCAAGATTGGCGGAACGATGTTTAGTATTGGCGGAGACGGGACTTTTCTTGAAGCGATCACCTTGGTCAGGGACCTGCCGATTCCGGTAGCCGGAATCAATAGCGGCCGGTTGGGGTTTCTTGCCGATATTTCTCAGGATGAAATAGTTGCGGCTGTTGATTCGGTAATGCATGATATCGGAAAAACAGAGGAGTTAACGCTGATTCAGGTAAAAAGCGAGCAGCCCCTTTTTGGCGAATTCAATTTTGCCTTGAATGAGATCACCGTGCACAAGAGGGATGATTCCGCGATGCTTCGAATCCATGCGTATCTTGATGGTGAATTCCTTAATACATACTGGGCTGACGGGTTGATTGCCTCCACACCAACGGGTTCCACAGCATATTCCCTAAGTGTTGGGGGCCCGCTTGTATTACCCGGCAGCGGAAACCTGGTTCTGTCGCCTATTGCACCTCATAACCTCACTGTCCGGCCCCTGGTATATAAAGATACCATGAAACTCACTCTCAGGATCGAGAGCCGCAGCGGTAACTTGCTGGTATCTGCCGACTCCCGGTCCGTGGTAATTGACCATGGCCTCGAACTCGAAATCTCCAAAGCCCCGTTCACCATTCAGACGATCAGGCTGAGTGATCACAATTTCTATCAGACGCTGCGCACCAAACTGATGTGGGGTGCCGACAAGCGAAACTGATTCCCGACTGTAACTTTCACGGGGCTGAGCCGTCTGGTTTATGGTCGATTTATCCTGTGTTATTTATACTATATTTGCGCTTTAGCAGTTATTGTAGGTGGCAGATGATACTACCACTTGCAATTAGCCGGAAATGAAGAAATTACTGTTAATTATCGGGTTTACCATGACCATGCTCGGGATACGTGCGCAGCAGAGTTATGACTACGGGTTGTTTCTGGGATTATCTCAGTCGCACCTGCATACCATCCTTCCGATTCCGGTTCCTGGAACCTTAGGATATGCTGCAGGTGCCTATTACCGGTATAATCTTAATCCCCGGTATGCAGTGCGGGGAGGGGTAAATGCCGGTCTTAATGTTGTAACCACTACACCTGATTTTTTTGAGGGTTACGGACTTTTTGAGTTCAATTTCCATGCACTGAACCCGCGCCGTGAAACAGCGAAAATAAGCCCATATGTTGCTACCGGATTAAGCTATCTGGTGGACATGAACCAGATCAGCCAGATCCAGAATGCAACTTCAAAAAAGGGTAGCTTCTGGCTCCGGAACATCAGGATTCCCTTTAACCTGGGAGTCCGCTATAATGCTTTGCCGAACATGACACTGGGTTTTGAATGGGCGCTCAGGAAGGGATATCAGAAAGATTGGACCGATCCTGAAAATCCAGTCATGAACTTTCTGAACTCCAACTGGAAATCCCATGTAGGTATTACCATTGGTTACACCGTAGTAAAGACATGCAAAACCTGTCCATTTTACGATAAAGAACGCAACAAACGCAGATGAGTTTAAAGGAAAAACTGATCAAGGAAAAATTGCCGAGGCATGTGGCCATCATCATGGATGGAAACGGCAGGTGGGCGAGAAGAATGGGGGCCAACAGGATCTTCGGCCATCAGAATGGTGTGACTCCTGTTCATGAGGTTGTAGAGGCAAGCGGAGAACTGGGAATAGATTACCTTACCCTATATGCTTTCAGTACCGAGAACTGGGGCCGGCCCATGGATGAGATAGAAGCCCTGATGGGTTTGCTGGTTTCGACCATAAAAAAGGAAACCCGCAAATTGGTTGAAAACAATGTGAAGCTCAGAACGATAGGGGATTTATCCAAGCTTCCTGACACTCCGAGGCGGGAACTGATCCGGTTAACAGAAGAGACTGCCGGAAACACTGGCCTTACCGTAATTCTTGCTCTCTCTTACAGCTCAAGAACCGAGCTGATCCAGGCTGCAAAGAATATCGTAACAGATGCCTGCAACGGGAAGATCAAACCCGAGGACATGAGCTGCACCCTGTTCGAACAATACCTTGAAACCGCTGGCATACCCGACCCTGAACTTCTTATCCGAACCAGCGGAGAATTCAGAATCAGTAATTTCTTACTGTATCAGTTAGCCTACACAGAATTATACTTCACCCAGAAATTCTGGCCGGACTTCCGGAAAGAGGATTTCTATGCTGCTTTGCTGGATTATCAAAACCGCGAACGCCGTTTCGGAAAGATCAGCGAGCAATTATAACCGAGAATTTTTATGATCAAGAAATTACTCATTTTTACAGCCCTTCTCCTTTCCTCGTACGCAGCTTTTTGTCAGGAAGAACCCCAGAAATCCCTTCAGGTTATTAATTATAACCGGGAAGCGATGGACTATGAAATCGGGGGAGTTACGGTTTCCGGTGTTAAGTATCTCGCTCAAAATGTGTTGTTGCAGTTCTCCGGTTTGGAAATTGGCAAAACCATAACCTTTCCGGGTGAGGACATCCGAAAGGCGATCGAAAAACTATGGGACCAGGAATTGTTTTCTGATGTTCGCATAACCGCAACAAGCATCGAAGGGAAAATGATTTTCCTGGATATCTATTTGCAGGAAATGCCGAGGCTAAGCCAGTTCTCATTTTCAGGTGTAAATAAGCAGGAGGCTGATGACCTCAAAGAAAAAGTGAAACTGGTCAGGGGTAACCTGGTAACACCTTTTACTATTTCAAGGGTCATCTACCTTACAAAGGACCATTTTATCAGCAAGGGATACCTGAATACAGAGGTCGATATCATCCAGAAACCCGACACCGCCCTGCAGAATGCAACCAGCCTGGATATCCGGGTCAATAAAAAGAACAAGGTTAAGATCCGCGAAATTCAGTTTGAGGGAGACAGCGTTCTTCCGGAAAAGAAGCTCCGGCGGGCGATGAAGGAGACCAAACAGAAAGCCTGGTATAACATTTTTAAGGCATCCAAATACCTCGACGAGAACTTTGAGGATGATAAGGTGAATGTTATTGCCAAGTATAACGAGCTCGGATACCGGGATGCAAGGATTGTAAAGGATTCGCTGTACCACAATGATGACGGGACAGTAGGTCTGAAAATGAAGATTGAAGAAGGCAACCAGTACTTCTTCCGGAACATCAGTTGGGCGGGAAATACCCGGTACACCAGTGATTTTTTGAGTAAACAACTGAAAATTGAAAAGGGTGATGTATATGATCAGGCTGTGCTGGCAGACAGGCTCAGCAATGATCCGGATGCCGTGGGGAACTTTTACATGGACTATGGATATCTCTTTTACGAGGCAACTCCTCTGGAGGTAAATATTGACGATGATTCGGTGGATATCCAAATTGTCATCCGCGAAGGGACCGAAGCAAGAATCAATAAAGTGATCATTACCGGCAACGACCGCACCAATGAGCATGTGATCCGCCGCGAGGTGAGAACCAAGCCGGGTGACCTGTTTAAGCGGTCTGACGTGATCAGGACGGTCCGTGAACTTGCGCAGCTGGGATTCTTTGATCCCGAAAAGATCACACCGGTTCCGATACCAAATCCTTTGGACGGGACGGTTGATATTGAATACCAGTTGGCTGAAAGGGCTAATGATCAAATTGAGATTTCCGGCGGATGGGGTGCAGGCATGGTTATCGGAACTTTGGGAGTCCGCTTTGGAAATTTCTCCGCTAAGAATTTCTTTAATAAGAGTGCATGGCGGCCCCTGCCTTCCGGTGATGGCCAGAACCTGAGCATCCGGGCACAATCAAATGGCAAGTATTATCAGGCTTACAGTGCATCTTTCGTTGAGCCGTGGCTTGGCGGTAAAAAACCAAACTCCTTCTCCGTTTCATTATATCATACCGTTCAGACCAATGGCCGGAAAGTTGAAGACCCGCTCCATCAATCGATGAAGATCTCGGGTGCTTCTATCGGACTGGGCCGCCGTCTGGCTTGGCCGGATGACTGGTTTACATTGTTTAACCAGCTGTCGTTCCAACGCTATGCGCTGGATTCATGGTCCTATTTTGTCATTAAGGACGGGGTAAGCAATAATTTCAGCTTTACCACCACAATGGGACGAAATTCACAGGACCAGGTCATCTATCCGAGGACAGGATCCAACTTCAGCTTATCCCTGCAGATCACACCTCCATATTCAGCCTTCAACAATAAAGATTACAGCAAACTTACCGACGCCGAACGGTACAAATGGGTCGAATATCATAAGTGGTCGTTCAAATCAGCCTGGTACACAAAGCTTTGGTCTATCGTAGGCAAGGAGAAGGATGCAGAAACCAGGGACTTTGTTCTGGCTACAAAGGCAGAATTCGGATATCTCGGCTTTTATAATAAATATGCGCGTTCCCCATTCGAAAATTATGAAGTCGGGGGAGACGGCATGATGGGATATAGCTATTACGGACGGGACATTATTGCTCAAAGGGGTTATGCTAACGGATCGATCACACCGGCAGAAGGAGCAAACCTCTACACAAAATTCACCATGGAAATGCGCTTTCCGATCTCCCTTAATCCAAATGCCACTCTCTTTGCCCTTGCTTTTTTCGAGGCGGGTAATGCCTGGTATGAATTCAAGGATTTTAATCCCTTCGAGCTTAAGCGTGCAGCCGGTCTGGGGGTCAGGATCTTCCTGCCCATGTTCGGTCTGATGGGCGTTGACTGGGGCTACGGATTTGACGATATTCCCGGAACAACAGGTAAAAACCACAGCCAGTTCCATTTTGTGCTGGGATCGCAAATGAATTGACCGATGACGGATGACCGACGACGGACGCAAAGAAAATGGATGTGTCGGGTTGGTATGGAAATTGATTGATACAAATAAAAGAGGTTATGAAAAAGATAGTCGTTTTGATGAGTTTATTGATCGCGGGAGCGACCATGGGCTTCAGCCAGAAGTTTGCGTATGTAAATACCGATTATATCCTGGGAAGGATTCCGGCGTATGATGCTGCACAAAAGCAGCTGGATCGTTTTTCGGAGGAGTGGCAGAAAGAGATTGAAGGCAAGCGTACGGAGATAGAGAAGATCTACAAGGATTATCAGGCCGAGCGGGTTCTCCTGACCGAGGAAATGAGGACAAGGCGCGAAGATGAGATCATGGCGAAAGAAAAAGACCTGAAGGATCTGCAGAAAAAATATTTTGCTCCGGACGGACAGCTTTTTAAAAAACGCCAGGAACTGGTTAAGCCGATTCAGGACGATGTTTTCAATGCAGTCAAGGACCTCGCAACAGAAGGCGCATATGCCCTGATCTTTGATGTCGCTGCCGGTCCGACGATCCTTTTCACGGATCCGAAGTATGACAAGAGCGATGACGTACTGAAGAAGATGGGAATTCAGAATTAATTCCTATATTTGCCGACCATTTTAAGTAACACAGTATTAGATATTTCTGTATAATCTGATTAATCCTTTACAATGAAAAAGTCATTCTTGTTTGTTTCAGCTTTCGTGCTGTTTTCCATCGTCGCCGGTTCGGCATCCTATGCTCAGTTAAAGATCGGTCATATCAATTCTGAAGAAGTCATGGCATTGATGCCGGAGCGTGACAGCGCAGCAAAGGTGTTTGAACAATACAGTGTGGACCTAAACAAAGTGATGGAAGAGATGCAGACTGAGGCCACTAAAAAGTATGAAATATATGCCCGTCAGCAGGATTCGCTAACTGATTTTGTTAAAAAAGCAAAGGAAGCTGAGATCATGGAACTGAACCAGAAGATTGAAAACTACCGTACGCTGGCCCAGCAGGAACTGCAGAAAAAGCAGGGTGAACTTTTGCAGCCGATCATCGATAAGGTACGTAAAGCTATCAAAGACGTAGCGATTGCCAATAAGTACACGTACATCCTGGATATTGCCTCAGGTGCTGTTGTTTATTTCCCGGAGGACGAAACCCTTAATGTGCTTCCCCTTGTAAAAGCCAAACTAGGATTGAAATAATTCAGTATAATACTAAATTTGATCCCTGCCTATCCGGCAGGGATTTTTTTTTAAGTATGAATACAATTTCACCTATCGGAGTTTTTGATTCCGGGATCGGGGGATTGAGCGTATGGAAGGAGCTTTCATCCGCACTGCCCGGGGAATCCATGATGTATCTGGCTGACTCTGCCCATGCTCCATACGGAACCAAGAGCAAGAAATATATTACAGAAAGATCCAGGGTTATCACTTCATTTCTCCTTGACCGAGGGTGCAAGCTTATCGTTGTGGCGTGCAATACTGCAACAGGAGCCGCAATTACAACCCTTAGGAGGGAGTATGAGGTCCCATTTATCGGCGTTGAGCCGGCGGTCAAGCCAGCCGCTCTTGCCTCAAAAACAGGGCATATCGGTGTTTTGGCGACTGCCAGGACTTTCAAGGGTGAACATTTTATACGAACAAAAGGAATGTTCGCCGGGGCTGTGGAGGTTCATGTTCAGGCCGGCACCGGACTTGTTGAGCTTATCGAGGCAGGCCTGCTCAAATCCGTGGAAACACATGATCTGCTTGAACACTACCTGCGTCCGATGATAGAATCAGGTATTGACCAGCTGGTTTTGGGTTGCACCCATTATCCTTTCCTGATTCCGATGATACGGAATATTCTGCCGGTTGGGGTTACTATCATTGATCCGGCGCCTGCTGTAGCAAGGCAGACCAGAAAAGTACTTGAAAATTTCAGGGGGCTTAACCCCGGTCCGGATTCACCGGTTCATCAGTTCTTCACCACCGGGGATCCGGGGCCGCTTGAGCTGATTATTAAACAGGTCTCTGGTAATCAGCCGGCTGAGGTTATTCGTACCATTTAGAATAGAACAGGTAATTCCCTGCGATCTTATCGATCATTTCGCGGGTCTGTTCCGGATCGATATCTTTGACCTTTTTGGCCGGGACCCCGGCATAGATGCTGTTAGGCTCCACAATCGTTGAATCCTTCACGAGCGCTCCGGCAGCAATGATCGAGTTTTCACCTATCACCGCATGATCCAGTACAATGGCACCGATCCCGATCAGCACACGGTCATGAATCTTAGCCCCATGAATAACGGCGTTATGGCCAACCGAAACCGAGTTGCCGATCTCAACCACCGACTTTTCATATAATGTATGGAGCACAGCCCCGTCCTGAATATTCACCCGGTTACCGATCCGGATGGAATTAACATCACCCCGGAGAACTGCGTTGAACCAGATACTGCAATCGTCACCGATCACAACGTCTCCTATAATTACTGCTGTTTCAGACAGATAGCAGTTCTTGCCGATGATCGGAACAAAACCTCTGATAGATTTAATAAGGGCCATATTCTCCTTTTTGAATAATTCTTGGTTTGCAAAAATACACAAGCATTTGTCATTTTATTCACAATAGAAATCTGATTACTTTTGCGGACTAAAACATCCTAACATAAAATCCACTATGAGTAAACAGGCAAAGGTCATTGAAATCGAAGAGGTGGCCATCCGGTTTTCGGGGGATTCCGGCGATGGCATGCAGCTCACCGGGACGCTTTTCTCCGATACTTCGGCCCTTTTCGGTAATGATGTTTCAACGTTCCCCGATTATCCAGCGGAAATCAGGGCTCCGCAAGGAACGGTTGGAGGGGTTTCAGGTTTCCAGGTTCACTTTGGACATACTCAGATCAATACTCCGGGCGACTATTGTGATGTGCTTGTCGCCATGAATCCGGCTGCGCTGAAAGCCAATTTCAGATGGGTAAAACCAGACGGCATTATCATATATGATTCCGATGCCTTTGATGCCAAGAATATAGAAAAAGCCGGATACAAGGGCGATCCGTTCGAGGAGGAAGTTGTTGGGGGTATTCAGCTTATCTCAGCTCCGGTCAGTTCACTCACGCGGGAGAGCCTGAAAGATATCGGGCTTGATCAGAAATCGATCATGCGTTGCAAGAACATGTTTGCCCTCGGGATTGTAAGCTGGCTGTATGACCGCCCACTGGAACATGCGATCCGTTTTTTCAATAAGAAATTTGCATCGAAGCCGGTTCTTATCGAGGCAAATACAAAGGTTTTGAATGACGGCTATTTTTATGCTGAGACCATCGAGGCATTTGCAAATAACTTCAAGGTCAGACCGGCTGAAATTGAAAAGGGTATTTACCGGAGCATTAACGGAAACCAGGCCGTTGCATGGGGATTGATGGCCGCTGCTGAAAAAGCTGATCTCCAGCTGTTCTTGGGTTCCTATCCCATCACTCCTGCCACCGGGATACTCGAAGAGTTGGCAGCTCGCAAAGATTTGAAAATCAAAACATTTCAGGCAGAAGATGAGATTGCAGGCATATGCACTGCCATTGGAGCCAGTTTTTCCGGCTCACTTGCGGTAACATCGACTTCCGGACCGGGATTAGCCCTAAAGGGAGAAGCGATCGGATTGGCCGTAATGACCGAACTACCGCTGGTAATTGTCAACGTGCAGCGTGGGGGGCCGTCAACAGGATTGCCAACCAAAACCGAACAGTCGGATCTTCTTCAGGCCCTGTATGGCAGGAACGGTGAAAGTCCGGTGGTTGTGATAGCTTCATCCACACCTTCCAACTGTTTTGAATATGCTTTCATGTCGGCAAAGATTGCCGTGGAGCACATGACTCCCGTGATCCTTCTTACCGATGGCTTTCTGGCAAACGGCACTGAACCCTGGAAGATCCCTGATCTTGATGAATATCCCGGGATCACGGTACCCAAAGTTGCCGAAGGAACCACGGGATGGTTACCCTATGCAAGGGATCCCGAGACTCTGGCGCGTACCTGGGCATTTCCCGGAACGCCCGGCCTGGAGCACCGTTTAGGAAGTCTGGAAAAGATGAACCGGACAGGTACAGTCTCCTACGTTCCCGAGAATCATGAAGAGATGACGCATATCCGGGATCAGAAAGTTCAACGGATCGCTCAAGGACTTCCGAAGCTTGAGATCATTGGTGACGAGGACGCTGATTTGGTCATCATTGGCTGGGGCGGAACCTATGGACACCTGGTCACAGCCTTATCCGAGGTGCGCCGGGAAGGTCACAAACTTGCCATGGTGCATTTCAACTACATCAACCCCCTTCCTCTCAACACGGCAGAGATTCTTGGAAAGTTTAAAAAACGGCTGGTTTGCGAGATCAATCTCGGACAGTTCGCCAGTTACCTGCGGATGAATCATCCCGAGTTTTTATATCGTCAATTTAACAAGATAATGGGCCTTCCGTTCACGGTTAAAGACCTGAAAGAAGCCATCCTTAAAAACCTGGAGGAGTAAAAAATGGATATCAATACCTATAAGCCCGAAGATTTCAAGAGCGACCAGATGGTTCGCTGGTGTGCAGGATGCGGTGATCATGCCGTTCTTAGTTCAGTACTCAAGGCTCTTCCGCAGATCGGATACAAGCATGAGGATGTTGTTTTTATTTCCGGAATCGGATGCTCCTCTAGGTTCCCATATTACCTGAATACCTATGGCTTTCATGGTATTCACGGCCGGGCTGCCGCCATTGCCAGCGGCGTGAAGGTGGCCAATCCCCACTTAAGCGTTTGGGTGATTACCGGAGACGGTGATGCCCTGGCCATCGGTGGAAATCATTTTATTCACTTAGTCCGCCGTGATATTGACCTGAATCTGATTCTCTTTAATAATGCTATTTATGGCCTTACAAAAGGGCAGTACTCTCCAACATCAAAACAGGGAGCGGTTACCAAAACATCGCCGTTTGGCACGGTTGAACGGCCGTTTAAACCCGGCGGGCTTGTGATCGGCGCCAATGGCAGTTTTTATGCACGAACGATTGATTCCATGCCCAAGTATTCAACGGATATTTACCTGGAGGCTGCGAAGCACAAAGGAACTTCGATCATTGAGGTTCTGCAGAATTGTGTCATTTACAATGACAATATCTGGGCCGATATCGCAGATAAAGAAAACCGCGACGACCGCATCATCATGCTTAAGCACGGCGAGCCGATGATCTATGGAAAAAATCAGGATAAGGGCTTGATGCTCAGGAAGAACATGATCGAGCCGGTGCAGTTGGGCGAAAACGGTATATCAGAAAAGGATCTCCTGGTCCACGATGCACAAACGGAATTTGCCGGTATCCATCTTTTGCTTGCCAATATGGAATATCCCAAATATCCGGTCGCCCTTGGAGTGATCAGGGCTTGCGAGGCCCAGTCCTCCTATGACGAAAAGATTGAGGTGCAGATTGATGCCATCCGGGCCAAGAGCAAGATTAAGAACATGAAGGAGCTTCTTCATTCCGGGGCAACCTGGGAAGTAAAGTGAGAGTTATCTGATTGAAGGGTGGAATACTCTTCGAAGACTTCGAAAGACATCAGTAACCCCGGGCTTCAACCCGGGGTTTTTTTGCTAAATTGGCGATACTTAGATTAACCCCAATAATATGGAATCCAACCGCCCGAAACGTCCGGATATGCAGCGCCTCTTGGCTGAGCATACTGAACGTGTGAAGGAACTGATGACGATTAACCGGACCACCTCCATTATCTCAGAGGGCCAGCCACTTGCAGAAACATTTCGACAGATTGCCCTGATCATCCCCCGCGGCTGGCAATATCCGCAAAAAACCTGCGCAAGAATTGTCTATGATAACCAGGAGTTCCTGAGCCTTAGGTTCAAGCAGACGGAATGGCTGCAGCAGCAGGAATTCAGCTCCGCCGACGGAAAAATCGGACTCATTGAGGTTTTCTATACCCAGCAAATGCCCGATGCCGATGAAGGTCCTTTTCTGAATGAGGAGCGGGATCTTATCCACAACCTGTCAGGCTTAATAACAGGATATCTGAACGGGCTGACCGGTAAGGTTTCAGTTGTAAGGCCGCCGCGGGAACGTGATGACTATAAATTCAAAAAGATAGTCTATACCGAATCGATGAAAGACAGCCGGCTGCTTCTTCAGCAATTCCTTAGCAAGCAGACGGCAGATAAGAACATCTTCCACGACCTGATGAAGAAGAAGGTGTCGGAGATTCTTCTGGTTGCAACACTTTA